>NZ_QUGF01000004.1:397-306614 GCF_003479275.1 Clostridium sp. AF20-7 | reverse complement strand
GTGTAGGAAACCTACCGCCAACGGCGGCAAGGCGCCTTTACCCTACCCTACGATCTGCTTGCATCAAGGGAAATCGAGAATATCTTTGAAAACTCAGATTTTATCCTGATGCTCAACCAGGCATCCGGGGATCGACAGATTCTGGCAAAACAGCTTAATATTTCAACACACCAGCTTTCCTATGTAACAAACAGTGGAGAGGGAGAAGGGCTGATTTTTTATGGAAATACAATTATTCCATTTAAGGACAGATTCGATAATACCCTTATGCTTTATGCGTTAATGTCATCGAAGCCGGAAGATGTAGAGAAGCGTGAAAAACTCGGCATCAAAGGCAGAGATGATAGTTAAAGAGGTGACAGCAGAGTATGAGAAAATGGGTGGCAGGATTGTTACTTTCTATATCCGTTATATTGCTTACGATCAGTCTGTATTTCCTGATGGGATTTTTTATGCAGGAAAGACAGGATAACCAATTACAGCAAGAGTTGCAGGAACTTATGCAGGAAAAAGAGGACGATCCAGAAGAAGATACTTCCGACGATTTAGAGGTAGATGCTGGAATTTTGGCATTGCATGAAGAAAATTCAGATTGTATTGGCTGGCTGACCATTGATGGGACGAGAATAGATTATCCGGTCATGTACCGGCCCGGAGATAAAAATTATTATCTGCATCGGGATTTTAACGGGGAATATTCTGCAAATGGCTGTTTATTTCTGGCAGAGGAATGTGTACCAGGAGATTCGGACAATCTGATCATATATGGACATCACATGAACAGTGGGAAGATGTTTGCTGACCTTGAAAAATATAAGGACGAAGGATTTTATGAAGAACATCCGACAATCCTGTTCCGCACGATATGGGGAAATGAACAGTATCAGATATTTGCAGTATTTACAACACCCGTTTATACAGGAAATGATTTTGATTATTACAGTTTTATCAAAGCGGGAACAGTGGATGATTATAAAAAATTTGTTGCCTCCGTTAAGGAAAAATCACTTTATCAAACAGGAACAACAGCAAAATACAGAGATAAGTTACTTACACTGTCTACTTGTGAGTATTCCCAGAAAAATGGGCGTATGGTACTGGTTGCAAAGAAAAATAACGGAAAATTACCATAGATCAGGAGATGATGACCATGCAAGAGCATGAATATAAAGCAAGGGACAAGACTGTCCAGAAGATGAGCAGGGATGGACTCCGGGAAAAAAATCTTCGCAGTAAAAAGGAAAAGCGAATTACCGGGCGTGAGGCAGATGAGAAGAAAACAGCCGGACACAGGGAACAGGAGCTGGACTTTGGAAAGGTCAGAAAAACTCATACTGCAGAAGAAACGGTTGAGGAAGTGACAGAAGGAAAGCACAGGCTGCAGTCCAGACATGCTTTTCTGGAACAGGAAGAAATTGCAGAAGCGGAAGAAATGGAAAACTCAGAAATGAGTGATGATAAAGCAGGCGGGGAGAAATCTCCGTCTGTTTCACGTTCCAGACTTCGGAAAGAAAGTATCCGGGGGCATCCGGAACGGAAATTTGAACGTGATTCTGAAATAACAGAAACGGACAGGCAGAATCGAAAGAAAAAGATGGTCACAGCCTATGCAGCAAAAGAGCAGAAACGCTACCATGAAAAGTCAGAAGTTGATGAAAAATCAATGGAAGATTTTCGGGAAGAGATCAAAGGCAAGACAAAAAGGGAACAGATACGAAAAGAACAGAAGAAATCAAAATCCCGGCTTTCCTTTGAAGATGAAAGCAAGGGTGTGATTCCTGGCAGTGGGATGGCAAAAAGGGGAGCTTCCGCCGTTTCGGAAACGGTATCTGATTATGGTCAGAAAAAGGTCAGAGAAGATACCGATGATAATGCTGCTCTTGATGCGGCAGGTCAGATGGAGCTTGCAGGAGAAAGTCTTGCAAGAAAGTCTGTTTACGTTCGGGAACGATTGAAAGAGAACCGACAGAGAAATAACCGGTTAAGGGAATCTGTTCTGGAAGAAACAGAAAAATTCCGCCTGCAGTTTGGCACCAGTGCTTCCGATGAAGCAAAAAGGGCGGTTCAGAAAGAAGCAGAGCAGAAAAAGCAGTCTGCCTTAAAGAAATTATTGCAGAAAAAGCGTTACCAGAAGCAGTATCAGGCTGCGAAACAGGGAAAGGCTGTGAAAGATGCAGTGCTTGTAAATGCACAGCGATTTACAGAAAAAGCCAAAGCTGCGGTCAAGGAGCTTGTGGCACAGAACAGGAATATCCTCCTGTCCATAGGAGTTCTGGTTCTGCTGTTTGCGTTGATGGCGACGAGTCTGTCAAGCTGTGCTGCGTTATTCCAAGGAAGTTCCAATGCTATTATTTCTACCAGTTATTCCAGCGAGGATGCAGATATTTATGCTGCGGAAAATGCTTATGTGGCTTTGGAAAATGCACTGAATGAACAGATCAATCAGATGAAAACAAACCATTCCGATTATGACGAGTTCCAGTTCCAGATTGATGAGATCGGACACAATCCGTATCAACTCATTTCTTATCTGACAGTCAAGTACGGCGGTTTTACCTATGCAGAGGTTGCAGATGAGATTCAGGATATTTTTAAGGAACAGTATGGCTTATATACGGATTCGACACGAGAAACCGTAACAGAAAAGAAAACGGTCAGGGTTGGAGAATCATTGGGACAGGTTGTAACCAGTGGATATTGTAACTGCCCGATCTGTTGCGGACAGTGGAGTGGAGGCCCGACAGCAAGTGGAGCCTATCCACAGGCAAATCATACGATTGCGGTAGATGCTTCCAATCCATTTGTGCCAATGGGAACCCATGTCATTATGAATGGCGTGGAGTATGTAGTTGAGGATACCGGAAATTTTGCACAGTATGGTGTGCAGTTTGATGTATTTTATGGCGATCATGCTTCTGCGTCAGCACATGGGCATCGGACCTGGGAAGCATACATAGCAGACAGCAATGGAAGTCAGGAAGTGGAAGTAACGACAACAAGAGAAGTGAACCGGCTGGATGTAACACTTACGAACCATAACCTGGATGCAGTTTTAAGAAACCGTATGACAGATAAGGAACAGGAGCAGTATGACGCTTACAACAAATACTATGGAAATCGTGATTATCTGTTTGACCTTAACACAATTCCGACAGGTGGGGCAGGCTTTGGATATGATATTCCGGCAGAAGCACTTTCTGATCCGCAGTTTGCCAAGATGATCCGGGAAGCGGAAAAATATCTTGGTTATCCGTATGTCTGGGGCGGTGCATCGCCATCTACCAGTTTTGACTGCTCTGGTTTTGTATGCTGGGTAATCAATAATTGCGGAAATGGATGGAACGTGGGAAGAACAACAGCGGACGGGCTTCGTTCTTATTGTTCCTATGTATCTCCATCTGATGCAAAGCCGGGAGATCTAATCTTTTTCCAGGGAACTTATGATACGCCGGGAGCGAGCCATGTTGGAATTTATGTAGGAAATAACATGATGATTCATTGTGGAAATCCGATTCAATATACAAGCATTGCAAGTTCTTACTGGCAGCAACATTTTATGGCATTTGGCAGACTTCACTAGAAGGGAGCGAACAAGAGATGAATATGCGGTTAAAAAAGGTTCTGGATGACATTCAGAAAACTGAAAACAAGATTCTGGAACTGCAGGAGCATGTAAGGCAACTGAGAATCCAGAAAAAGCAGATGGAAGATGCAGAAATTATTAAGGCAATCCGTTCCATGAAGATGGACAGCCGAAAGATGCTGACTTTTCTGGATGGAATTCAGAACGGAACAGTTACCATGCAGTTTGATGAAGAGGGCAATCTTTCTATGGATAGTTCTGAAACGGGTATAAAGAAAGAAGAAAATATGGATAGCGAAATGTCAACCGGACTGATAGAAGAAAGAGAGGATTTGGAAGATGAAGAATAAAGTAATGAAAAAAGTTTTAATGATTATGTTGTCGGCAACGATGCTGATTGGTTCTGCCAGTGTGACCGCTTTTGCACAGGCAAATGAAAACGCAGAGCAGGCTGAAACTGCGGAACAGGTGATAGAAGAACAGCCGGCGGAGCAGCCTGCCACAGAGGGAACACCATTTTCCACGCCGGGAAACGGACAACTTGTGGATGATAAGGAGAATGACAGCTCCAAGCAGTTTCTGACTGTCCAGACAAAGAATGGAAATACCTTTTATATGGTTATTGACCGTTCCGGTACTTCTGAAAATGTGTACATGATGTCACTGGTAGATGAACAGGATCTGGCAGAGTTCTTAGATGAAAATGAAGAAACTGAGAAAAAAGAGGAATCTGCAGTTGTTCTTCCGGAAATAACCACAACACCAGAACCGGAAACTACCGTACAGCCAGAAACAGAAGTAAAACAGGAATCCAGTGGTAATAAAATGTTTGGTTCTGCAGTCCTGGGTGGAGGCATTGTGCTGGCATTCGGCGTTTTAGCTGCTTTTGCTTTAAGTAAATTCCGAAAGAAAAAAGAGGACGGAATTGTAGAGGAAGGTCTGGAATTTGCTGATGACAGTTACATCAATGAAGATGAAGAAAATGCAGAAGACCAGCAGAAATAACGAAAAATCATAAGGTATGGAGAAAGGGCAGTTCTTTATGGACTGCCTTTTTGACAGGAACAGGAGGAAAATATGGCGAAATTTTTAGTAATTGCAGAGAAACCAAGTGTGGCACAGAGTCTTGCAAAAAATTTATCTGCTTATCAGAGAGAGGATGGGTATCTGGAGGGGAACAGTTGCATTGTCAGTTGGTGTCTGGGACACCTGGCAGAATATGCACCACCGGAAATTTATGACGAAAAATATGCAAAATGGCAGTTTGAGGATTTGCCGATCATCCCGGAAGTATGGAAAGTACAGGTATCAGAAGATAAAAAGAAGCAGTTTGAAGTGTTGTGTAGCTTAATGAACCGGGAAGATGTAGCGTATCTGGTTAATGGCTGTGATGCTGGAAGAGAAGGAGAACTGATTTTTAAAAGAGTTTATGATCTGGCAGACTGTCGAAAACCAGTGAAGCGTCTGTGGATCAGCTCAATGGAAGATGAAGCGATCCTGAAAGGATTCCAGTCCCTAAATGACGGGAGAGAATATGCAGGGCTTTGTAATGCTGCGGTATGCAGGGCACAGGCGGACTGGCTGATTGGAATGAATGCAACGAGAGCTTACACAACCAGATATTTTAAACGTCTGGTAGTTGGCAGAGTGCAGACACCAACGCTTGCCATGCTGACAGAAAGAAAAGAGAAAATTGAGCATTTCAAGAAAGAAGCCTATTATAAGGTTTCCCTGTCAGATGGGAAACTTACGGTAACGTCAGAGAGTATCCCGTTAGAAACGGAAGCGGAAGAATTAAGAAAACTTTGTGATGGGGCAGAAGCACTGGTCACAAGGGTAAAAAGAGAACAGAAAAAGACTTTCCCACCAAAACTTTATGATCTGACCAGTCTGCAGAGGGAAGCAAATCGTTTTTTCGGATACACTGCCCAGAAGACACTGGATATGCTGCAGGAGCTGTACGAAGAAAAGATGGTTACCTATCCGAGAACAGACAGTCAGTATGTAACCGAAGATATGAAAGAAACGGTAAAAATGCTTGTCGAAGGCATGACAGATTTTCTTCCGTTTCTGAAATCTGAACAGACTGGAGAAAACATAGATCGTGTGGTTAATAATGCAAAGGTATCTGATCATCATGCAATACTGCCGACAAAAGAAGCAATGGAAAAAGGCATGGGAGGACTTTCCAGTGGAAAGAAAAATCTGCTGATGCTGATCGGACAGCAGCTTGTTCAGGCAACAGGGGAAGAGTACCTTTATGAGCAGACAGAAATTTCCGTACAGTGCAAAGAACATGAGTTTACTGCAAAAGGGAAGCTGCCTGTGCAGATGGGCTTCAAAGAAGTGGAAGAAGCCTTTCGGAAATACTGTGTAAAGGATAAGAAATCTGATGAACCGGATCATAAGACAGAACTTCCAGAAGGATATGAGGAAGGAATGACTCTTGCCTCTGTGAAAGCAGAGAAGAGTACACATTACACTTCTCCGCCGAAGATGTTTACCGAAGATACCCTGCTTGCTGCAATGGAAACAGCAGGGAATAAGGAATTTGATTCTGAAACAGAGAAAAAAGGACTTGGGACACCGGCAACCAGAGCCAATATCATCGAAAAGCTGGTAGTTTCTGGCTATGCAGAACGTAAAGGAAAACAGATTCTTCCTACAGTAGCAGGATGTGAGTTGATTCATGTAATGCCGGAGAATCTGAAATCTGCAAGCCTGACAGCAGAATGGGAGAATCAGCTTCTGATGATGGAAAAGGGGAAAATCCAGGAAGATGAATTTATGAATGGGATTGTATCCATGATTAATGAGATTCTTTCTTTGTGCAGGGCAATCCCGGAAGAAGAACGGAATCGTTTTCAGACTGCAAGGGAAGTGATTGGAAAATGCCCAGTGTGTGGTTCAGAAGTATACGAGGGAAAAATCAATTATTACTGTTCTGACAGAAACTGTCAGTTTGCTCTGTGGAAGTCGAACCGCTTTCTGGAAAATATGAAAAAGTCGATGGATAAAAAGATGGCGGTGGAGCTTCTGAAAAAGGGGCGTACCCATGTGAAAGGACTGTATTCCAAGAAAAAAGACAGCAAATTTGATGCCGATCTGGTACTGGGGCTGGAAGATGGAAAAGCCAGATTCAGTCTTGAGTTTCCTAAAAAGAAGAAATAAAGCACAGACGGAAGGAGGAATGAGTTATGGCTCATTTAGATGAGATACGGGGACTTGCAGAATATCATGCAACCCGTATCAGCAGTTCACCGAGAGACTGGATGAATTATCTGGATACTGCGGCCAGACTGTATCGGTATCCATTTATGGATCAGCTTTTGATCCACGCACAGCGTCCAAAAGCAACTGCCTGTGCTTCTTTGGAATTATGGAATGAAAAAATGCTGCGGTGGGTAAATCGAGGAGCAAAGGGAATTGCTCTTTTAGATGAAACCATGCAGAAAACAAGACTCCGGTATGTATTTGATATTCAGGATACTCATAAGGTAAAAGGTGGAAGAACACCGTATTTGTGGCAGTTGCAGGAGAAACAACAAGATGCCTTATTAAACCATTTAGAAGAAGTTTACGGACTGGAAGCTAAGGACGCAGGAAATCTTTCTGATGCACTGATGGCAACAGCAAAATACATGGTGGAAGAAAACCTGGATGAATATCTGGATGGCTTGACGTATATGACAGAAGGAACGTACCTGGAGGAGCTGGAAGAAGATACCATCCGCAGCGAATTTCGCAGTCTGTTGACAGATAGCATTTATTATACTCTGGCTTCCAGATGTGGGCTTGATCCGTTGGAACGGCAGGAAGAAATGGACTTTGTACATATCACAGATTATAACAGCTTATCAGTGCTGACATTTATTGGAAATGCAACGAGCATGGCCAGTGAGTCTGTGTTAGTGGATATTGGAAGATTTGTACACCGTATTTCATTAGAAGAAATGAAAAAGGGTATTGAAAATTCGGAAGAAAGGAATTATAATAAATTTAACACGTTAATTCGCGAAAGCGAAGAAAACAACAACAGAATCATAGAAAACGAATATCCACAGGAAAATGAAGGAGGAAATGAGCATGGAACTGACATATCATCGCAAAGGGGATTATCTGTTTCCGAATCTGACAATCCAGGAGACAGAAGCACAGATCGGGAAATACGGAATGCTGCGGAGGACATTTCTGAAGGAACACAAGAACAGCCTGTATCAGAGCCTGTTGCTGACTGGGAAACTGAACCGTCATCTGGAGGAGATCGAGAAAACAGCACAGAAGAGATTGGAAGTACAGATGGAGAAACTGTTGGAGAAGAATCCGGCACCGTCGAAAGAGGAGAACCCGATGGCGTGGACAGCCCATATGAACAGTCTGATGGCAACAGCGGAAGAGAGCATCTTGACGGAATTGGTATACAACTAATTGAAGACACAAGTGAAGATCAGTTAAGTAAAGCAGAGGAAGAAATCGCCTCTGCTTTATCTTTGCCCGAACTTCCATCTGTAAATGAACAGAAAAGGGAAATTGAAAACAGAATAGCTGCCCTCTATGCAGGGGAGATTGCCATTCCAAGTGAAGTGGTTGATGAGGTTTTAAGAACCGGGGGAAACCGAAGTAAAAGCCAGCTTCGTATTATCTATAATTTTATGAGTGAACAGACACCGGAAGAATATACGGAGTTTGTAAAGCGGGAGTATGGAACTGGTGGAAAAGGTTTTGAAATCAATGGAATGGAATATTCTGTCTGGTTTGACGAAACGGGATTGCAGATTGCAGTAGGGCATACCGTTACTGATCAGATTCTGGATAAAGCGTTTTTATCCTGGGAAGATGTGAGTGGTCGTATCCATCAGCTTTTGAAACAAGGCGAGTATGCACCGCAGTCCGTACTTGATGTTGCAAGGGAGAATGCAATAAAGGAACATGCCCAGGCACTTGCCTATATGAAAGCGGATATGGCAGAGGGGGTAGCAGAACTTGTCTTTGATGAAGAAGATTTGCCACATCTTCACAGTATTTATCCAGAAATTACTGATTATCTGGAAGAGAAACTGACAGATCCGCAGTGGCTGGCAGATCTGAATGAGCGTCTGGAAGGACTGGCGATGGCTTATGAGGAAGATAAAAGCATTATGCGGTTCCGCACCTATAATCCGATCAGAATATCCGGTCAGTTTCAGAAATTTGCTGCAGAAGTAATTCCATACAGTGCAAGAGATGAATTCACATGGCAGGAACATAAGGTATTTATTACGCAGGATGAAATAGATGCTTTTCTTGCCGGTGGAGGGCCATATTCGGATGGAAGGCTTTCTACCTATTCTTTTTATCTCCTGAATGAAGATGATAAGGCAAGGACAGATTTTATCAAGGAAAAATATGGGATAGGCGGTCAGAGCCATGCTTTATGTGGGGCAGATAATTCACATGCAGATTATGACGGGAAAGGTTTGAAACTGGAGAGAGGGGACTATGGGAATCCAGATACCTCGGTGTTGCTGCCCTGGGCAAAAGTTGCAAAAAGAATCGGCTATCTGATTGATAATCAGCAGTTCTTACGTTCTGCAGATTATTCCCGTATGCCGGAATATGAGAGGGAACGGATTGCAGGAAAAGTAATCAGTTTTTATGCAAGAATGCCAGAAGAAATCGAGCGTCCGTTTAAGCAGGATTTCTTTAATGAAGAAGCAAGAAAAGAACTTCCTGTTATGCTGAATGATTCGGAGCAGTCGCAGAAACTGTTACAGGCGATGGATGATGCCCTGGCAATGCTGCCATTGGATTTTGAAGCAGTGAATGAAACTTATGAGAAGAAATTACAGCTTTTGACGGAAGTACATCAGTATGTGGAAGGCAGCTATACGATTTTCCCGGTACAGGAAGTACCAGATCAGGCAGATGGCTTAAATGGATACCAGATGTCTTTATTTGATATTGTGAGTGCTTCCGAACCAGAAGAAGATATAGAAGATACGGAACCGGAGCAAATTATCAGTGAACCAGAAGAAGAACCGGAAATAAAACCAGAGGAAGAAATAGAACCGGAAGATATAAAAGAACAGATTGTAGAGCAGGAACCTCATAATTTCCATATTACGGACGATGATCTTGGCTCTGGCGGTCCGAAGGCAAAGTTTAAAGCAAATATGGAAGCTATCCGGCTGTTGAAAGAACTGGAACAGGAGCAGAGATTGGCAACACCGGAAGAACAGGAAGTGTTGTCAAGATATGTTGGCTGGGGCGGTATTCCACAGGCTTTTGAAGAAAGAAACAGTGCTTGGGCAGAGGAATACACGCAGTTAAAAGGAGTCCTTACATCAGAAGAATACAGTGCAGCAAGGGCGTCAACCCTGAACGCTTTTTATACTTCCCCGACAGTCATCAAAGCAATGTATGAAGCACTTGACAACATGGGACTGAAACAGGGAAATATCCTGGAGCCATCCTGTGGAGTAGGTAACTTTATGGGACTTTTACCGGAAAGCATGAGTGCCACAAATATGTACGGCGTGGAGCTTGATCCGGTTTCCGGGCAAATTGCAAAACAGCTTTACCAGAAGAATAGGATTGCAGTACAGGGATTTGAGGAAACCAGTTACCCGGACAGCTTTTTTGACTGCGTGATTGGAAATGTACCGTTTGGGGCATATCAGGTCAGTGACCGCAAATATGACAGATACCACTTTATGATCCATGATTATTTTATTGCAAAATCCTTAGACCTGGTACGTCCGGGCGGAGTGGTGGCAGTTGTCACATCAAGCGGTACAATGGATAAACAGAATCCGGAAGTCCGACAGTATTTTGCAAACCGGGCAGACCTGCTTGGGGCAATACGCTTACCGAACAATGCTTTCCAGAGAAATGCCAATACCAGTGTGGTTGCGGATATTCTGTTTTTCCAGAAAAGGGACAGGGCTGCAATTACAGAACCAGACTGGGTACAGTTAAAAACTACACCGGAAGGCTATACAGTCAATTCCTATTTTGCTGATCATCCGGAAATGGTGCTTGGAGATTTTACAACAGAAAGTACCCAGTACGGAAAACAGGAAGTGACAGTAAAGGCAAAAGAGGGAGCAGATCTGGCAGAGCAGTTAAAAGAAGCGGTAAAGCATATCCAGGGAACCATCACAGAGCAGGAGATTTCGGATACGGAACTGGAAGAACAGGTGGTATCCATACCGGCAGATCCGAACATTAAGAACTTTAGCTTTGCACTTGTCGGAGAGGATATTTATTACAGGGAAAATTCTGTTATGAATAAGATGGAACTTCCCGTTGTGACAGGCGAACGTGTCAGGGGCATGGTTGCCATCCGGGATGCAACAAACAGGCTTCTGGAACGGCAGTTGGAAGAATGCAGTGATGAAGAGGTTGCCAGCTTACAGGCTGAATTGAATCAGGTTTATGACAGCTTTACTGCCAAGTATGGACTACTCAGCAGCAATGCGAATAAAAGAGCGTTCAGCATGGACAGCAGCTATTGCCTTTTAACTTCCCTTGAATTTTTGGACGAAAAGGGCGAGTTGAAGCGGAAAGCAGACATATTTACGAAAAGGACAATCCGCAGGGCAGAGCCGGTAACATCGGTAGATACTGCAAGTGAGGCACTGGCGGTATCCATCGGGGAAAAGGCAAAAGTAGATATTCCTTATATGATGGAGCTTACCGGAAAAACAGTGGAGGAGGTCACAGAGGAGCTTACGGGTGTTATCTTCAAGAATCCGCTTACGGATAAATGGGAGCCATCCGATGAGTATCTTTCCGGGAATGTCAGGGAGAAGCTGAACATTGCAAGGCAGTTTGCAGAAAACCACCCGGAATATATGATCAATGTACAGGCACTGGAACGAGTACAGCCGAAAGATCTGGATGCTTCCGAGATTGAAGCAAGGCTTGGTACAACATGGATTTCTCCAGACTATATTACAGAGTTCATGGCAGAGACATTCCATACACCACGACAGCATATCAATTATGAGCGTATCAAAGTCCAGTATGCGGAAGTGACTGGACAATGGAACATAAAAGGAAAGAATGTGGACAGCAGCAATAACCCGCTTTCTACGGCAACTTACGGAACACAGAGGGCAAATGCTTACAGGCTGTTGGAAGATGCCCTGAATCTGCGTGACACAAAAATCTATGACACAATACATGATGCAAATGGGGAACACCGGGTACTGAACCGGAAAGAAACCACCCTGGCACAGCAGAAGCAGGAACTGATCCGGGAGGAATTTAAAGAGTGGATCTTTAAGGATATGAGCCGACGGGAAACACTCTGTAAAATTTATAATGAACGGTTTAACAGCATCCGGCCAAGGGAATATGATGGCAGTCATATCCAGTTTGTGGGAATGAATCCGGAAATTAAGCTGATGGAGCATCAGAAAAATGCAGTGGCACATATCCTTTATGGAAATAATACACTGCTCGCACACTGCGTAGGTGCAGGCAAGACGTTTCAGATGATCGCAGCCGGTATGGAGAGCAAGCGTCTGGGACTGGCACAAAAGAACCTTTATGTGGTTCCAAATCATTTGCTGGAACAGTGGGGAAGCGATTTCTTACGCTTGTATCCGGGAGCAAATATTCTGGTGGCAACGAAGAAAGATTTTGAACCGGCAAACAGAAAACGGTTTTGTTCCAGAATCGCAACTGGTGATTATGATGCAGTTATCATTGCACACAGCCAGTTCGAGAAAATTCCACTTTCCAGAGAAAGACAGATTGCATTGCTGAAGGATCAGATTGCAGATATTACTTTTTCTATTGAGGCGGCAAAAGAGGAAGCAGGACAGCAATATACGGTCAAGCAGATGGAAAAGACAAAGAAAACATTGAAAGCAAAACTGGAAAAACTGAATGACCAGACACGAAAAGATGATGTGGTTACTTTTGAACAGCTTGGCATTGACAGGCTGTTTGTGGACGAGAGCCACAACTATAAGAACCTTTTTTTATACACAAAAATGCGGAATGTGGCAGGTATTTCACAGACCGATGCACAAAAAAGTTCGGATATGTTTATGAAATGCAGGTATATGGATGAGATAACCGGAGGAAAAGGAATTACGTTTGCAACGGGAACACCCGTATCAAACAGCATGACTGAGTTATACACCATTATGAGATACCTCCAGTATGATACTTTAATGAATATGGGAATGGGACATTTTGATTCGTGGGCAGCGACTTTTGGAGAAACAGTTACAGCAATCGAATTGTCACCGGAAGGGACGGGCTATCGTGCAAAAACACGATTTGCCCGTTTTTTTAATCTTCCAGAGCTGATCTCCATATTTAAAGAAGCTGCGGATATTCAGACTGCAGATATGCTGAATCTTCCTGTACCGGAAGCAGAATATATCAATGAAGTATTAAAGCCGAGCGAGGAACAGAAAGAAATGGTGGAAGCCTTTTCAGAACGTGCAGAAAAGGTTCGTGGCGGTGTGGTAGATCCAAGGGTAGATAACATGCTCAAGATTACCAATGACGGAAGAAAATGTGCATTAGACCAGAGGCTTTTAAATGATATGTTGCCGGATGCAGGGGAAAGCAAGGTAAATGCCTGTGTGGAGAATGCTTTCCAGGTATGGGAGGACGGAAAAGATACACAGGCTACCCAGTTGATCTTCTGTGACCTCAGTACACCGAAAAATGACGGAACATTCAATGTTTATGATGATGTGAGAAATAAGCTGGTAGAACGGGGTATTCCGAAAGAGGAGATCGCATTTATTCATGAGTATAATACGGAAGTAAGAAAAGCGGAGCTGTTTGCAAAGGTGCGGGCCGGACAGGTAAGAATCCTGATGGGTTCCACTCCGAAACTCGGTGCTGGTACCAACGTTCAGGACAGACTACTTGCACTGCATCATCTGGACTGTCCTTGGAAACCGTCTGACCTGGAACAGCAGGAGGGACGTATTCTCAGACAGGGAAACCAGAATGATAAGGTAAAAATCTTTCGGTATGTAACGGAAAATACTTTCGATTCGTACATGTGGCAGATTCTGGAAAACAAACAGAAGTTTATTTCGCAGATTATGACCAGTAAATCCCCGGTTCGTGCCTGTGAGGATGTGGATGATACGGCATTGTCCTATGCAGAGATCAAAGCACTGGCAACGGGTAACGAATATATTAAGGAGAAAATGGATCTGGATGTGCAGGTAAGTAAGCTGAAACTTCTGAAAGCGAACCACACCAGTCAGATCTATCGTCTGGAATCGGATATTGCAAAGCGGTATCCAGTACAGATTACCGCATTAAAAGAGAAGATTGCCGGTATGCGTGTGGATGCAGATGTAGTAAAAGGAATAGATTTACAGGATAATGACCACTTTGCAATGACAGTCGGTGGAAAGCTGTATACAGATAAAAAAGAAGCAGGAGTTGCACTCATTTCAGCAGCATCCGGTTTGAAGTCTGTAAAATCAGCCGGGCAGATCGGAGAATATCATGGTTTTGCACTTTCTTCAGAATATAATTTCCTGTCGAATACTTATACCATGACGCTCAAGGGAAAATGTTCTTATAAGATTGAGTTCGGAAAGGATACTCTGGGTAATATCCAGAGGATTCATAATGCACTTTCTGCAATCGAGAAAAAGCTGGCAGATACCGAGCAGAATCTGGAAACGGTACAACAGCAGTTAAAGACTGCACAGGAAGAGGTACAGAAGCCATTTCCGAAAGAAGCGGAACTGAGTGAAAAAATGGAACGTCTGGCAGAATTAAATGCCATGCTCAATATGGATGAGAAAGGGGGAGAAAATCTTCTGGCGGATGAGGGTATCGGGGAAAATCCGGAAGTAAATGTGCCAGAGGAACGTCAGGACAGAATCGCAGACAGTGTTCATAAAACGTCTGTTTTGGAAAGACTCAAAGAACAGAAACAACAGGCAGGTGAAACACATCAGAAGCCCAAAAAGAAACATGAACAGGAGTTATAAAGGGTATCCCGTCAGAGTGACCAGAGCTTTGGCGGGATTTTTCTATGGAGGATTTGATTATGGCAAACAGAGAAGAACAGTTAAAGCAGATTACAGAGCAGTTGGAACAGGGCGTTGCAGAAATATTCACATCAGAAAAATATACCGAATATCTGAACACAATGGCAAAGTTCCATAATTACAGTTTTAATAATACATTGTTGATCGCCATGCAGAAACCGGAAGCAACACTGGTAGCCGGGTATCAGGCATGGCAGAAGAAATTCAACCGGCAGGTAAAAAGAGGGGAAAAGGGCATCCAGATTATTGCCCCGGCTCCGTATAAAGAGAAACAGGAGATTGAAAAGACTGATCCGGACACTGGCGAGATTGTGATCGGGGAAGATGGACAGCCGGAAACAGAAGTAGTAGAGCGTGTCATTACAAGATTCCGGGTTACGACAGTATTTGATGTCAGCCAGACCACAGGAGAACCGATTCCAGAGTTTGAGGTATCAGAACTGGAGGGGGATGTTCTAATCTACCATAATTTTATGGAAGCATTAAAAATGGTTGCCCCAGTTCCTATCCGCTTTATTGAGATTGACGGGGAAGCAAAAGGCTTTTATCAGCTTGTCGATAAATATATTGCTGTCCAACTTGGCATGAGTGAGGCACAGACCATGAAAACAGCGGTGCATGAAACCGCACATGCAGTATTACATGATCGTGACCAGATGGAAGCAGAGGGCATTGTAAAAGACCAGCTTACAAGGGAAGTGGAAGCAGAAAGTGTTGCCTATGTGGTATGCAACCATTTTGGATTGGATACATCAGAGTATTCCTTTTCTTATATTGCAAGCTGGTCTTCCGGTAAAAATATGAAAGAGCTTCGTGCTTCTATGGACACCATCCGTAAGACTTCTGCTGATATGATCGGACAGATTGAGGAAAAGCTCAGAGAACTTCAGATAGAAAGACCAGAGCAGGAAGCAGATGTTGTGGAGCAGACAGAAGAAATGAGTGCCATGCAGTATGCAGAACAGACCATTAACCGTCTGGAGCAGGAACGGACGATTTTCAGCAATGACCAGAGAAATCTTATCGTGAATTTTGCTTATAAACTGGATGACAGGAAAGCAATGGAAAAACTGGTAGAGAATCTTGCAGAATCTATTCTGGATGGAAACAGAGAAGCGGTACTAAAACTGATTGGAGAAGCGGAGGAACAGATTGACAGTCTGCCGGATTCGATGATCGGCTTATCAGAATTGCATGAAGCCGGATTTTATTCGGAGAGTATGCTTCCGCTTACCAGGGAACGGGCAGTGGAACTGCACCATGATGGAGTAACAGTTTACGGGCTGACCGGAGCAGTTGGCGGTCAGGAGCAGTCACAGAGGGTTATGAATCTGGAACGGGACATTTTACAGCATGACGGGTTATTCGGAGTGACGAAATTTGAATGGGAAAATTATCGGAGAAGTCAGGAAACGGTTATGACACCGGAAGAAAAGGCAAAAATCAAAGAAACACTTCTTTTAGAGAGTGATGGAAACCGTTATGGTATTTATCAGATCAACAGTGGCCAGGAAGAAAGAGGATATCAGTTTTTAAGTCTGGAAGCGGCAAAAGAAATGGGATTTACCGTAGATGGCAAAGACTATCAGATGGTTTACAGTGAAAGACTGAGAGATGCTACGACACTGGACAATCTTTTTGAGCGTTTTAATATAGAACGACCAAACGATTTTACCGGACACTCTATGTCAGTCAGTGATGTGATCATTACGAACCGGGGCGGTAGATTAACCGCATACTATGTAGATTCCTTTGGATTTACAGAACTACCGGACTTTGTGGCACAGAGAGCTGAAATGTTAAATGCCAATCCAGTAAAAGCATATCCGGAAGTTTATATGGGAACTTTGGAAAAGGCTATGCAGGAGAGAAATGTAGATGCTTACCTGGATTCCAGAAAACTGAACATTGACTGTAAAAATGCAATCGAACAGGCAATCGCAGAGGGCTTTAACGGTATGCGTTTAAATCCAGATGCTGCAGTAAGTGTGGTTGAGAAATACGGAGAAGAACGGGTTGCCTTTGTTCTGGCAAATACATTGAAACAGCTTTCCTATGATGGAAGATTTTCTGATGGCAATAAACGATGGGCAGATGGCATTGATATTCCGGAAAATATCAGCCGGGGAATGGATCTGAACAGGGACTATATTGTGAGCAGTCATCCGGCAGTCCTGAATGGTTTCATTGATATGGCAAGGAATGAAATCCGTACCAGGAAATTGGAAGAGGTGCTTGGTGTGAAAAATCAGCATATAACTGAAACTACAAGAGGGTATGAAGCAGACGGACATACAGGCACCTGGTATGCGATGGATATGAAAACGTATCATGGGGAGCGATTCTTCCAGATGAGGAGTGAGGAATACGGTCAGGACGTAGCAGATATTATCGTATCGGAAAATGGAACACTGGTGGCAGAGGACATCTGGCATGGATTTGATGAAGAAGCCAGGGAAGCTATTTCAGAATATCTGGAAGAAAATGGTGCAACAGTATATGACCTGATGAATCTTACAGGACAGGCAACAGTTATCTTGGCAGACGGAACAGTTATGAAAATCATGGAACAGCAGCCAATCAGTACGGACACATGGGAGCCGACACTGACCGGACAGAATCTGCAGGGGGAAGAACAGAAATTCAGTTTTTTCGAGATACATAAAGTCAGAGAAAATAATGGCATTGACCTGAAAATGCCAGAAAATCATTATATTGACCAATATTATGTGATCGAAGATCTGGAAGCAAAAGGAGGGATGAAGATTGAGCGATATAAGGATCTTGGAGCTGCCCTTGGAGCATATTACTCTCTGCCTAATCATAAAATGAAAGCTCTTGGAATTGAAAATACGGCACCGTTGCGAGGCTGTCTTGATTTTATCCAGTGCAAGAATGGAGTAGATACGCTGATTTATGATTGTCAGAAAGTAGAAGGATGGCTGAATCCGCAGATATACAATACTTTTAAAGATATAGGCAACAGTCTGGCAGGGCATGATACAGAGATAGCATACCAGATTGGAGAGCAGTATTTTACAATCCAGACAGTAGAAGATGGTTATGATTATACATTCTATGATAAGGACTATCTGGAACTGGATGGCGGTGTCTACGATAATCCGGATATTTCTATTTCAGAAGCAATGGAGAACATTTTAGCGGAAGAAGGATTTTCGATAGAAGATGCAAATGTAATGGATTATGAAGAACTGTATGCAGAAATTGAATATGCAGAAGAAGAGAGAATGGAGAAGATACAGTTTGAACGTAATTGTCCAAAGGCTTTTTTTGATGGTTATGACAGGGAAGCGGCATTAAAAAATTATGAGGGAATAACCGTACAATTTAAAATGTCTGGTATGTATTTAACAGTGCAACCGACTGAGGAAGGCTATAAATACCTGGTTTATGATCAGAAACTTCATGAAATTTCAGGAGGTGCCTGTGGAAATCCAGAAGATTCTATTCAGAAAGCAATGTATGCCAGCCTGAAAAATGAAGGCTTGGAAGATGTTGAATGTGTAAAAGTTGATGACAGGGAGTTTCGGGATAAGGTAATCAGTCATTCTAAAGAAGTGCTGGCTAGTGGAGATGTTCGATTCACTTCGGAACTTGGCAGATGTGAAACAGCATTGAATGGAATGGGCAGGGCAGAAATTGAATATGAAGTTTTATTTCATGCAAGAGCTGTTCTGGAAGAAATGGGACTGGAAAATGAAGTTACATTGATTGGGGCGAGAGTACATGGTTCCAGAAGCAGAGATGACCTGTATCGTGCAGATTCTGATCTTGATGTGGTGCTTTCTTATCGGGGAAATATTCGGGAGGATAGTTTTTTTAACGAATTGAATTCCTATGGTATGGCAATAGCAGGCATTAAAATAGACATTAACCCAATCTCAGAAGAAAGGATTACCCTAGCAGAATATATAAAGGAATCCGAAGCCTATCTTGATCAGCAGGAAATCAAGAAACTCGCAGTGGACTTGGATAATTTTAGTTATGAGTATGATACCTATGAATATAAAGATAGTGTTGAAAATAGGGAAGAACAGGTCGAGAAAATTACAGAGGATATTTTGAACAAGGATACAGCAGGTTTAAAAGACTGGCTGACTGAGGTGTCGGAAGAAACGGATATAGACAGTGATGTAGTCACTGCCCGGTCATTACTCTCACGTTTGGAAAATGCAGAAACATTCTCTGCTTTTACCAGGAAACCAGAGCAGGAACAGCCAGAAGCCACGATCACTTTTTATGTTGCGGAGTGTATGGAATTTCCTGTTATGGGTGAGTATCATGAGAACCTTACCCTTGAAGAAGCATTACGCATTTATGAAACGATTCCTGCAGATCGCATGAATGGAATAAAAGGTGTTGGATTTGAACTGCATGATGGAAGTGATTATGATGGACCGTATGATCTTATGCGACTGGGAAAAGTTGACCGGGAAGATGTGGATATGATTCAGCATTATAAGGAAAGTCCATTAGTACAAAAAGCAATGGATGATGTGGAAAAATATTTTGCCCAAAAGCAGGAGCTTACGAAAATAGAGGAGAAGCCTATACAAAAAGAAAACGTTCCGCAACCAAAGAGCAGAAAAGAATCCGTTCTTCAGGCACTCAGAGAGCGTCAGGCGAAAATAAAAGAGCAGGAGCAGAATACGTCGAAAGAAAAATCCAAGGCACATAAGAAGGGAGATGTAACATTATGATGGTAAGGTTTGAGGAAGATGAATATATAGCAGTCGCAATTTTTGATGCAGGAAACCGGATTCAGACAATGGAAGCGATGGATGAGATTTTTTCCTATCTGGACGAAGATATGAAACTACTGATTTTTACAACGATTCAGAAGCTCTACTATCTTAGCGATGAGGGATATGAAGAACTGCAGAAAACGGTAGAAATCTATAAAGCAGATCTGGAGGTGGATGGAGAATGAGTACAAGTCAGTTTGCAGTTTATCAGCTAAAAAAGAAACCGGAATTGAGAAATCTTCTTTTCCGAACCTATGAGGAACTTGCAAAGGATCAGATTCCTGTGCAGATGGAAAATTATGAACAGGTGTATCTCGGAACAATGAAGCCGGGAGAAACACCGGAGCAGATAAAAAAGGAGCTGGAGAAGAAACAGCCGCACAATTATAAAGGCCATGCAGTCAGTACCAGTGATGTGCTGATCCTTAATGATAAGGGTGTTATGACCATTTACTATGTAAATAAAGATACTTTTATAGAAATTTCTGATTTTATGAAAGGCACATCTTCAGAAGGTGGTGGCCTTGCAAAAGATACAGTGGGCTATGAAATAGCTGGAAAAGATGGAACATGGGAAGTAATAGATTATCTGCTGGTGGAAGGTAAGAATTATTTCCTTATGGAACATGAGCAGTATGGGAAAGATGTTGCGTATGTAGTCTTAGATCAGAAAGGCAATGTGATTGTAGACAGCACCTACAATGGATTTGATGATGTAGTAAAACAGAAGATTCTTGATTCTCTGCACCCGCCAGTACAGGAGCAGGCAGAAGACTATAAACCGAAACTGGATAACTGGCAAAAGTACATGGAGAATGGGGAATACCTGCGAAGTGCGGAAATCACAGAGGAAGCAAATTACAATATGATTGATGGACTTAAAAATAATGCAGCACCAAAAGATAAAAAGAACCGTCCAAAAGAATCTGTCCTTGCAAAACTGAATGAGAAAAAGGAAGAAATTGCAAGACGTAGTGGACAGAAAGATATGCAGCAGGTAATGGAAGAAGATATAGAACGCAAGAAAAGATAGGCTCTTTTATTAATGGATTTGAATTATAGATTCGAAGTTTTATATTTAGGTTGATGAAAGATTGTTATGTAGGTAGTCTTTCCTGCACTTTTTAATTTAGCTAATACTTTGTGTTTTCAGAAAATATTATTTTTTTATCAAAATTTGTAAATTAATGTCACTATTATGGGCGGGTATTCGTATTATGATTAAAAGAGAAAATAAAGGGGGTGAATCCAATGGGAAAGATATTCGGAAGTCGGAGCAAAAAAGATAATATTTCTAATAAGGGAGGAATTACATGAGAAACAAAAGAATGAGTTTTAAACGTTTATTATTCACATTTATGGTTATGGTATGCCTTTGTGTTCCGTCGTCGATTGTTTTTGCACAAACAGATAAAGAGATGACTCAAGAAGCGGATAAAGGTGTTCCGGAAGTGCGTTTTACAGGCGATGTTAACGGACATGAAGAATTTAAATTTGTACCTGTTGCCAGAACAACTCAAGAACCAACATCAAAATGGTCTTGGAGTGATGGAAAATATTATGTAGATGGTAGTAGTAATTATTCAACATTATATACAAATTATTATTTTACGAGCGTTAAAGGTAAAAAATTTAGTTTTTCTGCAGGCTCAAGTAATAAAGTAAAGGTTGATTTGGTACATAAAGGAACTATTGTTCAAACGGTTGTAAGTAGTTGGACAATTAGTGCGGGTGGTAGTAAATCACATACGATTACAGCTGATGATCTTGGCGGATACAGCAATAGTGATAAATTTTATTTTCGTTTTAATAGCAGCCCTATAGGTAACCGTTATTCTATTTCAGGTTATTTTGGCTAATGTTTTGTAAAAGCCCTTCTATGCAATTGATAGAAGGGCTTTTACACTTTTGAATTTATAGGGGGATTTATGGAAAGGATTAAGAACAATATATTTTTTAATTTAAGTAATACAATGCTTAAAATAATAGGATTAGTATGTATGACCATTGATCATTTGTATTTATATGTATTTGCAAACACTACGATAAATGTTAGTATTTTTAGAATTGTGGGTCGAATTGCAGCACCGTTATTTCTTTTTGCTGTGATACAGGCTATGCGGTATTCATCAGATAAAAAAAGTTATATTTTCAGATTGTATAAATATCATATATGTATTTGCATTCTTGAAATTGTTTTATCGTATTTATTACATTCGGAGATCTCATTTAATGTAATTCCAGAATGGCTTTTTACAGCAATTTATATTTACTTGATTGATATGATTATAAAGAAAGAACATATTATAAGGCATATAGTTTTAATGCTTATACCTATTTTAGTAGGGATAGGAAGTCTTATAATAGGGACTAGTGGTTCAGTAATAAATGTATTTTTACCTAATATTTTTACGATTCAGTATTCTCCATTTTTTCTGATCTTAGGAATTGGATGGTATTATATGAAAAAAAAGAAAAATCAGATTGTAGCATTGATTTTCTTTTCAGTATTTGTATTAATAGGTTCTTATATTGTAAGTGTATCTCAGTATTGGGTTTACCCAGGGTTGTTTAATTATACCCAGGCATGGATGGTTCTTGCAGCACCATTTATTGCATTATATAATAATCGCAAAGGGAAAAATTTGAAAAAATTTTTTTATATATATTATCCAACACATATTTGTATTTTTTTATTGCTTGGGAGATTTGTACATTAAACAATATTTGATGAGTGCAAATTAAAAGATGAAAAAATACTATATAAAGTTGTCACCTTTTGGAATTCTGAAACGTTTTACTGTAAAGGGACTAAAGTTGGGAGGTGAGAGGCATGATTGAAACATCTTCAGTTGAGGAGATATTTCAGAAATATGGAGAAATGATGTATAAACTATGTATTGTAATGCTTAAAAAAACGTATGATGCGGAAGACACGGTGCAAGATGCATTGATAAAATATATGCTAAAAAAGCCTCTCTTTGAAACCTATGAACACGAAAAGGCATGGTTAATTAGAGTTACAATAAATCTTTGCAAAGATAAATTGCGTTTTTATAAACAACATCCACATATAAATATTGAAACAATTAAGACTACATATCCTGAGGATAGTATAGATAGTCAGATATTTGATGTCCTTTTAGAATTACCATCTAAATATAAGGCGGTGCTTTTTTTATATTATGTAGAAGGATATAAATGTTTTGAAATAAGTAAGATTTTGAAAATTACAGAATCGACTGTGAAAAAGCGTTTGGAACGGGGACGAAATTTATTAAAAAAGAATTTGGGAGTGAATGAGTGTGGATAAAAATATAATTAAAAAGGCTGTGACAGGAATCGAATTTACGGAAGAATCGAAGCAGAGAATATTTGAGGGATTTGAAAGAAAAAAAACTCTGAAAAAAATTTTTTATATGAAAAGAATTACAGTTGGAGTAATTGTAACAGCTATGTTATTTTTATGCGTGTTCATGAATATTATGTTAAAAAATAAAATGACAATTACTGTTTATGCAATGACACAGGATGGAAATGTGAAAAGTTCCGTTTTAATTCCGGAGCATAAAGAAACATTACAATTGATGGAAACACCGGTAGGAAATGGTTATATTTTTCAAATAGATATACCAGAAAATTATATGTATGAATGCAAATCATTAGGAAAAGAAAGCAATATTTTTACGATTTACCAGAATGAAAAAAATATATACTGGATTCCTGAGAAAAATATGCTTGGTCAAATCTATAGTAATGAAAATGAGAAGTTAGCAAATAATACTCCAGATTATGTAGACGAATGTGAATTTGAAATAGTAGTTTATGATGAAAGTAAAGAAATTTCATATAGTGAAATTATAAAATTTGAATTAATAAATGAAGAATGTATTGTTATGTTAAAGCAGTAAACTGCTGTTGGAAATATCCTATTAATACTTTAGAAAGAGAGCTGATTGGTTATGAGAAGAAAAACAAAAGTGTTATTTATGGCATTGAGTATGTGTTGCATGTTGCTTATAAATTCGTCATATGTAATGGCAGCAAATCCTGATAATAACTTTTCAAAAATGGAAGAAAAAGTTGATGGGAAAATATATAATGAAAAAGGAGATGTACTGAATTTATCTTATATTGAATTTAAAAGTAGTTGCACGCATGCTTCTGGTAATCGTGTAACTGATACTGTATGGCAGCATAGACATACTGGATCAAGATGTGATGTATATAAAGCAAATGCAACATGGTGTAAAAAATGTAATACTATTTTAAAATATAATAGTGCTTGGGTGTATTCATATACACATTACGGATGTAACAAATAAATATTTACGGATATTTCCTGGTGGAGAAAATAGAATAATATTATTTATATAGAAAAAAGAACTTTAGAAAGATGGTGCATAGCACCATCTTTTCATGTATTACAGAAGAATATAAAAAACTTAAGTACCTTACAGATATATGCTACTCTGGTTTGGTGAGATAGTCATATTCTTTCGGAAAGGTAATGGTATCCCAGTCGATTTTTTTGGCCTTATAAACTAATTCCTGATAAGGGGAAGCTGAATTTTTTCGACGATATGTAGCGATTACCTGCTGTGAAATTTTAGTAACTGTGCGAATATCTGTATTCAGTACTGTATTTGGCACATATTCAGCACGATGAGTTTTTACAAAACCAAGGCAGGCTTTTACGCCACCAGCTAATTTTTCTGTATATAATTTTGGATTGCATCCGTTAAAATCTCCAACCATTTTAGCTGATATATTTTTAAGCATAAGTTGTGGAAGAATTTCAAGTTTTAACTGAGTAGTTCCATCAGATGCGAAGGAAAAATCTTCAGGACTTAATTTATGGTTTAAACAGCGCTTGTAAAAATCAGTAGCAGTAGTGCCATCAATTAATTTAATGCCTGTAAGGTGAAGAAAATTATATGGATAAAAACTTACTTCCAGAGAAGAAATATGTTTATGCTTGTCTTTTAAAATAAATAAGAGCTGATAGCCATTGAGATTTTCTTCGTATTTGGCAGCACAATCTATAATGATAGAAATGGCCTGCTGTTTGTTGTATTTTGTCATATTATGACCTCTGCAATATGTATAAAATATTTAAAGGGAGATTACAATACCGTAGCATTGTGCATCTCCCTTATAGACTGATTTTTCTGTTGTCCGCCAACACTCCAGCCCATATGTCTGGCTTTGCTTTCAGGTTTTTCTGTTGCCTGCCAACTCTCCGATTCATGTTCGGCTTTCGTTTCGGATTTTAGGTGTCAGCCACACCAACAGGATGTCGCCTGTTTTCCTATTCATAGTATATGCGAAAAAATGAATTTAGTCAACGGAGAAAGTGAAAAATAATTTGGAAAATTTTTTATCGAGATTTTTAACGGAAACAAGAATGTTCTTGTGATGTTTCGTGCAGAGATTCCTGTATATGTGGATGATTAAGAATGATATCCACATTGGAGCATACTGTACGAAGTTCACGTTCATATTCACGCCGGGAGTTAAATTCATCTCGCTGTACTGTCTGCAATTCTGTTAAACGACTCTTTTCCTCACGCAACATTTTCAGAGTAGGGAGTTTTTTGCCCTGTGCTTTTTCTTTGAGTATTCGGAGAGAAGACTCATAAAGGGTGAGTTCTGCCCGGTGATCTTCATAAAATTTTTCTTTATTTCGACTTTTTCGGTAATCGAAATAGATGGATTTATTGGCAAGGTACTGTCCGGTGTAATGAATCTGTTCATTTATACTTTTTAAAGAGTCATCTGTGGATTTCAGAGTATTTCTGGCATCAGTGCTTTGGGCAGAGGCATTGGAAAGGGCAGTATCTAAATCTTCCTTGCTCTGGAAACCATGTTCCTGTACATAGGCAACTGTCTGAGCCATCATCTTAAGATTAGACAGCTTTACTTTTTGTGCGTATGCCTGACTTTGCTGTGCCTTGATACAGTGCTGTAAATCTGTTACAAGTCGTAAATCAGATTTTATAAAAAGGAAAGAGTGTGTAGTTTCGTCAGTTTGGACAGAAGCTGACGATTTTGACTTTTCTGAAAAATCTGTAACTGGTCTGTCAGTAGAATGTGACTTTTCTGCGTGTTGCTTGCTGGAGTTATCCTGGAATACCTGCAGAAGATGATTTTCTTCATAAAGCGTTCCAAGATTTCTTCCGGTGATGTATTTTTGACGATTAGGATGCAGGTAGCTGTATCTGCCACGACTGACTTTAAATGTAATATTATATTTTTCAGACAGCAATCTGGAAAATTCTTCTTGTGATGTTGCCTGTGAAGCAACCGTATCAATCGCATCACGAAGGTATTGCTTCTCTGTTTGAAAGGTCGTCTGTCTTGGAGTAAGTCCTTTCTTTTTCAGTTCTGCATTGTGTTCATCGAGCTTTTTTTGACCTCTGCGTTTTGCCCAGTATTCTTTTTCAGATATTTTTCTTTCAGCAGGTGTCAGAAGATCTACCTGGTTTAGTCCATTGGAATGACACATATCCATAACTTTTTGTTTTAAGTAAATTCGGTATCTGTCAGAAAGATGATGTTTGTATCCAGCTTTTGAATCCCGGTCAAATTCCATATAGGGCTGTGGCTCGGTATCATACTTTCGCACACTGTTGATTACAATATGTACATGAATATTTCCACTGCCATTATGACCATCAGTGTGGGTGCAGACAAGAGCCTGGTGCCCAGGAAAATTCTCTCTGGCATATTCTACGCCAAGTTTCTGTGCCTGCTCTCCGGTCAGACCATGTTCTTCCTGATCTTTAGGATCAAAGCTGATGATGTAGTGATGCGACTTAATCTCATTAAAAGACTGATTTTTGTGAAAGAAAGCGTTAGTTTCCCGACATTCCGCATCAAATGTAAACGGATCACAGTTTATACCATCCAGATAATATTCTTCACGAAGAAACATATTCCCATTATCATCAAGAATTGGTTTTTGCGTATATTCATCATGTTGGAAAATCAGATAGCGTTCAGCTTCTCCATAGTCGGCATTCTTGCTTGCAATATGTTTCAGGATTGCCATATTAGTTTTCTCCTGTGTTATTTCTATTATTTGCATTGACAGTGGTAAAATCTCCAGCCAGTTTTATTACTTCGTATTTTAATTTATAAATTTCAGCAATGCTCTTTTTGATTTCGTTACGCATTTCCTGGGAATGGAGTCCACCAGTATTAAAGTAACGAGCTATTTGGTTCAGATTGCTACCAATCTTTCCAAATTCAGCAATTAATTTCTTTAACTCCGATAGATCTGCCACAATTTCATATTTCACAATTACTTTTTTATTTGTTATCTGTTTACGGACATACTCTGCTAACGGGAGGCTTGCTGCTTTTGCATTTTCTGCAATTATTTCATATTCAGTATTGGTGAGACGGAGCATGATATGACGAGTATGCCGTAAGTTTTTATCTTTTTTAGGTCGTGCCATTTTATAGTTCCTTTCAAAATAAAGATATTTCTATATATAAAGCCGATTTGAAAATATCAGGCGGTAACACAATAAAAATATTTATGGATTTTTCGTGATAGATATGATCACGATGCGACTGTTTTTTTACAGGAGCCAAGTATGCATATTAGTGAAAACTGTATTATCTGAGGGTATGGGGAGCAGAATCCCCATCAAGATTGCCAGATAGTCGAAAGTCACGAAGTGAGTTTTGAGTTACTCAGGCGAAACTTGCTCTTAATTTGTTACAGTAAAAGTACAGATTATTACAGTTATTTATTTATATAAATTTTGTCTGTTAAAATAAATATGTAGATAAGAAATAGGGTAGGATTTTATAGAGGAAGAAAAATGAAAGCAGTAATACCAGCAGCTGGAGAAGGAAAAAGATTTAATAAGGATTCTACTTATATGCATAAATGTCTTGTACCAATTAATGGTAAAGCTTTATTGCTATACACTTTGGAAAACCTTACAAATATAAAAGAAATAACGGAATGTATAGTTATTATTGGAGAGAATCATGAAAAGATTATAGATACTATTGGAACAAAAGTTAATGATACGCCGATTTTGTTTTGTAAACAAAAACAATCTGTAAAAGGAGTTGTCGGTGCAATAGAAAGTGCAGTGGAAGAGATTGGCAATGATGATTTTATCTTGGTGTTAGCAGATGAATTTGTATATGAAAATAATTATGCAGAGGCGATTGAAAAATTTAAAACAAGTACTAACGAATGTATGGTTGGATTATACTATGAGAAGTACTTGGAATATGTAAAAAAAAATTATACATTTATAAAGTCTCCAGATGGTTTTCTGTATAATTTTATAGAAAAACCTCAGATTGTTTATAATAATTGCAGTGGAACCGGTAATATTATATTTAAAAATACAGTGTTAGGTGCTATTAAGAAAGTTAAAGAAAATAAAGAGCGACATGAAAAAGAATTAGTTGACTTATTAAATTTAATTTGTGCTACGGGGAAAATACAATCTTTTGTTGTGGGAAATTATTATTGTAATGTGAATAATATGAATGATTACTTGCGAATAATTGAGTTTTTAGAAGGTGAAAGAAATGAAAAATAACACTATTTTCTTTTTAACGATTCCGTTATACGGGCATGTATTTCCTGTGCTTGATGTAATAAATAAAATTGGAAAAGAGGGATATAATACATATTGCTTTGTAAATGATTTTTTTGCAGAGTACATTAAGAATGATAATGTGAGTGTTATTTGCTATCCAGAAAAAGTAATTGCTAATTTTAATACAAAAAGTAGTAATTTACTTGAAGATGAACATATTTCTTATTATCACTTAAATTATACAAGTAATAATATAGAATGGAGTGCTATTTCTTCAAAATACTTATATGAATATATGTATGATTATATGATGAAGTATGTGAAAAAATATAATCCTCAAGTAATAATATATGATTCATTGGCAAAATGGGGCGGTCTGTTAGCAAAAAAATTTAATATACACAGTATTGCAATAGAAGTAGCGACAGATATTGAAGAAGCAAATTGTTTTTATGAAAAATTTTATAATGAGGTGGTTCTTGAAGAAATTAGATTGGATGAGGAACAGGGGAAAATAAAGAAAAATGAACTTTTAGAAATAAATAATTGGAATGAATTTTTAGAATACTATGACAAAGTGCAAATGTATGTCTATAGAAAATTTAAGACATTAATGAATTTTAATGAAAGAAAAATATTACCAGACAAACTATTTGTATACAGTACTAGAAATTTGTATGAATCATATTCAAATCATATGAAAAATGTTGAATTTTGTGGATACGATAGTAATATTTTGTCTCAGCTAGATTTAAAAGAGAAGTCGGGTGCTTATGTGACTAGGGGAACATCTATAGACTATTATTCCCAAAATATATTAAGAAATATTTTAAGTGAAATAAAAAGTATGGACATAAATATAGATATAACTGTTGGTAATGATAAGAAGGTAATGGAAAGATTAAGCGCAGAGTATGAACATGTAAGAAACATACATTTTTATAATTTTGTGGATCAATGGAAAATGTTAGCAAATCATGAAATATTTATATCACATGGGGGATTGTCTGGAGTACGAGAAGCTATCTTATGTGAAACACCGATGATTGTATATCCGTCAAATTATCATGATTATCAAGTGGGATTAGCTATCGAAAGAAATAATATAGGGATTATGATTAAGGATAGAAAATTGTCACATGGTAATACATGTGAAGTGAAAAATGCAATATATAAGATATTATCAACAGATCGGTATACAAAAAAAATAAAAGAAGTTAAAGAGGAATTTACTGATTTATACAAGAAAGATAAAATAATTAGTTATTTGAATGAAATAAGAATCAATTAATAAAAAAGAAAAAAATGAGTGAATTGCAGAAATGCACTTCATCTCTAAGAGTATAGCATACAGACCTTGGAGATGATCTATAAATACTACTATATTATATGAGGAGGAATAACATGACAAATTTTTTTGCAGCCGGAATTGATGTAACAAATAAGTGCACATTAAAATGTCTACATTGTTTTAATTCTAGTGGAGGTTTAAAAAACCAGAGAATGGATGAAATGAGTGATGAGGAATTAGAAAGAATGGCATATGATGTAATTGATTGTAGGCCAGTTTCTATATGCATGTGTGGAGGAGAACCACTTTTAAGAAAGGAAAGTATTTATAAGATTGCAAATTATTCAAAGAACACTTGTGTTGATGTGAATATGGTAACAAATGGAGAGTTAATGACTAAAGAAATTGCAAAAAAGCTTTGGCAGTCAGGAATATCTAGTATACAAGTTAGTTTAGACGGTAGCACAGAAGAAGTGGTGGACTGGTTACGAAACAAAAAAGGAGCATATAAAAATGCAATAAATGCAATAAAATATCTGGATGATACAAGACAGGAATTGGGTATAAATAGAAAAATATCCGTATCATTTATTCCGCATAAAAAAAATTTTGAGCAGTTAGAAGAAGTTATATATTTGTGTGAAACTCTCAATGTTGACTCGTTTAGAGCACAACCCTTAATGCTATTAGGGCGTGCAATGGATAATTTAAATACATACAAATTGAACTACAAGGAATACCAAATAGTGGCTCAAAAAATAAGTAAAAAAAATAGTGAAAACCAGTCTATGGGTAAAAAAATGGATTTGATATGGGGAGATCCAATTGATCATTTGTTAAATGATGATATAGATCACGGAAAATTTACACAAATTAGTGCAAATGGAGATATATTAATTTCTGCTTATATACCAATTGCTATTGGAAATATTAAAAAACACAAATTTAGTGAATATGTAAACAAAAATTGGGAGGAAGTTTGGAATCATAGATTATTTGCGTATTTAAGAAATAAGATGGTTTCACCTGAAAAAATGAATTTAGGTGGCATAGAAGGAATGCCGGAATTGGGATATGGAAAAATTTTATTTGATATTTTGGAACCTGAATGGAGTCAAGAAATGGACAAGTTTTATTTGAAATTGATAAGTGAAGAGAGGAAAAATGAGAGGTAGTGATATAAATATAGATATAACAAGAAAATGTACACTAAAATGCAGACATTGCTATAATCACAGTGGAGAAATGAACAATGATGAGTTAGCATCAGATGAATTATTTCGCATAATGAATGATTTAGCTTCTACTAGACCTGATAATTTTTGTATTTGTGGAGGGGAACCTTTATTAAAAAAAGAAATAATTTTTCGATTTATTGATCACCAAAAAAAAATAAATAGCGAAATGAATATTGGAATGGTAACAAATGGAGAACTGTTAACGGAATCTATTAGTGAAAAATTAATTTATTACGGATTAAATAATATTCAATTTAGTATAGATGGAGCTACAGAGAATTCACATGATTGGTTGCGTAATAAAAAAGGTTTATTTGAAAATTTATTACATACAATTATGCAACTTAATATTCTTAGAAGAAAAGCTAAATCAGATATTAAAATTTCAGCAGTATGTTGTCTTAATAAAAGAAATTACGAAGAATTGCCAAAGATAATTGAGTTATGTACGCGTTTGGGCATTGATATCTTACGTGTACAACCTTTAATGAAGATGGGAAGAGCTAAAGAAGGGTTAGATGCGTATAGTTTAAGTAAAAATGAGTATATACAAGCCGCTAATTATTTATTGGTTAACCGATATAAAAATATTCAAAAAGACGGAATTTCTATTGAATGGTGTGATTCATTAGAACATTTATTTATGGAACAACTAGATTTTATCCAGGTTAATGAAAAAGGTGAACTTTTGTTAAGTCCATATATTCCAATTATAATTGGGGATTTAAAAAAACATAGTATTTCAGAATATTTAAAGAAAAACTATGGAGAATTATGGAATCATCAATTAATAAGAACTTTTAGAAAAAATATAGGTTCTGCTAATGAAATAATACTAGGAAAAGATTTTCCAGCAGAAGTAGGAATGAATTACATGAAATTTGATGTATTTAGTGAAGAAAATATGGAACAAATGAATAAATGTTATGCAGAGCTAATTAAGAGCTATGGAGGTCAAAATGTATTGTGAAATTTTAAGTGATAAAGTTATTGATATTTCAATGTTTATAAAAGAAAAATGTGTTAGTGAAAATTGTAATTATATATATAGTGTGGATTTTAATTCTAATGAATATAGTTCACGTTGGTTAAGAAAACGTTTTTTTGATCATGAATTGGTTGCATTTGCAGACATTCAAAACGATGAGATTAAAGATATGATTTTAATTGAAAAGAAACAGTGCGAAGACTTGAGCTATTGCAATCTTCTAATTTTTCCGTGGAATAAAAAAACATTATTAAATTATGCTATAGCTGAAATCTATAAAGAAAATCATCAACTAACGAAGTTAAAATTAGTTATAGTGAAGCGGGACTTAAATAAATGTAATATTGAAGAGTTAGGCTTTGAACTGGAATTGTGTATTAGAAGATTCAATAATAGTTGTAGAGATATTGTATCATATGCATATATGATACAGTAATGTTAAAAATATGGGATGATGAAAGTTACGGAATGGAGAGAAATATGAATAGAAGCACATCAGAAGTAATGAGAAATTCAAGACCAATCAAAATGGATGAGAATATGCGTAATATTAAAGTAGAAGGAGATAATAGTTTTTCTTTTGTTTCAACATTTTTTAGTGTTTTAGGCAGGATAATGATTAATAAAGCTGCTTTTAATATTCTGGAATACTGTGACGGAGACAATAGTGTGCAAGATATTTGTCATCTGTTAAACACAAAGTACGATATAGATGAAGACATAATTTATAAAGACGTTGATAAAACATTACAGCTATTTTGGAGATTAAAGGTTATTAAAATGACAGGAGAAAATTATTTGCTTGACAGGTTTGTCTACATATCTGACAAACTTAAAATTAAATATTTGCAGTATGAAGAGCTATTAGATCTTGTTTCTAATATAGATAGTTTAAAAGATTCATTGGTTATTGCAGAGGAAGGATTAGGCTTATTAAATAATGAGAATATTCTTAAATTAGTTTGGAGTAGTGGAATTATCAGTGGATTTTCTATGGAAGATAATAATGGAAATGTTGCGAAGATAATAATTCAACCTAATATTAAATATAAAATATTTGAGATTATATACATAGAGGATGAAGATAAGTTACCGGAGAGATGGACAGATATTTTAATAAGTTTCATGAAAAAATTATATCGAGAAACTCTTGAAGCTAAAACATTAGTAGAAGATGGAGAAAAAGTTGTTTTGATATATAAAGCATTTAATAAAGTGGTATTAGATTCTTCATTTAAAGCAATCGGAATACTGAAAAAGGAGTATCAACAAAAAGATGTTTATGTTTATTCCTCTGAACAATAAAAATAAAACATTTTGGATTTAAAAATTATTGAAATATTATAATTTTTAAATAAAAATATTAGAAAGGAGGCTACATATGGAAGATTACGAAAGACCTGAGATCAAAGTAGAAAACTTATCAGGCGATGGACCGTCTACACATTCGGCTGCAATAGGACCTGTAATGGTTGCAGGAGCTGTATATTTAGTGGTTGCCGTGTTTGGTGGAGCTTTTGTGTATTTAACTGCCACATGGAACAATGATTGGGCTTCTGGCTAAAGAAAATTGATTTCAGACATTAAGCAAAGGCGCCTTTTCATTATTTTATATATAGGGAAGGCGTCTTTGATTTTTATTAATAAAGGATTGCTGAGCGTATAGAAAAACAACAATTATTAATTAATAGTGGTGAAAAATATGGAAAATATATCTGATATAAAAAATAATTTATCTTCTTTTTGTGCAAGTATAATAAAATGTAATTTAAAGGGATTTACCTTGATATTATTATTTAGTACCATTATATCAAGTATAGGACTTGCTAATACATATTTGATGTCTCAAATTTTAGATGTTTTATCTCAGGGTGCGACAAAACATATGGTAGTTAATTTTATTATTATTTTTATTATTGTACAATCAGTTAAGGCATTAGTTACATATATATTTCAATATATAGTCATGAAATATAATATGAAGATTTCTAATTCATTAGTAAAAATGATTGTAAACCGCTTACACGGGGTGAAAATTTTAAGTGTGAAAAAATATGATAGCGTCTATTTAGCAGAACGACTTGATTCGGATACAATGTTGGTAACTAATTTTGTGATTTCATCGCTTCCCAGTATTTGTATGAATATAATTATTTTATTATTGGTGTTCAATTTAGTCGTGCTGATAGAGTTAAAGTATGGGATAATCTTAGCTTGTATTTGTGGATTGTATATTTTACTGTATTTATTATTTAAAAATGGTTTATATATAAAGATGCTAAATTACAGAAATGCAAAATCTAGATATTTACAGTCTATTAATGAGCAAATAGCATTTATAGATTATGTACAAATTCATGTTATATATAGAGCATTCTTAAAAAGATTAGAGAAATATTATGATGTATTTTATAAAAAGGGAATTTTATTACAGAAAAATAGCAATTTGTATGTTCTTGTTCAAAGCGTTATATATTTAGTAGGATTTAGTTTGGTGATTTATTTTGCAGGAACTGATTTAGCAAATGGTAGGATAACAGTTGGGCAATTTACTATAATATTTACATATATGGGGATAGCTCTCAGTAATACAAATCTGATATTGACCTTTGGGCAAACATATCAAAACACAAAAACTTCATACAATAGAATAAAAGAATTATATCAATTAGAACTGAGAGAAGATGGTTTATTAAAAAAAGAAACAGTTAACTTTATTGAAGCAAAGGATATTTCTTATATTTTTGAAAATGGAAATGGATTAAATAAAATTTCAGCTGATTTTCAAAAAGGTAAAAGATATCTTATTTGTGGATCAAATGGTGCAGGAAAAACAACATTTATTAATATTTTAATAAGACAGTATAAAAGTCTTTCTGGAGATATATTCATTGATAATATCAATATAAAAAAAATTAATTATGAACAATTACGTTTAAACTGTTTTTCTGTAATGAATCAAGAACAGAAGTTTCCTTCTGTATCTGTAGTTGAGTATATAAACCTATCAAATAATACAGAGTATTCTACTCGTGAAATAATTGATAGATTAATTATGAAAGATATGTACAATATAGCTATGGATATACACGAGGTGTTAGAAAAGGAGACTCAAAATATCAATATGCTGTCTGGTGGTGAAAAACAAAAAGTGGAATTGGTAAAGACCATATTAAAAGATGCGGATGTATATTTTTTTGATGAACCAACAGCACATTTGGATCAAGAGTCTCGAGATGAATATTATCAGTATTTAAAAAAACAAAAAGATAAAATTATTGTTGTAGTTTCACATAATAGTCAAGAGAGGCAATATTTTGATGTTATATATGAAGTATGAGTTTCCAATTTGACAAATTTAATATTTACAAAAATGTTTGAATTATCGATAAAAAGATGGTATATTGAAATAAAAATGAGTTTTATACTGGATAAAATTGAAAGCTTTATTTGTTCTTGGAGGAAGAAGTTAAGAAAAGTGCTATTAGAAAAGTATTGTTTTGAATTGTAAACTTTTATTTCTTACAAAGTGTGAGGTGATTATGATGAAAGATGTTATAGTTGAGCTACTTATAATGGCTTTTTTTCTACTTATAGGTTGTTTATTATTTAATGGAAGAGGCGGATGTTTTATACCGATATACAATGCACTCTCAGAAAAAGAACAGAATAGCTATAACAAGAAAGTGCTTTTCAAAGGAGTGGGCATATGCTATTTGGTATGTTCAATGTCTGTAGGATTAATGATTATCAGTAAATTATTTGAGGTTGTATGGTTGCCATATATTTCAGCTATAGTTATAGTTATAAGTGTTGTACTACTCAACATATGGATGTGTTTGAGTAAAAATATAAGAAACTATAAATGAGCAAGTTCGTGATTTTTCATAAAAGAAAGACACCTTAGAGTATGAAAATTTTTTGTGAAATAATGTTTAGAAGGTTCTTCTATGATAAATAAATGTCATTAGGAGAGCCTTTTTCTGTTACACGGTCTAAGGCTGCCAGGGCTTTTTTCGTCAGACGCCTGATAAATGGTCTTCAGGTCCGTGTCAAATGTTTTCCTGTCCTTATCAGGGACATATTTTAAGGTGTTTCTTACCTGGTGCACGATACAGCACTGATATTCGATTTTAGGGAAAACTGCAGCAATAGTTTTTTTGATGCCGGTTAAGCCATCTGCGCGGATGACCAGTACATCTTTTTCGCCCCGGTTTTTCAGCTCGTTCATAACAGAAAGCCGGTATTTTGCACTTTCATTATCACCCACACTAATAGTCAGAACTTCCTTCTTTCCTTCTGTGTTAATTCCCAGAATTACGTAAGCTGCAAGCTTTCGGATCACGCCGTTGTCCCTTACAGAGTAGAGGATCGCATCGATGTAGAGAATGGGATATACTACGTCCAGCGGTCGGTTCTGCCAGTCTTCAATCTGTAGCAGGATCTTATCGGTCGCATCAGAAATAAAGCTTTCCAAAGTCTCAAATCCATATATATCCTCGATAGTTTCTGAAATCTGCCGGATAGTCATTCCCTTGGCATACATGGAAATGATCTTCTGGTCGATATCGGAAATGTCTTTCTGACGTTTCTTTACTACCTGTGGCTCGAATGTTGATTTGCGATCCTGCGGCATTTCGATTTCCATAGAGCCGTACCGGCTGTTGACCTGTTTACGTTTATAACCATTGCGATAATCATCATTATCTGAGTGCTCTGATTTTTCATAGCCGAGATGATCATCCATTTCTGCTTCCATCTTTCCTTAATGGTACCGCCCAAGAGATCTTTGAGTGCGTCCTGAATATCTTCAGCAGATTGGATATCATACTCTTCAAGGAGCTGATGGATAATATTTCGTTTTCCCTCTGTCATTTATACTCGATGTACAGGTTTCTTTTGTCTTGCCATAATAAAAGGCCTCCTATGATTTTAATATTTTATCATAGAAGACCTTGATGATGTTTATTTTACAGAGATTTTTTCACCGGCTCGCTTTTTGAACAATATATTCTTAACAAATCAATTTACATGTAATTTTTTAATTCGCTTAATAAAATTCTCGCAACTTCCATATTTTTCACTGTTTGTTATAAGGTCAATACCTATAATGAGTAAATTCTTTCTAAATGCAATGTTATTACCTTTTTCATCCATAATTGACACCTCTTTTGCTAATGCAATGCCAATAGTTCTTCGTATAATTTCAGTTCCGGCATATGCAGCACTATCAATCATTATAGTTTTATAATTTTTTGGTATTTTTTCTGATAAATCTTTTTCGAAGGTTGATAATATATTGTAAATTATTTTAATAATAAACAAACAGTATTCTTCATTATTTGTCAAATGAAATAAATAATCAATTATTAAATTTGCCAAAAGACATCCAAGATCAAACCCTATTGGTCCCCAACAGGCGAATTCTGGGTCGATTACTTTTACTTGATCATTATTTACCATAAATGAACCCGTGTGTAAATCTCCATGAATAATAGATTGTTCCTCATTTTCAAAAACTTCCCGTAAACTTTCTACTTTAGCGTTCAATCTATCATTATGATATATGTGTTCTTTTACCCAACTTTCTAATTCAGCAGGAACTTTATTTCTCTTTTTTATATTATTGTACGGTTCGATAAAAATAAGTTGCTTTGTTAATTCTGACAACCTATTTCCTCGAAACTTATATCTGAGTTTTTCTAGTTTATCGTTTGGGTTAAATGTTGCATTTTCAATTAATACGCAACGTAAATACATTGATATATTATCAGAAATACATTGGTATTTTTTCATAGAAATAAGAGCTTCTCTCAAACTACAATAATCTACTAAATCTTCCATAACGATTATTCCAGCTTGAGGATTTGCATATAAAATCTGCGGCGAAAAATTTGATTTTTTTACTGTTTCTAAACTATAATAGGAATATTCAAAATAACTCCTGGAAATATCCAATAGTATATCTTTAGATATTCTACTTTCATATTGTGCAACTTTTATTATAATGGATTTTTGGGTTCCTATTTCTTTTATCCTATAGATATAATTTAAATTGCCATCGCCAATTTCGCTTATGAGAACTTTGTTACTTTTAAATGAAATTTGTGGTAATACACTATCAATAATATCCTGAATATGATTATTTGGCATTTTTATCCCCCTTTTTAATATATCGTTTTCTATTTCCAAATACCTAGAAGTATTAACATTTTGTAGTTGCATATAAATTTTTACAATTTTTTCATCTTTAAATTTTGTAAATGACGTGATTTGATTTCTTGGCGATATTTTTTTGCAACATACAATACTTCATTATTTTTCAATTTTAATTGATCACATTTAATGCTGGCAATTTCTGTCAGGTTTACAATGCAAGATATATGAATAGCTGCAAATTTCGATGGATTTAACTGTTCCCAAATTTTTTCCAATGTGATATTACATTGATAAACTCTTGCATCAGTTGTATGGATAAAGGCTTTTCTTCCTAACTTTTCAATATATAGAATAGATTGACATAATATACTATAGTTACATTTGCGATAACTGAATAAAAATAGCCTTTTAGTTCTGTATAAATAATTAAATGCGTTATATAATGTTGTGCTAAATTTATTGTAAGTTAAAGGTTTTAGCAAAAAAGCAAATGTAAAAACTTCGAAAACATCAAAAACGCATTTTGCATCATTTGATACAAAAATAATCAAAGCTTCTTGAGAATCTTCACGTAATTTTCTGGCCACTTCCAACCCCAACATGTCTTCCAATTCTATGCTTAATATATATATGTCAAAGTTTTCATGGTGTTGTGTTTGATACTTATATAATTCTTTTGCGTTTTCAAAAACTTCATAATCAAAATTAAAGAATTTTATATTCTCCAAGTATTTTTCCATTTGTTCGATATCATTTAATGATTTATCACAAATAGCTAAATGTAACATAAAGTTTATCATCTCCATCCATAATATGAATATTCTTGCGTCAAGAAACCTTGATTCCGGCGTAGTGGAAACCAACTTTGATTGGCTTGATTACCTATAATAAGAAATAGAGCCTATGTCAAGCCCAGAGCCGCTTTGCGGGGCGTTAGCCGACTTTACATTGGTAACTTGTATTCTATATACTTGCCAATCGGTTTCCTAATCACCGGACAGCATGGACATCCAAGCCGGAATATTCAATAATATAACGATTATAGATATTGCATTGGTGAAATATCTTGCAATTTATTGATAAAATATACACTTATACAAAATCTAACTCTTTAATATAATTTCGAAAATTTTAATGCTTACACTATAATAATACTTTTATAATATGTTGTTTTTTCCTTGATGTAATAATATCGAATAATCATGACATTTTTACATAGTAAGGAAGTGGGGAGATGTATAGGAGAAGAAAATAGAAATGTTTCCAAAGATGAACTTGCAGATATAATTTACACAAGTATTTATTTGGAGTCCATTCGGTTTGTATGGTTGTATAATTAATTAATAAAAATAGTAAGATAATCGAGAAAATGATCTTGTTTATCTTACTATTTATATTGTTATGGTAAGGTTATGCTTTCTAAACCCATATTTTTGGTTGCTTCCCAAAATGTAGCCTTAGAAAAGAAATAAAACATCTGTTAGTGATGCGACAAGGGAGGCCGATCAAATTAGCATTGACAGTCTATCATATACAACATGGAATTGTAAATAACATATAGGATAAGGGTATTAGAATTTATAATATATTTAAAATTCAAAAGTACATATATAATTTTTGAGAGATATGCAAATTTAGAATATAAATATGGAAATAGATATTTTGAGTGTAGTGTGGTGGATATTATGTAAATGTAGTAGAAAAAATGCAAAGAAGATAGAAAGAATATATAGACCCGTTTACGAGTGAGCCAGTGAAAAAAATGAGCCTAGAGCGTGTTTGAAAAATCATTCCCGCAATCTGTACGCCCCACTTTGTGGTATATTTTGCCCGAATTCGGTTATCGTAGCCCGCTACGATGCCCTCATCCGAACAAAATCTCCTACAAATTGTGACGCACATCTTGCAGAAAGCCTTTTTCAAACACGCTCTAGGGGAGTTAGTAAATAAATGATATTGTACAGTTGGCAAACATTTTAATGATTTTTTAAACTCAAGATCCGGAAACGTGCTTTATATCAGGAAAAAACAAGCTAGAGGCTAAGACAACAACACTAATCAATGTAAATGAATACTTCTATTATTTGTATCATGAAAACAAGAAAAGGGTAGCATGATATTAGAATAAAAATAAGGAGTATAGGATTATGGAAAGTCGTATAAAAAATCTTCGGGAAAAAAGAGGAATCATACAAGAAATATTAGCTGCAGAATTGGGAATTACTCAGCAGATGCTTAGTAAATATGAGAAAGATGTGACAGTGATTAAAGTTGATATTCTCAAAAGGCTGGCAGAGTATTTTAATGTGACAACAGACTATCTGTTAGGGATGTCAGATGTAAAAAGGGATTTAACAGGACAGATTAAACTCAATGAAACATTGGATGAGTATTATGATATGATTGAAGTCTACAAGACATTAGATCAATATGATCAAGAATTGGTCTGGTCGCTTTTGCAGATTGTTAGAAAAAATGAAGAGAAAAAGAAAAAGGACAGGGAAAATGATAAATGTAGCAATCTGTGATGATGTTGTTTCTACAACAGGGAAAATAGAAACTATGTTGCAAAACATAGCAAAAAGAAATTTTATGCCAGTAGATACGGATGTTTTTTGGAAAGGAGAACATTTGGTTGATTCTGTAGAAATGGGTAATTCTTTTGATATTATCTTTCTGGATATAGAGATGGGACAGGAAGACGGCATTACAGTAGCACGGAGAATTCGGAAGATTGATAAAAGTGTTTTGATTGTTTATGTTACAAGCCATGAAAATTATATGATGGAGTCGTTTGAAATCAGACCTTTTCGTTTTCTGGTGAAGCCTGTCAGTAGAGAAATGATGGAACGGTGTTTGCAAGCAGCCTATGAAGAAATAAGTAGTACTGACAGTTATTTTCGATATAGTTACCAACGGATCAATCATAAAATTCCAATTGGGGAAATCCTTTATTTCGAGAGTAATCGAAGAAAGGTAAAGATAATTACAGAAAAAGAAAATTTTGAACTTTATGGAAAGCTTAATGATATTGAAAAAAGTTTGGAACGGAGTAAAGTGGCATTTTTGCGGGTGCATCAGTCTTTTTTGGTAAGTTATAAACATGTAGAAGAAATAGGATATGATTTTGTAGTGTTGAATAATGGAAAAAGAATACCTATTAGCGAAGACAGGCGGAAGATTATCAGTGGACAGTACTGTGAAATGGAGGACACTTTTTATGTTGATGTATAAATAGATTATGGTAAGGTTGATATACTTCGTATATTATTTTCTTAGTGTATCTGCTTTGGCTTTTTCCATATTTTTAATAGGAAAAAAAGGAGTCTCGATAACAGTTAGCATGGACTACTTTGCGGATAGAAACTTTGGTAATAATTCATATGATTTCCATAATGAAAAGAAGATTTCAATTAGTGAAGATAGAAGAATAAACAGTACTGTTCGATGGGGGATACGTTTTATGTTGGTGAATAAAATGTTGCTGAATGTGATAGCGATATTGCTTGTAATATTTGCGATATTTCTTTTTTCTTACTATTTTTCAATGTTTTTTACAAGAAGAAAGAAAAAAATAGCAATTGTGATTGGATACATCATTTTTGTAGTTTGGCAGTTGCTGCTTTTGAATGCTAGTACATTACCGGTTTATATAAATATAATCATTACTATTGTAATAACATTTATTTCAGTGATGTGTATTTATGAAGGAAGAGGTTGGAACAAATGTATTTTTGTTCTGGCGTTTAACGCAATTTGGATGATGATAGAAACGGTAAGCGGATATATACTCTCAATCTATTGTAATCAATTTATGTATTCTCAGATGTATGGAATCTTGGGATCAATTATATCGAAAATATTATTTTTATTAATTATTTTTGCTTTAAGGAAGGTATTTTTAACAGGTGGAATTACAGAGTTTTCTGTTAAACACAGTATTATGTTAATTCTGATTCCAATTGGAAGTATCTATGTTATGAACGAAATTTTTTTGTTTAGTTACAAAATAAATAATGATCGTGCATATTTTCATTCGGCAATTGCAGCAATTATTTTGCTGTGCTTAAATGTACTGATTTTTTATATTTATGTAAAATTGATGGATGATTTACAACTAAGACGAATGACTTCTGTTTATGAACAACAGTTGGAATTATGTGAACGTCATCAACAAGAAAGAGAACTTTCTATGTTGCAATTAAGGGACATAAAACATAATATGAAAAATAATCTAGTATCTATTCTTGCTTATGCAGAGAAAGGAGAAGATGAGAAAATCATAGAATTTATCCAAGATATAATGGAAGAAAGTGGCTTATCAATATCGGAGGTTGCAAATAGTGGTAACATTGTAATTGATTCTCTACTTGGATATTGGTATGTAACAGCTCAAAAGAAAGGGATAGATTTCTCCTTGAACATAAAGGTTCCTATGAAGATGGAGTTTAAGGGTGCAGATATATGTCTAATACTTGGGAATTTATTAGAAAATGCTGTAGAAGCGGCTGAAAAGGCAAAAAAGAAGAAGTACATAAAAATCCAAATGAAATATGATAGAGGTAATCTGTTGATATTTTTAATGAATAGTTACCAGGGGCGATTAATCAAAATGAAGGATAAGAGACTGAAATCTACGAAATCCGATGCTGGAAATCATGGTGTTGGTTTGCCGTCGGTTTACCGAGCTGTAGCAAAGTACAATGGAACGGTTACAGTTGACGATTCTATACCAGAAAGATTTCTAGTGAGAGTTGTGTTGTATGGAGAAAAGGAATAATTACATGAATAGCCGGAATTATTACCACGTAAATAATATTTGAAATAACATGATAAAATATAAAAATAATTTTACGATTTGAATGTCATGGTAGGGTAAAATGAAAAAAATATTATTATTTAGTGACCATAGAGAAATATTTAAAACTACAAGTAAAATAACAAAAGGAAAATATAAATTGAGGTGGTGTACCTATGATTGGTTGAACGATGATAAGCATTTTAATCCAGATGTTATTATTATGTATTTTAATAAAAAAATGGTTGAAAAAGGAACATTTGAATTTATTATCAGAGTAAAAGGAATGTTGGGAAATACAATTCCAATTCTTGCTCTGATTGAAAATGGGACAAAGCAGGATATTTTTTCAATACTGAAGGCTGGAGTGTATGATTATTTGGAGAATGTGGAGGATTTACAGGAATATCAAAAAAAAATAGAAGAGATATTATTGTGGGTATGGTACTTGAAAAAATATGGTTCTCAAAAAGGTTGTAATGATCAATGAATTCATTGCAACCTTTTTTGTTAGGAAATATTGATGTTTGTAGTGCCCCAGGAAAAAGTTACATGAATACTCGTTTTTTTTACAGGAAAAGAAATGGAATGTATTTTTGTAGTATTGTTTTAAAAAGAAGACGAAAGGAGAGTTTTACTATGACTATGAAAAATGTAAAAAATCAGTCAGCGAAAGCACTGGCAAATGTATCTTTAAAACTTGGAAAAGTATCAGCAGATAGCGCATGTTGCTATATCTTTCACCAGCCGAAAGTTCCGAAGAACTTGAAAAAACTTAAAAAGATTTGAAATGAGACGGCTGTCAGAAAAATTAACAGAATATGTTATTAAGACTGGTACAGTTTCCTCGGAATCATATGATATATATCAATATGGCTTTCAGATTGGACTTGAGATGCTATGCTGTTTCGTAACTTGTTTGAGTATAGCAATATATATGCATATGATTCCGGAATTTGCAATATTTACTGGGATTTTTATGTTGCTACGGACTTATGCCGGTGGCGTGCATCTTAACAGTTTTGGATCATGTTTTATATGTTCAGTCACTGTACAGATAATAGCAATGTATTTTAACAGTAAATATAAGTTTACGGTAGGTACAGCGTGGCTTCTTATATTAGTAAGTGCGATACTGATCTTGAAAGCTGCACCAGTAGAGTGCATTAATCGAGAACTTGATGATACTGAAAAAGAACACTGCAAAAAAGTAACCATGAAAGTCTTAATTGCTGTTATTGTATTTGCTGGTTGTTGTACACTTGCAGGAATACTAGACATACTTTCCTTAGTTGCACTGACTTCCTTTATAATTTTAATCTCTCAGTATGTTGGTATTTTGAAATATAAAATTGAAAAGAGCAAGAATAAGCGGAGATGATAAAAAATTGTTTCCGCTTTTTTTATTATATGGAATGGAGGGAGAAAATTATTTTTGAATATTAGATTATTTATATGAAAACGTCCAATGGATTTCAATCCATAGGGACGTTTTTTTGTATATCATAAGAACTTTTTATAGAGTTTTTCTTTTAAACCCGAACAATGGGGGTTTCCCAATCGGGATAAGGGTGAAAGGGAAAAAGACCTTTGCTCATATCTCATGGTCGGGAAGGAGGTGAACTCTATGGAGCAATCTTCTTCCTACGATGAGAAAACGGTAATGCACCAGTTTGATCGAAAATGCAAATTGGCATTAAAGGGCGAAATAGTGGATTATGAAAGACATTTAGCTTATCTTAGAAAACACGAAACTTTGTTTTCAGAATTATCTGAACAAGAGATGGAGAGCCTTTCTATATTTGATGAATATGAATTGGAAAAAAGCTATTTTCGAGCAGGTGGTTATGATGTGGAGGTAAAAAATGCTCTATTGGCAGAAGCATTAACTGCGCTGACAGAGAGAAAAAGGGACATTATTCTTTTGTCATACTTTATGGAAATGAATGATGCGGATATAGCAAGAAAACTGAACCTTGTCAGAAGTACGGTACATGAGCATCGTACACGATCGCTTGAAATACTAAAGATTATGCTGGAGGAAAATGTAGGTGAAAACGGAAGAAAAAAGCGTAAATAATAAAAAATTGATACCGTTTTGGGTAATCGAAAGAGCATTGGAGGGTGACATTCAGGCGATAAATAAAATTCTGAAACATTATGAAGGATATATTGCAAAATTATCGGTCAGAAAAATGTATGATGAGTATGGCTGTGTTCATTATTGTGTAGATGAAACACTTCGCAGACGTCTGGAAACAAAATTGATAAAAACAATTATTGGATTTAAAATAGTTCGCTAAAAAACATTTGAAAGCATCCCTTTCTGCTGAAAAAGCTATTTAGCGTTGTTTGTACCTTGAAAATTTAATATTTATTCTGCAGGACATATGAAACAGAGGAGCTATATAGCAAATACGCCAAGACTGTCTGCATTATAACTTTGCGACATCGTGACGCAAAGTAGAAATGTTGTAAACGAAGAAATATCAAAATGATATTGAAGTAAAGGCACGAGCGATAAATATTTGGCTGTAATCAGGAAGTGGGATTTTTGTGGCGAAGATACTGTTTCTGATAATGATACTTCCGGGAAAGCTGCCCGGTCTGGAAAGATGGTGAAATACCAATGAAGCTATTACCCGATGGCTGCCTGTGGGATTGTTATAAATTGGGAAAGGAGCGAAAGAATGCAAAGACATATTATAAATAGGAAAAGATTTGTTCGTTATAAAGAAGGTGCAGAAATGTACAGCATGTGTCAAAGTAAGTTTGAAAAAATGGCAAAGGAAGCAAATGCTGTCTATAAGCTGGATAAATTGGTACTGGTGAATTGTGATATTTTTGAGGCATATCTGGAAACATTCCGAACCGGTATTTAATGATAAATAGTATTGCAAGAGTTTTTGTGCTACGAAAAGTATTGACTTTTTGCATGACAAAAAGTATAATGTAATCAAGCTATGAAGGAGGTGCATACGGTGGCTAAAATGGGGAGACCGAAAGCAGAATCCCCTAAAAAGAAAAATGTAAGTTTCCGCTTAACAGAGGAAGAATATCAGAAATTGTCAGAGTATGCAGCGAAGCATGAGCTGACTACAACACAAGCGATACAAAAAGGTATTGATCTTTTATATCAGATGCCAGAAAAGTAACACAAGGACTCCTTGCTACATTAGGAAGGAGTTACAGTGGCAAAAGCAAGAAAAGATAATAGAGGCAGGGCCTTACGCAAAGGCGAGAGTCAACGCCAGTCCGACCTGATGTACATATACACTTATACAGATCCATTTGGAAAAAGAAAATATACATATTCTAAGGATTTAGTTAAGTTAAGGGAAAAAGAGCAGAAATTGTTAAAAGACCAATTAGATGGTCTTGATGTGTATGCTGCGGGAAATGCCAATCTTAATTTTGTATTTGATAGATATATTTCTACGAAAACAGAGTTGAGGCGAACAACTTATACCAATTATATGTACATGTATGATCATTACGTCAGAGACAGTTTTGGAAAGAAGAAAATCGGAGAAATCAAATATTCAGATGTACTGTACTTTTATTATCATTTGATAAATGAAAGGAAATTACAGGTTAATACATTAGAAACGATTCATACGGTGCTTCATCCAACATTTCAGTTAGCAGTGAGAGATGATATTATCCGAAACAATCCATCTCATGGTGTAATGTCAGAAATAAAAAAGAAACCAGGGAGGAATCATGGAGTGAGACATGCGTTGACAGTAGAACAGCAGAGAGCATTTATGAATTATACATCGAACAGTCCAGTATTTAATCATTGGGCACCATTGTTTACCGTTCTTTTAGGTACAGGGTGTCGTATAGGTGAGATTATTGGGATTCGATGGGAAGATATTGATTTAGAGAAACGACTGATTAATATTAATCATAGTGTTACATATTATCCACGCAGAGCAGAAACAACCAAATGCGAATTTGCTGTTTCATTACCTAAAACAGAGGCGGGTATTCGTACAGTTCCGATGATGGAGCCAGTATATAATGCTTTTATGGAAGAGTATGAATATCAGAAAGAAAATGGATTCAGTACCGTTACACTGGACGGTATGGAGGGATTTATATTTACAAATCGGTTTGGCAATCTTCATAATCCGCAGGCAGTCAACCGGACGATCAAACGCATCCGGGAAAACTATAATGCAGAAGAAATTTTGAAAGCAAAAAAGGAGAAAAGGGAGCCGATCATTATTCCACATTTTTCCTGCCATCATTTGAGACATACTTTTTGTACGAGATTCTGCGAAAATGAAACGAATATTAAGGTGATACAGGCAGTTATGGGACATGCAAATATTGAGACAACGATGGATATATATGCCGAAGTCACCGATATGAAAAAAACAGAAGCAATAGAAAAATTATCACATAATTTAGACATATTCTAGGAAAGAGTCCTTGTGGGCTTGATTCTATGAGGTGCAACAGAATTATGTGGTGTGCAACAGAACTACAACAAATACATACTGAATAATACCTTATAATAGGTTGAAGTCTTTTTGAAAATAATGTATAATACCCGACAGTACGGGATAGTATGGTAAGCGAATCAGTTTTCCCGACAATGAAGTCCTTAGATGGTGTAAATAAGAAAAATGATGTAAATAATCAGGCTTCTGAAACAGCAGAAAAAAATGTAGAAGCAGCACCGGAAAAGATTGATTTCTCAAAAGTAAAGATTGAGCCTTTATTTGAGGAAGCAGTTGATTTTGACACATTCTCAAAGTCAGATTTCAGAGCCGTTAAGGTAAAAGAATGTGTAGCAGTACCGAAGTCAAAGAAGCTGTTGCAGTTTACCCTTGATGACGGAACAGGCGAAGACCGCACGATTTTAAGCGGTATTCACGAGTATTATGAGCCGGAAGAACTGGTTGGAAAGACTTGCATCGCTATCGTAAATCTTCCGCCGAGAAAGATGATGGGAATTGACTCCTGCGGTATGCTGATTTCGGCAGTACACGAAGAAGATGGTCGTGAAGGCTTAAATCTTCTTATGGTAGATGACCGTATTCCGGCAGGTGCTAAGCTGTACTAAAATTAAATATAAAATCTCTAAAACCATGATGTCAGACCATAGTTGACAACAAAATTTGGGATAATAATGAATCGTTATGAAGCATGACGAATTTCAGGTGAAAGGACACAGGTTTGAGAATGAAATCAAAATTGATTCACTGAATCAATGATTGATATGCATGACAACAAGAGCACTTCTTAGAGTTAATCTAAGAGGTGCTTTTTTTCGTACTAAAAAATATATCCCGGCAGTCAACTTCTGTAAAACAGTAAATCAAATATTGGAGGAAAGCATCATGGATAAAAATTATAAACCAATCACAAGTATGAAAGAAGTACCGGAGCAGCTTAGGAAATTGCGCCGACAGTATCTACGTTATCAACAGGCAGAGATTATTTACAGTATTTCTCATAAGAAACTTTTTGAACTCGCCAGTGATGCAGGTGCGATTTACAGAATAGATGGAACCGTATTGATCAACCGGGATATTTTTGATGCCTATCTGGAACGATTCCATAAACCAGCGACAGGAAAGGGGAAGGAGATAAAAGATGAGCGGTAATGTATGGATGTTTTCAGATGAAATTGATGATGAAGATCTGGAATTTATGAGTCATGACTACGTGACCTATAACATGGCGTGCGAATACTACAGACTTGGAATCAAACCCGTTGTTCGTATGGCGCATGAAGCAGGAGCGGTATATAAAATCGGGAAAAAAGTGCTGATTCGAAGAAGCATATTTGAAGCGTATTTACGTGAACAAAGGAAAATCTGAGGGAGGCAAGCACATGAGCGAATTAAGAAAAAAGATACATGATGATAATAATGGATTGGATTATGTACTGGTAGGAGATTATTATCTGCCAGTGTTATCCTTACCAGAAGAAACTAGACCGATTGGCTACTGGGGGATGCTTCGGAAGGAATATCTGAAAGAACATAAATCAGGAATGTATAGCTGTCTTCTTCTGACCGCCAGGCTGGACAGTCATCTGGCAGATGTGAATGAACAGGCACAGGAACGGTTTGAGCTGATTGAAGCACAGATACGAAGTGCTGAAGGCGTAACAGAAGACTTGAAAGCACAGAATCCTATGAAATGGGTTCGCAGAGCAAATAATATCCGGAACCGTGTACAGGAAATTGTATTGAGCGAATTGGTATATGTATAGGAGGGCGTATGAGATGCAGGATTGAGAAAGAGTAGGTGAGAATCTATGAAAATGACAAAAGAAATTGAAGAATTTTTAAATCTGGCAATAACAGAACACATGGGGAAAGCATATACGGACTGGAAATTAAAACAGCAGACAGATACAGAACCAGATAAAGTCGAGGAAGAGTACGAAAGAGTAATAGCTTCACTTTTGCCGGAGCAGAAAGAAGCAATCACAAAATATTGTGATGCTATATTCAACAGTGGGGCAGATACGGAGGAATTCTTTTATCGTCTCGGGTTAAAGGATGGTATGAAGTTACGAAAAATAACAAAAAACATATTGAAATCTCTTTCGTAAGTGAAAAGTAATACGGAGAAGCATTGACTGCAATGGTGGTTGATGCTTCTTTTTTCAAAATAATATGACATTATGTCATCTGCCACGTGTGATTAGTGGAAAAAATCGGCTTAATATTTTTCGAAATATGAAAACAGTGAAAGAATAGTTCATTTATGTATAAAAAACTTGTAAAAGGGGTTGGTAAATACCATTTCTTAGGCTTTATAAGTGGGGAAACAATTATTTTTTAAATAATTTTCAAAATATGTCTACTTTGTCTGCTCTCAGTACAGAGTAAATGAAGGGACTAACGAAAATAAAAGTAAAAATAATTTTTGCATTTGCTCTACTCACTTGACTTTAGTAATTAGAGGACAATTTGCAAGAAAAAAATTACATTTCGTGATTTTTATACCGTAAAAATTAGCGGACAGCATGATTGTTTCTTCAATGTACCTTGAAAATTAAAAAGTGTGCCTGAAAATTTAACAGACCTATGCCATAACCTTTCTTTTCTGGAAGCGAGCGAGGATATAATGACACTCCCGATGATGGGCGGGCTGACCAAAGCCAGATGGTCAGTTGCCTGTAATATACAGGCAGAGGCAGCCTGAAACGACTGCGAATGGACAGGATAGAACACAAAATATACTTAACCATGTGAATAAACAATTTTACAGAGGGTGTAGACCCGGAAAGGACAAAAAATTATGAATAAAGTGATTTTAATGGGAAGATTGACAAAGAATCCAGAGCTGAAATATGCAGGAAAGGCGAATGATATGGCGGTAGCAAGATATACACTTGCTGTAAATCGTAGATATAAAAAAGATGGAGATCAGGAAGCCGATTTTGTTTCCTGTGTTACCTTTGGTAAAAATGCGGAGTTTGCACAGAAATATCTTTACAAAGGAATGAGAATTGTGATTGCAGGTCGAATTAGTACAGGTAATTACAAGGATAAGGATGGAAAGACAATTTATACTACAGAGATAATTGTGGAAGAACATGAATTTGCTCAAAATAAAAATAGTGATATATCTACAGAATCAGCAGCTAGCAGTGGAACGGATAAAGATGGATTCATGAATGTACCGGATGAGGAAGAAATTCCATTCAGTTAAAAAGATATTCAACCTAACGAAATTGTGATACAATAAAAAGGTAAGAAATGCGGAGGTAACTTATGGGTGTATGTTACAACAAATTATGGAAGTTGCTCATAGATAAAAATATGAAGCGGATAGAGCTACAACACATTGCAGGTATTAGTGGAAATATACTTGCCAGACTGGGGAAAAATCAATATGTATCAATGGAAACTATTGAAAAAATATGCAAGGAATTAGATTGTACTGTTGATGATATTATGGAGTTTACAGAAAGTTAGTGAGGGATTGTAAATGGCGAAAGAATCTATAGAAGCTGCATTAAAGCGATTTGATGAACGTTATTATAAATTGAGATTAGATAAAGTAATCCTCGAAAGTTTTGGAAATAATCTGTTGTCGTATATGAAACAGATTAATTCTGCAGTAAAGAATAATGAAACAGAAGAACACATTAAAAATATTGTAAATAGATTTTTAAAAGCAACTTTTTATTCTGACCCCAAATTTGAGATTAATGCATACAAAAGAGTAGATAGTGCTATTATGTATAATAATATTTTGTATGCAATTTTAGAAATGAAAAAACCGGCAAATAAAACGGAAATGGTCATGGAAGATGATATTAACCGAAAGGCTTTATGGGAAATAGTGTATTATTATCTTTGCGAAACCAGAGATGTTTCTGGGGAAAAGGTTAAAAATAATTATAATTCAGAAATACGTAGATTGATTATTACGGATTCTCGGACGTGGGTATTGATTAATGCTCAAAATTTAGACAAATTGTGTGAAGGTTATATCGAAAAACTTTTTTATAAGTTTGAAAACAATCAGTTGCCATATAGAGATGTAAATAAATTTTATGGTGCATTATCTGAATATTTTTCACAGATAGATATTACTGAAAAATTGAGGTATGTTTATTTTGAAATTGATAAGATGTATTCAAAAAAATCAAAATGGCAGTATTTGTTCAAGATATTTAAACGTGACTATTTGCTGAAAGATGGATATAAACAGATTGCAAAAACTCATGTATTGAATGGAAAATTTTATCAAGAATTACTTTATCTTATGGGGTTGAAAGAGGCAAAAGTAGATAAGAAAAATGTAATTATTATTGATCCATCTGTAAAAGGGTCCTTGGCAAATCAGGTGTATTCAATTTTAACTGAGGAAAAAGAGCAACCGGAAAATCTAGCGAAAGAAGAAACATTTGAAATTGTGTTGGTATGGATTAATAGGCTTTTATTTATTAAGCTTTTTGAAGGACAACTTATCGCATTTAATGGAGATTGTTCGGAATACCGCATTTTGGATAATGACAAAATAAGAGATTTTCAGGACGTTCAATCGATTTTCTTTGATGTTCTTGGAAAAAGAGAAAGAGATGATTCATCATTTTTAAAGCAATTCGAACAGATCCCATATTTGAATAGTTCATTATTTGAGCGGTATGAAGTTGAAACAAAGTATGTAAATATTCGCGAAATTAAAAATCAATCAATACAGAAAAAGAAGGCATCAATTCTAGAAAAGAAAAGTCCAGATAACATACCGCTTTTGGAATATATTATTGACTTTTTAAATGCATTTAGTTTTACTGCACAAAATATAAATGAAGATGAAAAAATTACTTCCAGTGAAATAATTGATGCATCTGTTTTGGGTCTGATTTTTGAAAAAATAAATGGATATAAAGAAGGTTCTTTTTATACTAAGAGTTTTGTAACGGAATATATTTGTCAGGAAACTATTGAAAGTACGATTATTGACAAACTGAATAAGGAATTTATGTGGCATTGTAAGACTATTGATGATGTCAAATTTGCAATGGATACAAATTCTTTTGCCCAGATAAAAAGAATAAATGAGATTATAGATAGTTTGAAAATCTGTGATCCAGCAGTAGGCTCAGGACATTTTTTGGTTTCTGCACTTAATAGAATTATTGCCTTAAAAAAGGAACTAGGAGTGCTGTTGAAATATGATGGAAAGACACCGTTCCGGGAATATGAAATAGCTGTAATTGATGATGTATTATGTGTGTTTGATGGACAAGGAAAAGAATTCAAATATAATCCGAATGACTTCCTTTCACAGTCAATACAGAAAACTCTTTTTATAGAAAAAAGAAAAATTATTGAAAATTGTCTGTTTGGAGTAGATATAAATCCGAACGCTGCTGCTATTTGTCAGTTGCGTTTGTGGATAGAACTGCTTAAAAATGCTTATTATGAAAATGGTGTTATGGAGACATTGCCAAATATTGATATTAATATCAAATGTGGTAATTCTTTGATTCATAAGATTCATTTTCAGGTAGGACAGAATATTGGAACGAAAGATGCTGGATTTTCAAAAACAGATCAAGCGTTGATTAAAAATTATAAGGACACAGTAAAAAAGTATCATTCAGCATCAGATAAACGTGAAAAACATGAACTTAAAAATATTGTTTTAAAGATCAAAGATAATCTTAATATGGCTTGCCAGCAGATGGTAATGAAAGCAAAAGGAAGCCAATTATATTTGGCCTACGAAACGAATTATGCATTAGATATATACAAAGATTCTTTCGAATGGGCAATAGAGTTTCCAGAAATTATTTCTGAGAAAGGAACTTTTCTTGGTTTTGATTGTATTATCGGTAATCCACCGTACATCAGAGTACAGGAATTAAGCCACGAGGATGTTGATTATTATAAAGATAATTATAAAACAGCATGGAAAAGAATTGATATTTCAACATTGTTTATAGAGTTAGGCTACAGTTTAGTTAAGATGGAAGGAAAAGTAGCTTTTATTACATCTAATCAATTTCTTACAACAGATTATGGAACACTTATTAGAAAATTTATTAGTGACAACACATTTGCAAATAAAATTGTAGATTTTGCGGATTTGCCTGTTTTTGATGGAGCGATTACATATGTGAGTATTTTCTTTTTGGAGAAAAAATCGGTACGAAGAAAAAGTTTTTGTTTTTATAAAGTCCCGAAACTTCCTTTTATTGTTCCGTCGTCCGAACAATTTATCGAGATTCCGTATAATTCGTTAGAAGAAGAAGGATGGATACTGAAAAGCAAAGAAGTCAAAGATTGTCTTAATAAAATGAAAACGGCTACATCGGATATGTTAAAAAAATATGCAAAATGTTGGGCTGGAGCATTTACCGGTAAAGATGATATCTTAATGTTTATGAAAGATGAAAAGGTTCCTTTTGAAGATGAAATGACAATTCCAGTCATAAGAGCAGATAGTTGTTTACGATATGCATATGCAAAACCAACAAGAAAAATATATTATCCTTATACTGAAAATGATAACAATACGGTTTTAATACCGCTGTGGAAAATTGAAAAATTGTATCCACAGACCTATGAATATATCATGGAGCATGAAGAAGAACTTAAAGCAAGAAAGGATTCAAGAAAGGTATTTGAGGATAAGGAAGGCTGGTATGGATTAGTTAGATTTGGAAAATTATCCAGATTTAAAAAGAAAAAAATAGTAAGCCCAGGAGAAGTTAAGGGAAATAAATTTTCACTAGATATTTCAGGGGCTGCGTTTAGCTGCGGTAGAGTGTTTTCTGTTACATCAGAAGATGAGAAAGTGAGTATTGAGTATATTTTGGCTTTTTTAAATTCGAAATTATGCGAATTTTACTTACATAATACAGCAGCATTAAAGCAAGGGGGATATTATTCATATTCTTCGACAGCCATTGATGCCCTTCCGTTTATTTATGATGAAAAAAAAGCTAGTCATATAGAGCAACTTGTAATCAATATTTTACTACTCAAAAGTAAGCAAGAGGATAGCTATAATCTTGAAAAAGAAATTGACCAGATTTTTTACGATATGTATGGTTTTTCGGAGCAGGATCAGAAGGTTGTAAGACAATATTTAGAAATGTAAATTCTCTTAGCGAAGCTAAGAGCGCACTTCTATACAGGCAATTACGTTTGCCTGTATTGTGCGACCTGCGGTGCTGCTTTCAGATTTGAAAATCTTAATCTCAAATATAGCGAAATTATAGATTTCGGACAAGGGGATATTCTCCTTGCGGCATATGTGCCTATTCACTAGATGCAGTGAGAGAATTTATTTAAAATGTATTAACAGGAGGTGATTTGTTTGAATATAATTGAGAAAAATAAATCGCATGATTTTAATATTTATTATCTGAATTTCAGTAAGGTATATGAAATTGCAATGATGATTAACAACGTTATTCTTACTAAAATCGAGAGAGATAAATCAAACAGTTTTGAAGAACAGTATGGATTTACATCTTCCATTTCAGCAAAAGGAACAAAACAGTTTTTGGATGGGATTAAGGCATCTATTTCGGCAGAAACAAAAGAAACTGCCACATCTTCATCGAAAGTGATAGAAAGCTTAGATGTAAAGACAACAAAATCCATTCTTTTGCGTAGGGTTATTGAACAGTGTGCTTCTGTTAATAAATTTGATAATTCAGTAGAGGGGGATCTGGTTAAAATAGATCATGTTAAACTAGAATTATTAGATGAGGAAAGCTTGCGCCAGTTTCTTATTCTACGCCGTGATGCTTTAAAAGGTATGCGTGTAGAAGGAATGGAAGTGAACAATTTAATTGGTTCTATGTTGCAAGATTACGCTTATATTTTGAAAGGAATTGTATATGATGAAAGTATGGAAACAGCTATTTCTGAAATTATTATAAAAATTCCTATGGAAATTCAATCAGAGTTTGAAAACAAGTATAATATCAATGATTTACTTATTGGTCATGTTTCTATTGTTGGCATTTATAAAGGCGTTGTAAAAGAAGAATTTGTTACGTCAAATACATTTAATTATTTTCAGGAAGCGGATACTCGCAAGGGAAGGCAAGGGGAGGCTGTTAGTAAAATAATAAAAAGTAATACACCGCCAGATTCAAAGAATGTATCCTCAAATAAAAGTAATAAGGATTATCATTTTGTTGATATATTGGCAGTAATTCAAGATGTTGCCTTCAAGTTAGAAGAGGCTCCAGCACCAAAGCTACATTGGTGGAACAAATTTGGTATTTGGCTGAGTACGTTGCGGAGGAAATAATAATGGATTTATATAGTATCACTGTTTACCGGAATCTTGAAGAATTGAGAAAAATACAAGACGAGAGAGAGGTAAATCCATTTATATTTGGAAATACTAAGGATAATATTGAGTGCTGTCCGGAAATCTGTATTGATATATCTGCTTTGATCCACTTATTGTTGACTAACAAAAGTAATATAGAATCTGCTTATATGAATCTTGCAAACATGACGGAAGACACGCTTGTAATTGTAGAAGAAAATCTTGCAGATAAAGTTTTGGAACTTCTGCCACTTTTGTTTGATGACTATAATTATTATTTTGAAGAAGATGATGGGAAAACTACCAAATGTGAGGAAGCGGTTAAATATAAACCATATTCAAGACAAAAAATATATCAATATAATAATGCACAGGATTTGAATAAAATTGTCCGATATGCAGAAGTGAATAATATTCCGATAGCTACGTTCTCAAGAGCAAACGGTGATTTGGAAAAAGAGTTTGAACAATTTAATAGTTCTTATAAATTGGCAATATTAGATTTGACATCTATGTCATATGCAATAGAAGCTAATAAAGCACTGATTTACCTACTTGAACAATTTCTTAATAATATGCCTAATATTAAGGTTATAGCACAAACAAAACAGATTGATATACTGTTAAAGTACTTTCCACTTTTTTTTGATGGACAAGAAGCAATGTGTAAATTGATCCCAGAGTTGTCTGATTTAGATCAAGAAAAGCTTGAAGAAAATAAACTTATAAAAGTTACAGATTTGCAAGGCGAGTTGTTTGACAATTTCATACAATGTTTTAATCATAATTTAATCGGTCATCAATATTTTAAAGAGCGTTTGCAATATGTTTTAAAGAATTTTCTTATGCTTAATCGGGCAGAAGAACAAAAAGTGCTTTCAATCTTTTTATATGGTAAATCTGGCATAGGAAAAACTGAGGTGGCAAGGTTATTTGCAAATGGTCTTCAGGATAAATGCTATTTAGCAAAAATAAATTTTCAGAATTACAGTAGCCAAGACGCATTGAATAGTTTAATAGGAAGTCCGGCAGGATATGTAGGATGTGAGCATGGAGAATTAAGTGATAAGATTAAGAAAAGCAAAGTTGGAGTGTTATTGTGTGATGAATTTGAAAAAACAACTCGACCAGTTTTTTCGTTCTTTTTGGAGTTACTGGAAGATGGTAGATTTACTGATTCCATGACAAGAGAATATGATTTAGACGGATATGTTATCATTTTTACTTCAAATATTCCAAATGGAACAGAGTATAAAAAGATCATTCCTCCGGAACTTCAGACACGATTTGATTTAGTTTGTGAGTTTGAAGAACCGACAGCATTTGAAAAAAAAGAATTTTTAAATTTGTTATTAGAAAGAGCAAAAAGCAAATATTCTGAACAATTTACTGAGATTACAATGACAGAAGATGAAAAGCAGGAATTGTTTGCTTTTGATTATGCAGCGATTTCTGCATTGAGAGATATTAAAAGAGTTTTCAATAATCGATTGATGGATTATTTCGCTGAAAAAGGCGTTTTGTAAAAATAATTATTGATAAAATGCAGTTCAACGAATGCGTTTTAAGAATAAAGAGTGGTGAATCATCAAAAGTATTAAATTGAATATTGCGAAAAACTGAAACAAATATTTCTACATGTATTAGAAGTGAGTATCAGTTTTTATATTAAGAATCGGTATCAATAATTGTGCCGGTTCTTTTTGTTTACAGAAAAAGAAAGAGAGATAGACCATGACCAGAGCCAAGAATCCAAAGTATGAATCCATGTCACTGGAAGAAGTGAAAGCCAACATGGAAAAAAGCAAAAAGGAACTTGAACAGGCAATGCACAATAAGAACATTTTGGAACAGAGAAAAAAGCTGATCGAGAGGAAAGAACGATCACACCGCTTGGTGGTTAAAGGTGCTGAGTTTGAAAAAGCGTTTCCGATGTCCAAAGATCTTGAGCAGGAGGATTTCCAGAAAGTAATGAATGAAATGAAAGTTCTTAAATACAACAGAGATACCGTCCGGGAGAGATATCTGGAGGCAGGAAGAAAGGAACGACAGCAGATTGCTGAAGAAGTAAAGAAAATTGAAAAGGGAGATGATAGCTGATGGCACTTTATCATTTTTCTGTAAAGCAGGTATCCAGAGGAAAAGGTCAGACAGTGGTAAATTCCGCTGCGTATATTTCCGGGCAAAAATTGTATAACGATTATTATGGACAAGTCCATGATTACACGAAGAAATCCGGTGTGATGTTTACCGAAATCCTTAAACCGGATTATGTGCCGGAACGATTATCAGACAGGGAAACATTATGGAACGAGGTAGAGAGAGCAGAAAAGGGCAAGCGGGCACAGCTTGCCTATTCTTTTGACATTGCGTTGCAGAATGAGCTGACGTTAGAGGAGAATATTCAACTGGCGAGAGAATTTTGCTAGGAGCAATTTGTGGAACGTGGCATGATTGTGGATCTGGCAGTTCATGAGGGAAGGTCAAAGGATGGAGATGAGCCGAATAATCCACATTTTCATGTGCTTGCCCCAATTCGTCCTTTTACAGAAGAAGGAATCTGGGGGAATAAACAGAAACGGGAATATGTTTTAGACGAAGAAGGAAACAGAATAAAAGATGCCCAAGGGAAGTATGTCTTCAATGCTGTTTCTACTACTGGTTGGAACGATCCTGAACTTTTGAAGGAATGGAGAAAGGCATGGACCGAGAAAGTGAATGATAAATTCCGGGAGTGTCATATGGCAGCAAGAATTGACCATCGTTCCTATAAAGAACAGGGAATTGATCTGATTCCGACAATTCATGAAGGGTACGAAGTCAGAGCAATGGAGAAGAAGGGAATCAAAACAATCATAGGAGAGCTAAATCGGGCGATCCGACAATTCAATCAGATGTTCATTTCCTTAAAGGAATCTATCCAGTGGATGAAAACAGCCTATGAAGAAATGAAAATGGAACAGGATCGAAGGCAGCAGAATCCGACGCTTTTGGAAAGTCTGCAAGATTATTATGATAAAAAGACGCAGAATAGCCCGAAACTTTCAAATTTTTATGCGGAGATGGAACGAAGGGGAAAGAAAATTTCAAACCTACAGGAGTTTGCAAAATCTATCAATTATCTTCAGGCACACAGCATTGAGACGATGGACGATTTGCAGACGCGAATTCAGGAGTTAAATGGAATTATCTCTGCCAGCAAAGCTGAAATCAGTGAAAAGAGAGAGCAACTGAAAAAACTGGAAGATTTGGAAAAGAAGATGCAGGTATTGAAGCAGAATCAACCGTTGATCGATGAATACAATCATTTCTTCTTTAAGAAAAGACGGGAAAAGTTTTATGCGGAGCATAAAAAAGCGATCAATTATTATCGCAAATGTGAGCGTGAACTAAAACCATACCGGGATAAAAAGGGACGGCTGCCAGAATCTAAATGGAAGAAAGAAAAAGAAGATCTCCGGATAATGATTGATGAATTAAAAGCTGATAATCAGCCCTATCAGGATGAGCTTGCCTTTGTGAAAAAGGTACAGAGATGTGCTGATATTGCCAGACGAGATCGAGAAATGCCAGAAACAGATACTTCCGGGCTTTCAGAAGAAAAAAGAGAAGTAATGAGATAAGTTTATAAAAATCTGTTACAGGACAGACAGGAAAGGATGATGAAAATGCAGTATACAGAAGAACAGATTGCAAGAGCAAACCAGACAGACCTTGTTTCTTTTCTGAACGCACAGGGAGAACAGTTGGTAAAAAGTGGGAGAGAATATCGTTGGAAAAAGCATGACAGTGTAACGGTATCTGGGAATCGCTGGTATCGTCATAGCCAGAGTAAGGGCGGATATCCGGTGGACTTTGTAATGGAATTTTATCATGCCACATTTCCGGAAGCAGTGAAGATGCTGATTGGGGAAGAAGGCGAAGGCAGGCAGAAGTCCTGCCCCGCCCCGTCTCCTGATTTTCGATTGCCGGAGAAAAGCGAAACGAATGAGACAGTCATAAAATATCTGACAGAAATCAGGAGGCTTGAGAAAAATTTGGTGGAGGAATGGATTGCCGGTGGGAATATTTACGAAGAAAGGAAATACCATAATGTTGTATTTGTCGGCAGAGATGCAGACGGTATTCCGAGATATGCACACTGCAGGGGAACTGGCGAGATAAAATATCGGGGAGATGTAGCTGGTTCTGATAAATCTTACGGATTCTGTCACAGAGGAGAGGATAATCAACTGTTTGTATTTGAAGCAACCATTGATCTGCTTTCATTTATCCAATTATTTCCAAAAGACTGGAAGAAACGTAGCTACCTGAGCCTGGGCGGAGTCTCCAGTGTGGCACTGATGACTTTTCTTTCTGAACGCCCTCAGATCACTTCGATTTTCCTGTGCCTGGATAATGATCATGCAGGAAATGAAGCCTGTGAAAAATTAGCAAGAGAAATTCTGGAGGGATATCGTGTGATCCGGCTGAAACCTGCCAGAAAAGACTGGAATGAAATTCTCTGTGACGAAAATGCTGACAGAAAGAAAGTGATACTGGAAACTGTTACAATGAAAACGCAGGAGAAAGAAGCATTGGTGCCGATGTTATGTTATAAAGATATTGAGCAGACCAGTGTGGAATGGCTGTGGTTCCCGTATATTCCATTTGGAAAGCTAACAATCATTCAGGGTAATCCGGGAGAGGGAAAAACCTATTTTGCTATGATGTTGACAGCAGCATGCACGAACCGTAAGCTGTTTCCAAACATGGAAGATATTGAACCATTCAATGTGATTTACCAGACAGCAGAGGATGGCATGGGTGATACCATCAAGCCAAGACTGGTGGAAGCAGGAGCAGATCTGAGCCGGGTTATGGTAATTGATGATTCGGAAGAAGCATTAACTTCATCCGATGATCGGATTGAAAAGGCGGTCAGACAGAATCATGTGCGACTTGTAATCATTGATCCGGTACAGGCGTTTATCGGAGCAGATGTGGACATGAACCGGGCAAATGAAGTTCGTCCGGTATTCCGTAAACTGGGAATGATTGCAGAGAAAACCAGTTGTTCTATCGTGTTGATTGGTCACTTAAACAAATCTTCTGGGACACAGAGTACTTACCGGGGACTTGGTTCTATTGACATCATGGCCGCAGTAAGAAGCTTGATTTTTATTGGAAAGGTGAGAAAAGATCCGACAACGAGAGTAGTGATTCATGAAAAAAGTTCGCTTGCACCGCCAGGGGAGACAATGGCTTTCAAACTGGGAGATGAAGAAGGATTCCGATGGGCGGGAGCCTATGAAATTTCGGCAGATGAATTGTTAGATGGAAAAGAAGGAAAAGCAACCGAAACAAAGCTGGAACGGGGAGCAAAGCTGATCCGGGAACTGCTTGCCGATAAAAAACAAATTTCAATTCGAGAATTAGATGAAAAAGCAAAGGAACAGGGAATATCTGGGAGGACAATGCGTGATGTAAGAAGCCGGATGAAGAATGAACTGGAGTATTGGATAAATGAGAAGCAGGAAAACTGTATTCGATTAAAAGGTTGATGGGTGGCAGAGTGATTACAAAAATATAGAATTTTATAGATACCTTATATGCCGTCTGCCACCTGCCGGTGTATGGATATTTTTAAGCGTATAGGAATAAGTAAATTTGGATTGACAGAAAATATAGAAAAGCGTATTATAATAGCAAGAGGTGGGATTTCCCACACAAATACTTGCGTAGGAGGTGTTGATAATGGAAGCAATGAAAGATTATGTTGCTCATCTGGACAATAAAAAAAGGATTACCCTCAGAGGAGCTGCTTATCAGTATTATAATGTAAAAGAATATGGAAATGGCTGCATTATTCTGGAACCTCGGGAACTGGCAGTGCCAGAGAGCATTTCAGCCAGAACCCTGGCAGATATGGATCGTGCAGTAAGTAACTTTAAAAGAGGAGATGTTTCTCCGGCTATTGACCTGTCAGATTTTTAAAAGGAACAAAGAATGAACTTTAATATACGAATGGGAATTCCTGAAATGCAGGAACTTTGGTTAGATCTGCAGGAGAAATATCGTTCTGGGAATATAAAAAAGAAGGAAGAACAGTTGTATAAAAAATGGGGAAAGGCTTTAAAGCTGCTATCGGCAGATCCAGGGTATCCAAGTCTTCAAACCCATGAAATAGAGCCATTGTCCAGACGTTATGGAATGAAAGTGTGGCAGTCTTATCTGGAAAATAAAACCAGTGGCGCAATGAGAATGTACTGGGTTTATGGACCAGCTCAGAAAGACATTACGATTATCGGATTGGAACCACACCCGGAAGATAAGAAAAATGGTGCATACGACCGAATTTCACTGTCGGATTTATAGAATAAAACTGAATATGGAACTTAACACGAGCAGTTAGTCTATGAAAAATAGGTTAGCTGCTTTTTTCATGCAAAAAGGTGAATCACAGGGACGTTCAGACGGAAGATATGTATATACTTATACGGATCCTCTCGGAAGACGTAAATATGTTTATGCACAAGACCTTGTAACGCTTCGGGAAAAAGAAGCACAGCTCATGAAAGATCAGATGGACGGTCTGGATATATAATCTAACGTATTATCCGGTAGGAGAAGACCGGGCATTGGAAAATCACATTTCAACGCCGAAAACAGAAGCCGGAATGCGTACGATTCCCATGTTGGATACAGTGAAAGATGCTTTTGAAATGATCTGGGAAGAGCAGAAAGAAAATGGCTGGACAGATGCAGAGATTGATGGGATGACAGGCTTTGTTTTCTGTAACCGTTATGGAAATATAATGAATGCCCAGTCAGTTAATCGGGCAATCAAGAGAATCTCATCTGCTTATAACGCAACATAAGAAATAGAGGCAAAAAAAGAGCATCGGGAGCCGGTGCTGTTGCCGGATTTTTCAGCGCACAGCTTGAGACAGACATTTTGCACAAGGCTTTGTGAAAGAAAAACGAACCTGAAAATAATCCAGTCGATCATGGGGCATAAGGATATTCAGACCACTGTGGATATCTATGCAGAAGCGACAGAGAAAAAAAAACAGGAAACATTTGAACATTTGGCTGCAACAATGGATGTATTTTAAGAAGGGCTTATGAACCCTTTCATCTGACAACAGAAATAACCAAATGACATCAAATTGACAACAGATATGATTTGACAATGATTCATCATGAATGGTGATGAAGAGAAGACAATTTAATAGAAATAGCACAGCGAAGCATCACGAAGGGTAATGAAGAAAAATTAAAAAAATTCCCGACGATGAAGAGTTTGGAGAAATAAAATGCCGAAAACAGGGCGTTTTCAAGCAATTTAAGAGGCTTAAATTTGTATTTTACGACAGAGTTACGACAAATGATGAGCCATGATATAGTAAAAAATATTTCTAAACTTAAAAAACAGGTTGCTAAATTCAGAGAAACTGTATATACTAAGGATAGAAGTAAATGTTTGCCGCTTGCTGATGGTGCGGGGTATAAATAATTCAGTTCGTAAATGAAGCCACTTGCTATACAGGTGGGATAAAAATAGTATAGTTTGTAAATGTTCCCCATCAGTGAATGCTGATGGGGAATTTTATCACATAGGAAAGGTTATTTATGGAGATACAACAGGGATATTCGTATCATATCAAGGATGAATTTTTTGACTTGGTTCAGGATAAATATTTGATGAGTAATAAGGAACAGGGGAACTATCGTCCTCATTACTATGCAATTCAGGATAGAAAAAATCCAAAATTGTATTGGATGATACCAATTAGCTCACAAGCTGAGAAATACAAGGAAATCGTTGAAAAGAAAAAGAAACGATATGGTAAATGCAATACGATAGTGATTGGATTATTTGCAGGGAAAGAAAATGCTTTTTTGATACAGAATACATTTCCTGTTATTGAAAAATATTTTGACCATGTTCATACGATTCAGGAACAGCCTGTAACGATACATAAAAAGTTGGATAAGGTACTTGTTGAAAATCTGAATGAAGTACTGGCTATGTATAATCGTGGAATAAAATTGACTTTTACGGATATTAAAGCGATTAGGAATATTATGGAAGAAGAACTTGGAAAATAGAGAGGACACCATTGCTTATGCAAATGTAAGTAATGGTGTCCTTTTGTATGAGCAATGTTTATAAACCCACTGTAATTCCAACAAGAAAGGATTCCTCACCGGGAACGAGATCGAGATCACCGCCATGGCTTTCAATGATTTTTCGGACAGAGGAAAGCCCGATTCCATGATCAGCAGATGTACCCTTTCGGGAGAGGAATGTTTTTCCCTCTTGCAAGGCCAGACCGTCGTAAGTGTTTTCAATCTTCAAAAAGTACATATTGCCTCTGGTTTCGCCTGCAATGAAAACGCGGCGCACCCCTTGCTTTTGGCGGCTGCACGCCTCAACGGCATTGTCCAAAAGATTGCCCAGCACCGTACACAGTTCCACATCGGTAAGCGGCATCTGATCGGGAAGATCGAGCCGCACCTGAAATTCTGTCCCTTGTGTCTGCGCCATGCCGTAGTAGTATTCAATCAGTGCATTTACGACGGGATTTTTGCAGAACTGGGCAGGGGAGTGACCCGATGATGCCGCAACCTGTTCCTCTACCTGTAACAGGAAGGAGCAGATCTCCGTCTGCCCACGTTCAGAGGCCATGCGGTCTATGGTGCGCAGATGGTGTTTGATGTCGTGGATCAACCTTCTGTTTTCTGCCGCTGCTTCAGAAACCTGACGGCTGTATTCGGTCTGCATAGAAAGCTGACGGATGACCTGCTTGCGTTCTTCCTGGAAAATCAGGCTGTTTCCATATCCTTCTATCACATCGCGCCAGAGGGAATAACCGATGGCTGCTGCTATGAAAAAGCTGCCCCATTCCAAAAACCAACCGCCGATAACCGGCTCATAAACCGGCAGAAGGCGATCCCATATAAAGGCGCAGGTTGCGGCTGCCGCAGCATAGAAGATCGGCCTGCTCCGTTTTTCTCCTCTGTGAATGGCAAGCACAGCGATGATAAGCAGATAGAGCGCAGATGCCGCCTTATAACAAAAGACCGATGCAGAGAAGAAACGAATCGCTCCAAGGGAGAGATGGGAAGCCATCATGCCATACACAAACGCATATACCAGGAAGGCAGCGCCCACCCCATTACTGATGGCCGCAGGCAGGAAGCCCGGCCTGCATATCCGGTTTTGCAGAACTACGATCAGCCAGGTAACCAGATAGATACAGAACAGTTCAATCGTGTACCAGGGGAATACGGGAACCGCAGCCAGCATATGAAGCACAGGATAGGATGACAGGCCGCACATGGCAAGGCAGATCAGTCCGAACAGGAATGTATTTTTCTGTTTCATCCGGCGGCTGAAATAAAAGGACAGCAGCGCACAGACAAAGGTAACCGTACAGCTGAACAGGCAGAATGCAAACCGGATTCCTCTGGTTGTATTGACCGCCAGCATCGTTCCGAAAGCAGGCGGATAAACAATCCCTCCGTAAAAGTGGTCATAGTTGCTGACCGCTATGGTGAGTGTGACCGGTTTTCCGCCATGAAAAGTGACCATGCGGTTTTGAACCAATGGTGTCCCCTGTGCCGGTTCCCCCATTTGCAGGATCAGGTCATGATCCAGATAAAGGTTGTAAGCAGAAAACACTTCCGGGATTTCCAGCGCATATGTTTCCTTCCGTTCCGGCAGAAAGAATGTCATCTGATAAGTCCCGCAGCCATAGGGAGAAGGGTTTGCAGGGCTGGAGAAATTGGTCTGCTCTCCGATGGAAAGGTAGCGCATATAATGGCTTTCATCTTGTATTTCTTCCGGGGTCAAAAGCGCGTCAGGATAAAATGCCCAGCCGGATACCAGAAAGCGCACCGGTGACTTTTGAAGTTCTTCCTCAGAAAGCGCCAGAATCCCATTTGCCGCCTGGATTGTGTTCTGGCTATATTTATTATTGAACTGATACAGGCCAAGAAAAAACAGGGATGAGCACAGGCAGACCATACATAAGGCAGCATATTTTTTTACCGCAGAAGATACCATCTTATTTTCGCCTCCTCCTTAGGAAAAACACACCGGCAGACAGAAGAAGCAGACAGGCCGGAATCAAAAGGAGTATGGGCGACCGGCTATGCTCTGTGTCGGCGGCCTGTGCCAGGAAAACGGCATCCTCCTTTACTGCAATGGTGTATGTTCCTGTATGGCTGATCTGAAAGGAGGCGGCTTTTGCCGCATCGTCGTAACCGGTCATGGGAATTTCCACGCCGCTTTCATCACAGAGGAACAATGTGCCGGCTGCCGGGGCATTTGGACAGGGCAGCATGACAGAAACATCCGGCAGGGAGCTGAGCGCAGTTCCATTGATGGAAAACGAAAAAGAAAAACCGCCGTCCGTATCCGTTTGGATGATGACTTCAATCTGATCTTCGTTTTGGATGCCCTCCGGCAAGGCGTCTTTTGGTATGCTGATAGTGATTCCCTGTTTGGAAAAGACGGCTCTTTGCTCCCCTGTTTGCAGCATCATCAAAAAGCGCGTGCCGGAAATCCGGTCGGTGGTTTCATCGAAGAACTCTGAAAAATCAGGGCTTTTGGAATCCGCATCTTCCTCTGTATCACCGTTTGCCTGTTCCGATGGGAAATCGTCTTTATCTATATCTATGGAATCATCCTTTCCCTCCCAGGATGGCTCGGAAGACTTGTGGGATGGTTCATGATCCGCAGGATCATTTTCTTCACTGACAGGTGGTGTTTTTTCAGAATCGTTGGAATCCACTCTGCCGCCATTTGTTGCAGGCGGTTTTGGAGGCTTTGTGGAGGGCCTGTCTGCGAAACCGTCATCCTGATCGTCGGTATCTTCAGGAGGCGGCTGAATGATGGTATCGGGTGGATTCCCGCCTGCATCCCCTCCATCCCGGTCGCCTTCATGATACCCTTCAAGGACAATTTCATCTGCGTAGGTAAAGGACAGGATGCCGGTCTGTCCGCCGTCATAATCCACCTGAAGGCGGTAACTGCTGCCCGGCATCAGCAGACGGGTAGCAATCGAGAGCATTTCCTGACCCACATAAACGCCACTTTCCAGACGGTTCCATGAACCGTTGTTTTCGGACAGCCATACGCTGATCTCATCCAGTTCCCCTGGCGGTGTGATCCAGGGAAAATAAAGGCTTCCTCTGTGAACCAGGAAGCAGTTGATGTCTGGGCTGCCCGGAGCCTGAACAGAAACAGGAATTGAAATTTCAGGGAAATCGACACGATCCGCAAATATAGTATTTTCCGGTGCAGTCAGCCTTCCTGCTGCATGGTACAGTCCCACAGTATTCAGATCAATACCAGAAAAATCCCATTCCACCACAGCGGTGTAGCTGGTTCCATTTTCCGCATAGCATTCCAGATAGTAAGGGGAAAAGGCAAACAAATTTTCCAGCGTTTCGGTTTCGCTGCCCTGTTCAACCGCAAACGCGTCCGTATAAGGATACCATTGCTCTATGGAGGTAATGACAGCAGGCGGCATTTCTTCCACCCGGACGGAAATCTGAAGCTCCTGCAAGACAGCTTCACCAAAGGCATACCCCTCCGGCAGTTCAATCCGGCCTGCTGCGGTATATTCGCCTGGAGTGGTCTGGTCAATGGCCGAAAAATCCCATGCGACAGAAAATGTTTCCTGCCGGATTTCTTCACCTGCTGTTACAGTGGCGCAGACGGTTTGATACCGAAGGGCCAGCTGATAAATTTCCTCCAGGTCATCATCAGACGGTGTGGTTCTAAGGGGCAGGGTGAAATCTGGCAGGGAGAGCAGTTCGTCTTCATTTTGTATTTCTGTGACAAGGACGAGGGATACTTCTTCCGATGCTTCCGGGGTTTTGCTCTCCAGTGTCCCCGGAGCCTCGCTTTCTAAATCCGGCGGATTCTCCCTTCTTTCATCGGCATTGGATGGGGTTGCAGTTTCGGCGGCAAATGCGGGGATACTGCCGGTGAAGCAGAGGAGACAGGCCAGACAGCCCTCCAGAATACGCCTGTGCATTTGCTTCATTCTCATACGATCCCCCCCATTCCAGAGAAAACATATTGACGGTAGGTTTCCCGCAGCTGTTTTCCATTGCGGAGGGCAATCGGAAGTTCCTCCCCGTTTATCAAACGGAAGGTCTGACTGTCAACCTGGCTGATGTAATCCATGTTGATTAAAATGCCCCGGTAGCAGGGCAAAAAACGCTTGTCCTTCTGCAATGCGGCAGTAACCTCCTGAAAGCCTCCGCTTACCGGTATCACGCGTTCTGACGTATGAATTCGTGTCATACGGTTTTGATAATCTATGTATAGAATCTTCTCTGTGGGAAGTTCCAGCTTTTGACGGTCAGCCATAACCGAAAGTGTCATCACTTCATAGGGCGGTTTTAGCTGGCACAGCTCCATCGCTTCTTCAAAATCTGCCTGATGGAGCGAAAGCGGCTTCAGCAGATAATAGCTGGCGGACAGGCTGTACCCCATCCGGGCATAATCTTCTGTAATGGTCAGAAAAACAATCTTACAAAGCCTGTTTTTCTGGCGCAGCCTTCTGGCGGCCTCTATTCCATCCATGTTCTCCATATAGATGTCCATAAAGACAAGCTGAAAATTGACCTGGGCGGCAGCTTTCAGAAAATTCTCTCCGTCCTCAAATTCTGTCAGCGTATAGTCCAGCTGATGCTTTTTCATATAATTTTCCAGGCAGACAGACAGTTCGGCTCTGTCCTCTGCTCTGTCATCCACAATCGCAATCTGCATCGTGCCATCTCCTTTGCACAAAAATCCAATAATAGTATAACATAAAACCGCAGGAAAAACTTGCGTCTTAAACAGGAAACCTGCGTCTTAAACAAAGTCGGTTGCATTTCCCTTGACAAGATGCTACTCTAATTATACTACCAGACTTTCCGATGAGAAGGTCTGGTTTTTTTATGTGACAGGAAATTCCGAAGAATTCCCTGTCACATAAAAAAGGCACTAACGTGCCAAAGATGCGCACTTGCGCGAAGATGTAGATTGTCGCAAGCGACCGCGCAAGGCGCAAGAATGTGCCAAGGCACATTCTTTCTTGTTTTTCTTTTCAGGAAAGGAGGCTCAGCATGAAAATCGCACTTTGTACGGAATTAAGGAATGCAGAATGGTTTGAGAGCAGGCTGCGCTCCCTTTTTGCTGGGGACGGACAGCTTGTCATCGACGAGCTATGGAATGAGAAGCAGCTATCTCAGGCACTGCGGCGGAGCCGGTATCATGCGGTTGTCATCGCCATGACCGGGGCAAGGGGATTGGAGGCTGCCATTCAGGCAAAGCAGCTGGCACCGGAAACACCGCTTGTCTGGTGGAGCGATGATGAAAACTTTGCCCTGATCGCATATCACCTGCGTATCCCTGCGTTCCTTTCGGCAGACTGCTCCGATCAGGAGCTATATGAGGCGATAAAACCCATCACAAAATGGAGGTGCGAACATGCGAATTGCGCTGTGCAGTTATAGTCAGAAGGAGAAAGAAACGGCGTTACTGATGAAGCTTGGCAAAGTAGACCGCTTTGACAATGGCGTATTCTGCGTCTATGCCATGCAGCGGGATGGGCCTTATGATGCTGTGGTGGTCATGGAGGACGGAGCCAGGGGAATGAATTTCTGCATGAGCATACGAGGGTACAGCAGGGATGTCCCTCTCCTGTGGATCAGCGACCAGGCAGAGTTTGAACCCCAAAGCCGCAGGATGCAGGCGGACACCTTTTTGGTAAAGCCTGTGACAGAATATCAGCTGCGGGAGGCGGTATCCCAGCTGCTTCAGAAAACAACGAGAAGGAACGAACCGCGTGAGGAGGATGAATAAATGATATGGAAATGGAAACGGCCGGCCGCATTTTTACTGGCGGCGGCAATGATTTTTACGATGCCGGGAGTTCCGGCATCTGCGGTGGAAGCGGGTGTATCCGCCGTCCATACGGGGTTGTGCAAGCATCACCCGGAACATACAGAGGACTGCGGATATACGGAAGGAACCGAAGGGGCAGCCTGTAAACATGAGCATACTGAGGATTGCTACACCCTTGTGAAGAAGTGTATCCATAAACATGACGAAAGCTGTTACCCTGTTTTGGAAGGCAGCGTATCAGAAAATACGGCGACCTCATCTGAAGTAGAGGAGGCCCAGCCGACCGAGTGTACCCATGAATGCAGTGAGGAAAGCGGCTGTAAAACAAAAAAATTAAGCTGTCTTCATGAACGCGGCGAGCATGACGATAGCTGCGGCTACATCCCGGCCACAGAGGGGACGCCTTGCGGGTATATCTGTGAGCAGTGTAATTCTCAGGACAGTGGGCTTGTTCCCGGCGAGTCCGGGAATGCTCCGGTGGAGTGCATCTGCGAAACCCACTGTGAGCAGGAGGCGGTCAATCCCGACTGTCCGGTCTGCTCTGCGGAAGATGCAGACCTCTCTGCCTGCAAGGGAACAGCGGAAGCCGCCTGCATCTGTGAGAAATTATGCGGCGCTGATGCTGTGAACCCTGAATGCACCGTCTGCTCTGCTAAGGGTGCAGACCTCTCCGCCTGCCTTGGAAAAGAGGAGGCGGTGCTGGCTGTGCAGGCACTCATTGACGCCCTGCCTGAAACAGTCACGGAGGACAATGCGACCGAAATTGAGGAGCAGCTGAAGACTATTGATGCAGAAATAAAGGCCCTCACCGATGAGCAGGCCGCCAAGCTGGACATGACGCGCTATAACGCCGTTTGTGCGGCGCTGGCTGCGTTTGCGCTGCCGCAGGCCGATCATACCCACTGCGTCTGCGGCGGGAATGGAGATGTCAACGGGCACGAACATGACACTGCTGGCACAGAGTGGACAACTACCGATTCCCTGCCTGATTCTGTTGGCAACTATTATCTGACGAAGTCCGTGTCGGAGAACTGGACTGTGCCAACGGACGGCGAGGTCAACCTCTGCCTGAACGGGCAGACGATCAACGGTAAAATCACCGTCGGCAGCGGCGCGACGCTGACGCTGACTGACTGCTCCGACAGCGGCAGGGTTCAAGGCGAAGTGCTCGTCAATGGCGGCAAATTGGAACTGTACAGCGGCACGATCACCGGCGGCGTGCAGGTCGGTAAAAAGGGCGCCGACTATCAGACCGGCTCGTCCTTTACCATGTATGGTGGAGCGATTACCGGTAATGAAGACTACGGCGGTGTGTTCCTTGTCGGCACGACGAATCATATCGACCCGCCGAGCTTCACCATGCACGGCGGCACCATTTCCGATAACACTGCGGGTGCGTCTGACGGCGGTGGCGGCGGCGTATATGTGGGTGAGAAGTGCAGCTTCACCATGGACGGCGGCACCATCACCGGCAACACGGCAACCGCCGGCAACGGCGGCGGCATCTATATCCACTTTAACGCCGGCAATGTTTCGATCTCCAACGCCACGATCACCGGCAACAAGGCGTCCGCCACGGGGGATACAAGGTATGGCCACGGGGGCGGCATTTATTCGGAGAGAGGGGTAACCGTCAAGAATGTGACGATCACCGGAAACAACAGCACCTTTGCGGGCGGCGGCATCTATGGAAAGGGCGCTATTACCCTCACCGATGCTACCGTTACCGACAACAATCAATATGACGTTTACTACGACGGAACAGAAAGCACAAACCCTAAACTTACCGTTTCCGGCTCGGTGAAGGCCGGCTATTACGCCAATTATGATTGGAAGCTGCCCATTCTTGTATCAGGCGCATTGAGTGAGGATTCGGTCATCCGTGTGGGCGTGCGTGAAGGCATAAATCCTGGGGCCATCGCCGAACCGGCAAGCGGCGTGACGCTCAGCGCTGAGAACTTCAAGGCGGACGCCGCCGACAGCGTGACCAGCCTGGGCAATGACGGCAAGGTCTATCTTGTGCCCTGCACGCACGAGATGGACGATACCGGCTACACCTGCAAGAAGTGCAAAACGCAATTCGACGCGCGCGTGGGCGATAGCGCCTATTATAAGACGCTGACGGATGCGTTTAATGCAGCCAGAGGCAGCACCGTGACGCTGCTGCGGAATGTGACGCTCACAGGAAATTGCTCTTCTGAGAACTACTCAGCGACGCTGGATCTGAATGGCAAAACTGTCAGCACCGAGAATAAATACATTCATGTCGGAGGCGGGAACAAGTCCAATACTCTGACGGTCAAGGATTCTAGCAAGGGCGGCGGGACGCAGGCGCTCAATGTCAAGTTTTCGGTTGGGTCCAACGGAACGCTGGCGGTTGACGACTCCTACACCGGCGAGATTTCGCGCGTGGAGCTGCAGGCCGGCGGCGCATTGGAGCGCTTTGGCGGCAAAATCGGCGAGTTGGTTTTAAGCAATGCTGCGTATGGCTCCACAAGTACGGGCTACGGCCTGAAGCTGTGGAAGGGCAATCCAAACGCCTGCACCATCGGCAAGATCACGGACAACACGAAGAGCAAGAGCCTCACCGTTAACGACCTGCTGGGAACCGACTATGCGAAGTGCGAGCTGTACGGCGAAAAGGACAGTGTATGGAGCATCGTTCCCAAGACGGAGAAAATCTCCGAACTGACCGGCTATACAGCGTACAAGGTGCAGTTCACGGAGTGCGTCCATCAGTGCGCCGATGACAGCAACCCTGTGTGCTCTGTGTGCCACAAGGACCTGTATACGAAGATCACCGCCAAGGCCGCTGACGGCACGACCAAGACTGCCTACTTCACGAAAGACAGTGCGCTGGAAAACGGCTATGTAGAGGCCATCCAGACCTTGAACGGCTGGAGCAATGAGGGCTGCACCGAGCCGACGCTGACCCTGCTGCGGGATATGCCTTACGGCACCTCCATAACGCTGACCGGCACGCTGACGCTGGAGAGCGGAACGCACACCGCCAGCAATGTGACGGTCGCTGAAAACGCGAATGTGACCTTTGCCAGCGGCAGCTATAAAGGTGCGACCATCAACGGCACGGCGACGGTGGAGACGGGCGTCACATTCACCGCCGCCTCCGTCACGGTGAACGGTACGCTGAATGCCAAGGGCGGTACCTTCAATGGTCCTGTCAAATTCAATGGCAGCAGCACCGCGAACATCAGCGGCGGCAGCTTTAATAGTGAAAAGAAATATGGCGGCGTTACGTTTAACTACAATGTCACGGGCACGATCTCCGGCGGCACGTTTGCCTTCGCAGATTTTAGCACCACCAAAGTCAAGCTCTCCGGCGGCACATTTAAGGAAATCAAAAGCTACGGCGACCGCAAACTCGCCGACCTACTGGCGGAGAGCGCAGCGTATTACGGAGCAAGTGATAATCAGGCTGTGACCAATGATAGAGTGAATACGCTGGAAAATGTCAAGGTCGTGTCGCATACGCACAACGGCGGCACGGACGGCAAGGGCACTTGTAGCATCTGCGGCAAGCAGATGGCGGCATCGCTGACCGTCGGCGGCAAGACGAGCTGGTACACGGCCTTTGCCTCTGCCATCGAGGCGGCGAACGCGGCGGACGGCGAAAAGACCATCACGCTGTATCAGAATGTGGATGACACTGTCTACGGGAAGCGGACCGCCTATGAGCTGACCCGCGGACCGGTGACGCTGGCGACCGGCGGGAAAACGGTCAAGGGTGTGGACCTCATCGCCAAGGGCATTTCTCTGACGGTCACGGGCAGCAACGGAAGCTTCTATGTGACGGTGGACGGCAAAGACGCGGAATTGACCGTCAACGACAAGGATACGGAGCTCGCCATTGTCGCGGCGAAGAACGGCGGAAAGCTTTCGCTGAGCAACGGCACCTTCAGCCGTGTGGCTGTAAAGGACGACGGCAGCAGCGCCAGCCTCAGCGGCGGCAGCTACGACGCGATCACGAGCGATGCCGGCTATGTCAAGCCCTACGCGCTGCTGGCGAAGGGGTACGCTTACAAAAAAACAAAGGATAACCAATGGCTCCCCAACGCCAATTCAATCCCGTCAGAAGTCACCGTTGAAAAAGCGCCCTTCGCGGTCGAAAAGATTTATCCGAATAACGATACGAACTACACCGAAAACTCGGCGTTTACGACGGACGGTAATATCACGCTGACTGCGGTAATCGCGCCCGAAACGGAGGGCGTCACCTACTACTACTGGTGGGAGCGGTTTGACGAATCAAGCAAAGACTGGACCACGAAATTAAACGATGTTAATACTGCGACGCATACCGGCGGGCAGAGCAAGACGCTCACGATTTCCGGGCTGCCCGTAGACAAGAGCTATCAGTACCACATTTACGTCTAGTGCAGCAATGGCTACAATTGCTACAGCGAGCCGTTCACCGTGACCCGGCATCAGCATAGCTGGACGTACACGGCAAGCGACGCGACCATCACTGCCAAGTGCAGCCAGGACGACGCCAGCGGCGGCAGCGTGACGATTGCGGCCCCCGCCGAGCTGACCTACAACGGCAGCGGCAAACCCGCCACGGTGACTGCAAGCAGAGATTGGCAGGGTCCGGCGGTGGATAAGATTACCATCAGCTACACGAAGACGGGCAAGTATGTTCCAGAGAAATTGGAAAACGACGCGCTCCCCACGAATGCCGGCACCTACACCGCCAGCATCACCATGGGCAGCGCCACCGCCAGCGTGACCTATACCATTGGCAAAGCTACCCCCAAGGCGGAGGACTTCACCTTCACCGCCCCGACAAGCCTGACCTATGACGGCAATGTCAAGAGCGCGACAGTTTCTCCCGCAAAGGCCGGTACGGGAGAGGTCATCGTAAAATACTACGATAAAGACGGTCAGGAAGCCACGCCTAAGAATGCGGGCGAATACACCGTCAAGATCGATGTAACCGAGAGCACGAACTATGCTGCGGCCAACGGCCTGACGGCGGATAGCTGGAAGTTTAGCATCACCAAGGCGGCCGCGCCCACGATGCAGCCCATAGAGCTGACCGTTATCAACGGGCTGGCAAAGACTTACTTGGTCAATCTTCCCGCGCTGCCGACGCTGGGCTATAATTGTAAGTACGGCTCCATCAAATATGAGGCCTGCAACTTCAATCTGTTTGGAGAGGGCGGCTACGCAAATTCGACGGCAATGATCACATCAAACGATGAGTTCCAGTTGACTGTCCCGGCTGTCGAATCTCAGACCGAAGGTTCCGTCGGAACCGTAGGCGTCAAGATCACCACGGACAACTATCAGGACATGCTCCTGACCGTTAAAGTCATCGCGAAGAACAAGATCGTTCCCGTGCTGGACGGCGAGATCACCGCAACGCCAATCACCTTTGGCCAGATCCTGCGCGTCAGCACCATTACTGGCACGATGAAAGACGACGGCAAGACGGTCGAAGGCACCTTCGAGTGGACGAATCCTAGTACCAAGCCCGACAAAGCCGGCGACTATCAGGCTGAGTGGATATTCACCCCGGCGGAGGGCTATGAGGAATACGCGACCGCGACCGGAACTGTGACCATCAAGGTGAACAAGGCTACCCCCACCTTCTACGCTCCCACGGCGCAGGAAAATCTGACCTATACCGGACAGGAGCAGGCGCTGATTACTGCGGGCAGTGTGACCAGCGGTGGCACCATGCAGTACAGCCTGACCGAGAACGGCACATACAGCCCGGACATCCCTACCGGCACCGATGCCGGAGCATATAACGTGTGGTATCGGGTGATTGGCGATGCAAACCACAAAGATACCGCACCCGCCAGCGTGGCGGTCCGCATTGGGCAGAAGCCGCTGACGATCACCGGGGTAACGGTTGCGTCCAAGCTTTATGATGGCACGACAAACGCGGACATTACCAGCGTAACCTTCGACAACGTGACCTTGAAGCGAGACACAGACTACAACGTGACCGCCAGCTTTGACTATGCCAGTGTGGACAGCGGCAAGAACGTCACTGCCACAGTGACCCTGATGGGGCAGGCCGCGAAGAATTACGCCCTGGAGCAGAGCAGCTTCCCTACGACTGGCAGCATCACCAAGGCCGCCGCGCCTGACTTCACCAAGGAAACCGCGCTGACCATTGTAAACGGCTACGAAAAGACCTACACTGTGACGCTTCCCGCCCTGCCCACGCTGGAAACGCCCAAAGAGTACGGTGCACCCACCTATGAGCTCGGCGGAATCACACTGGATGGCAGCTACTACACCGGCGGCGCGAAGGTGGAAAACGGCAAGCTGATCCTGCCGATTCAGAAAAATGACGTGAAAACCACCGGCCCTGTGGGCACAGTGACCGTAGTAATCAAGAGCACAAACTATGAGGACATCACGCTGACCGTCAATGTCAATGCGACCAACAAGCTTGTCCCCACTGTTACGGCACCTACGGCAAACGCCCTGACCTACAACGGTGCAGAACAGGCGCTGGTTACAGCAGGCAAGACCACTGGCGGCACGATGCTCTACCGGCTTGACAATTCTGAGTGGAGCGAGCAGCTCCCCACAGCGAAAAACGCCGGGGAATACACTGTTTGGTATAAGGTTCAGGGAAATGCAGAGTACGCAGATGTGGCAGAACAGAACGTGACTGTGACCGTAGCGAAAAAGTCAGTTACCGTTACGGCGCTTGATCAGAGCGCCTACACCGGCAGCACCGCGCCCGATCTGAGCAGCCCGGAAGCAGATAAGGACTACAAGGTGGAGGGGCTGGTTGGTGCAGATACCCTGAGCGGCACGGTAACACTGGACTACGCACAGACACTGGATATGAGCAAAACCGGAAAAACCGCGATCAACATTACTGGTACGCTGTCAAATGACAATTATGCGATCACCTATGTTTCTGGAACGTTGACTGTTTCCAAGCAATCTTCCAGCGACGGCGGTTCCTCCTCTGGTGGTTCGGGCAGCGGTGGAGGCTCATCCTCCGGCGGTTCTAACGGTTCCGGAAGCAATGATAACACCAACCAGCCGGAAGCCCCTGTCACCGGTGAAACCAAACCCATACAGCCGGATAAAAACGGCAATGCGGCAGTGGATAACAGCTCTGTCCAGTCCGCCATCGACAAGGCCAAACAGGATGCGAAAAAGAACGGCACCACAGAGAACGGGATTGGTGTTACGGTTCCCATCACCCCGGCGGCAGGCCAGACCTCTTTTAACGTGACCATCAAGGCGCAGACACCGGATCTGCTGGTTAAAGAAAACGTCCGGCAGTTTACCGTAGCAACAGACCATCTGGTTTCGGTTACTATCGGCCTGGATACTCTGAAGCAGCTGGATACCGCCTCCGCTGGCGGGGACATCATTCTCCGGGCAGATAAGGTGGATGCACTGCGTTCCACCGAGGCCAAAGCCACCATCGGCACAAGACCGACCTATGACCTGTCACTGGTCTACCTCTCCGGCGGCAAAGAAACACCGATTGCCAACTTAAATGGTCACACTATATCGGTGCGTTTGCCCTACACACCGGCAAAGGGTGAGCAGACAGGTAATCTCTATGCAGTCTATGTAGATGACGCTGGCAAGGTGGAATGGATCACCAAATCCAGCTACAATGCCAGCCTGAAAGCGGTGGTTTTTGAAACCGGTCATTTCAGCGTTTACGGCGTGGGCTACAAAACTTTTGTCCCGGCTTTTACCGACATTACCGGCCACTGGGCAGCAGATAACATCCTCTTTGCAGCCAGCCGGGGACTGCTCTCCGGCACCAGCGACACCACCTTTAGCCCGGACACCGGCATGACCAGAGGAATGTTTGTGACAACTCTGGGGCGGTTGGCGGGCATCAACCCGGACAGTTACCAGACCGGGAAATTCACCGATGTGAAAGCCGACGCTTACTATGCCCCCTATGTGAACTGGGCGGCACAGACCGGTATTGTGGAAGGCATTACCGCCACCACCTTTGCACCGGACACCAACATCAACCGGGAACAGATGGCGGTGATTATGAAAAATTATGCTGCAAAGCTGGGCTATGACCTGCCCCAGACCTTGAGGGCTGTGACCTTTGCGGACAACACACAGATCAGCAGCTGGGCGAAGGATGCGGTCAAGTCCATGCAGCAGGCGGGCATCCTGACCGGGAAGAATGAAAATAAGTTTGACCCCAAGGGAACCGCCACCCGCGCCGAGGTCGCCACGGTTCTGCGGCGGTTTGTGGAAATCGTCATTGACCCGCAGGCCGCAAACGGCTGGCAGCAGAATGACAGCGGCCAGTGGAACTATTACAGAAACGGGGAGTCAGTGAAGGGCTGGCTCTCCGAGGATCAGAAGTGGTACTGGCTGGACAAGGTCACCGGAATAATGTTTGCCGGAGGCTGGAAGCAGATTGATGGTAAGTGGTACTACTTCTATGCAGACGGGGCGATGGCGGTGAATACCGCATCCGACAGATGAAAAATGAACCCGTAATGTAATGCAAAAATAATATCAATAAAGAGGGATGTGAACAATATGGGCAAGTTTCTGGTACTGTCGCTTACCGACCATGAAGAATATATACTCAGTAGAATTATGGAGATTATTGCGGTCGAGCCAGGATTTGACCATATTGTGACATCCCACCCTTGTAACACTCTTGTTTTTCCGGGCTTGGAGCTTCGGCTGAAGGAGAGAACAGCATACCGAAACGGTGAGTTGATTTCTATGACTCGTCGGGAATTTGCAACATTGGTATACTTGGCAAAACATCCATCCTGGGTATTTTCTGCCGGACAGATCTATGAAGAAGTATGGGAAGGATGGTGAAAATTGCGGAACGGCTGTTGCCTTCGTACCGAAAATCAATGCGAATCCGGTGTATAACGGAGGGTGAAGCCTGCTATATGTATGTAGCAATCATTATAATAACATAAAAGGCACGGCATAAAGCAATCTGATGTAAAATCTATCAGAATAATTTATGCCGTGTCTCTTTTTAAGTTGATTGAATAATCCACCGTATTGTCCACTGCCCCTTGGTATCCTTCGCCTTAAACAGGCAGTGGTTCCGCTGTATTATTCGATATTTCGCAACGTCCATTCTGAAGATAATTACGCAGTGTTTCTTTATGTTTTTTTGCGTATATCACAGCTTTTTCCAGCTTGCTTCTTTTTACAGGATTGAGTTGTTCCAACCATGCATAAAAGCTTTCCTATACCGGCACTTCTGTTTCCAGACATCTGTCTTTTCGCTCTTCCGGAGTAAGGTCACGGAACTGCTTTTCCAAAAAGAAAAGCTTGTTGCAGTATGCCAGACCAACTTCAGCCGGAATCATGCGGGGATCTCATCTTTCTTAGGAAGAAGCGGCTCTTTGATTTCTTCCTCGGAATTTCCGTTACTGGGCACGTATGCGTAAACAGTGACAATACTCAATTTTGGGGATTGCCTATAAGCAGGAGAAAACGGTATAATTGAGGAAGGCAGTTGGGTATAAGGGGTACAAGTGGTGGAGATGAAAAATATTGTGAAGACGGAAAGAGGGGCGGTTGTCTGGGATATGGGATGATGCGGGTGATCGATGCGGTGCATCGCCGTTTACATAAATAGATAGAGGAAATACGATGGAACTGAATTTAAGCGAACCGGGACAGAGCCGGTATCTGAGAGTATATGAATATTACAAAGAATTGATCGTGTCCGGGCAGATGAAGCCGGGAGCGAAGCTGCCGTCGATCCGCAAATGTTCCCTGCAGCTGCAGCTTTCGCGGACGACGGTGGAGACGGCGTATATGCTGCTGGCGGCGGATGGCTATATCATTTCGCGTCCGCAGAGTGGGTTTTATGTAACGGATGCGGTGCTGGCGGCTGCAAACCGGGAGGAAATAGAGCACGGTGTGCCGCGTCAGGAGGAACGCCCGGAAATCCGGTATGATTTTGCGTCTTCGAATGTGGATCGGGAGAGCTTCCAGTTTGATTTATGGCGGCGCTATGTCAAGAGCGCCTTGCGCCAGGATGAACGGCTGCTTTCTTACGGCGAACCGCAGGGAGAGCGGGAATTCCGGGAGGCGCTCTGTGCGTATCTGGGGCGCCACCGCAATGTGATCTGTACGCCGGACAGTATCGTAGTAGGGGCGGGTGTGCAGAGTCTCTTGCATATTTTGTGCCCGATGCTGCGGGAGCGGGACAGCGCATGGTTTTTTAATCCGTCGTTCCGGCAGGGACGCCAGATTTTTGAGGATTATGGGTTTCGGACCGGGGATATAAGAGAGTATTGGGAAAATAATGATAGGAGGATTGAGTCCTCAAAAAAGGATTTGTGCGGAATAGAAAAGCCAGATGTATGTGCAAGAGAGATGAAAACAGGGTTATCCGAACAGATGTCAGAGGCGATGAGACATACAGGGAAAAGTGTTTGCTATCTGACCCCATCGCAGATGACAGTCTGGGGCGAGGTCATGCCGGTGGGCGACCGGATGAAGCTTTTAAAGAATGCGGCGCGCGAGGATATGCTGATTATTGAGGACGATTACAACAGTGAGTTCCGCTATTATAACCGCCCGACACCGTCCCTGCAGGGGCTTTCCGGCGGGCGGGGCGTCGTGTATCTGGGGACATTTTCAAGGCTGCTTCTGCCATCGATCCGCATGAGCTACATGGTCCTGCCGCCGGATCTGCTGAAACGGTATCAGGAGCGGGGGCGTTTTTATAACCAGACGGCGTCCAAGGCAGAGCAGATTGCCCTCTGCCAGTTTATCCGGGACGGACATCTGGAAAGTCAGATCCGAAAGTCCAAGAAATTGTACGCGGCAAAGGCAAAGTGTCTGTGTGATGCGGTGCGGCGCATTTTTGGAGAAAAAGCGCGAACGCATCTGGGCGATGCCGGTTTTCTGGTTCTCATGGAGCTTGACAGCCCGCTTACATCGGCGGAAATTGCCGGGCGTGCGGCACAGGCAGGCGTCGCCGTCCGCCCGGTGGAGTCGGTCGGGAGTCTTTTGGAAAAACAGGAGCATCATTTTCAAGAGGGATATCCGAAGCTCCTGTTGTCCTGTGCCTCGATGGGGGCAGAGCGGTATGAGGAGGCGCTGGAGGTGCTGAAAGAGGTAGTGTATAAGAAAGAAAAATAGAAGATAGATATAGAAGTTAAAATGTCCGCATAAACCACAGCCAGTATCCGGAACCATCCGGGCAGTTGTGGGTATGCGGACATTTTATGCGACATTCTTACCCGTTTTTCTTCTCATGCGGCAGCCGGTTCCGGAGCAGCCGCTTTTTTAATTCACTCCAGTGAAATGGAATTAGCGGGTAAATATAACTTTTTCCGGCGATTGTCCGGTTAAAGACAAGGCAGCCGACGGCAATGAGTGTTCCTGCGATGAAGCCCCAGAGATTGAGGAAAAAGGTCAGAATCAGGAGCAGGACGCGCATGAATTTGAGTGCGTAGCCGAGTTCGAAGCTCGTCATCGAGTAGTTGGCGATCGTGACGAACGCCATATAGAGCATCGTCTCGCTGTTGAACCAGCCGGATTTGACCGAGTATTCTCCAAGCACGATACCGGCGATGACACTGAGCGGTGTCGTCAGCATGCTGGGGGTGTTGACTGCCGCGAGCCGCAGACCATCGATGGCAAATTCCAGGATCAGAAGCTGATAGATCAGCGCCACATGGATCTCGTCGGTGACACGGATAAAAGCGAGCCATTCCGGGATCCAGCCGGGATTCTGCATAAAAAGCAGCCACAGCGGTGTCAGAAATAAGGTCAGGAAAAAGATGACCGTCCGCGACAGGCGCAGATAGGTGCCGGTCAGCGGTGGAAAATAGTAGTCGTCGGCTTCCTCGATGATATCGAAAATGGAGGATGGCAGAATCATTGCGGATGGCGAATTGTCCACCAGAATGATGATATTTCCTTCCAGAATCGAGGCAGCGGAGGTATCCGGACGCTCTGAAAAACGAAATTTTGGGAACGGATTGAACCATTTGTGCGGATAAATACATTCGGCAAGGCTTTCCTGGTTCATCGAGAGGGCATCGACATGCACTTTTTGAATCCGGGTGCGGATGCGGTTTAAAAGTTCGGTGTCCACCCGGTTTTCCATGTAGCAGATGGCGATATCGGTGTGCGAACTTTCCCCAATATTCATGATTTCCATCCGCAGCTTCGGATCGCGGATGCGCCGCCGGATCAGAGCCGTATTGAACACAAGGGTTTCGACAAAACCATCGCGCGAGCCGCGCAATACTTTATCCTTTTCAGGTTCGCTGACTCCGCGGGCGGGATAGGTGCGGCAGTCTATCGTGAGTGCCTGTGCATACCCGTCGATCAGAAGAAAAGGAACACCGGAGAGAAGCTGGATAATCAGCGCGTCCGAATCCGTTTCCAGCCCGATTTCGCCGTAGGCGAGGTAGAGGGCGGCAAAATCGTTTGCATTGTCAGGCATCTGGGCGGTTTCAATGCTGCTCATCGCCTGCAGCACTTTTAAAAGCGTATCGTCCTTGGTAAAACCATCAATACAGTAGAGGCAGGCATCGCGCCCGCCGATCATCAGGTTCCGATCTACGACATCAAAACTGATGTCCGGTCGGAGCTTTTTTTGAAAAAAAGTCCGGTTATTTTCAATGGATGAAGAAATCTGCATCGTGTAAATCTCCTATCAGAGAAGCCAATATCAGTGACCGCGAAGGGACTGGAATGGGACAAAATGTTTACAGATGGAGTATGTGCGAAAAGGATAAAAATATACGAAATGAAGCAAACAGAAAAAAATTCTCAAAATATGTTTTTTTAAAATTCATGGCAAGCGAGGCAATATCAGGGAAAAAGGTGGAAAAATCGCTGCAAAATGAGACTTAACATGTGCTGAATGGAAAAAGAAATTTGCATGTTAGTTTTAGCAACTAAAAAACCAATGCTTTATTGAGAATAAAATTCAATAAAAAAAATAGATAAAAATTCTCATTTTCAAACAGATTTAAATAATTGACAGATTTTATTAGATTAGTTTATACTAACCTCCTCGGCCGCCTGAGTTAGGGGTTCCTAATCCGGTGCGGAGGGTAAGATATTACAAAAGATTATATGGAGGAATATGTATGAAAGGTAAGGGAAGATCCCGGCAGGCAATTCTGGCAGCGGTGACCGTGTTAGCGGCGGCGCAGGCAGGTACTGCTTATGCTTCAACCGGACCGGCATCGGAGTCCGGAGTACAGACCGGCGCCTGGATTCAGGAAGGACAGGACTGGAAATATCAGGGAACGGACGGAACGCTTAAGACTGGATGGGTCAAGACCGAGAGCGGCTGGTATTATCTGGATCCGCAGACCGGACGGATGATGACTGGATGGATCACCGTCGATGGACGCCGGTACTATATGAACACAACTGCCGATGGCGTGGAAGGACAGATGCGCCGCGGCTGGTGGAAGGACAATGCAGGAAAATGGTATTTCTTCAGCACTGCATCCGATGGAACGGAAGGTATGACCGTGACCGGATGGCAGTGGATTGATGGAAAATGCTATTATTTTGATAACTTGAGTGCAGAAAACTTTGGTCAGATGCACACCGAAGGCCGGACACCGGACGGCTACAGCGTCAACGAGGATGGACAGTGGGTCAATGAAAACGGAGAGGTCCAGACCCGTGCGGATAGAGGTTATGCGAGCAACCCGGCAGCAGCCGGCACCGGAAGCAGCGTATCAGGAGGCGGTTCAGGGAATTCCGGCAGTTCCGGCGGTAGCCATTCGGGGGGCTCTGGAAGCAACAGTAATTCTGGAAATAACAGTAATTCTGGAAATAACGGTAATTCCGGGAATGACGGAAATCAGAATGGCGGAAATGCCGGAGATAACGGAAACGCTGAAAATCCAGACAAGCCGCAGATGGTTTCGCTGGTAGATGAGACGAAGACAAAGCTTACCGAAGTAAATTCCCTGGGCTGGTGGCTTCCGATCGCATTTGATGAGGGATACAATGCAGGCAATACGGTCGTTAAGGTCGATGGAAAAGATGTAACCAATCTTTTAACTCCGATCACAGATGACGGACGTATGGCAAAACTGGCGCTTCTTGGCACACCGGGCAAAGTAACCGTCAGCAGCAAAGAAGATGGGGCAAAGGAAGAGACGGTGGTTCTGAGCAATGAGAGCCAGGAAGATGCTGTATATGAGGAAAACGACGGCTATCTGCCTGAGAAGATTCTGACGCATGAGCCGGTTGCTTACTGGGACTATTATCTGACCAATTACGATGAAAATGGAAATGCCCGCATTTCTCCGAAAAAGACTACGTATAACTTGAATGAGGAGAAACAAACTCATCCGAGCTATTCGCCGGATGCGGTTCTTCCAAAAAATGGAAAAGCAGCCGTTACCATTCTGTTTAACTATAATACAGATGAGGAAAAAGAGTGGTTTGACGGCATCCGCAAACTGGAACTGGTTGAATACAATGAGCAGAAGAACACAATCAATTCGAGTCTCGTATTTGACAGTGAAAAGAATGTGGCGCACGGACAGGGACGCGTTGGACAGCTGACTATCCAGACAGGACAGAGCAATTTCTTTAATAATGGACGTTATTATGTGCGGGTTGTATCGTCGGCAGGCGGTTCCGCGCTCGTCCCGATTCATGTCGTCAATGAGACAGTACCGACACTGGAGCTTAAGGAAACACCGCAGTCCGGTAAGAATCTCCATTTTGCAGTCGGCGATCTGGTATACGCAATTGAGACACCGATCGAGCGTGTGACACTGGAAGATCCGAACGGAACAGTAAGCGACCTTAAGATGATCGATGACTGGTATCTCTACAGCCAGGATTTATTTGTTCTGTACAATGATAATACAGACCATCTGCCATACAAGGGCAATTACAAGATCACTGTATATGCAAATGGTTTCCGGTCATTCTCTAAGAGCTTCAAGGTGACAACGGGCGCAGAGCCGGTAAAAGAGAAGGAACAGACCAATGGTCAGAAAATGGCGGCATACGGATTCGACGGTATTAGCACCGCATCGACCGGTTCCAGCGGAAGTGGAAGCTCCAGCGGCAGTAGCTCAGGAAGCTCTGCAATCTCTGCAAACCTGATTTTTGATTCAGATCTGCTTGTAAATGCACATCTCCTTGAACAGACCAAGATGGAAAATGATGCGTCCAAGGCAGTGATGGAGTGGTGGTACAATGCGATTCCGGATGCAGTCTTTGATACTGGAGATGATGATTTCTTCAGATGGACAGACTACGTAAATAAGAGCGAGAATCAGAAATACGAAGAGAACAGAATGCTCCCATTTGCAGATTACCGTGAAAACGGAGCACTGGATCCGAACCATCCGGCAACGGCAAAAGAGGTTCTTGAAGATGGTCTGCTCGGCGATATCCAGTACAATGGAAACTTCTCTCGTCAGGATGCACCGGCGATTACAGTTGTACAGAACAAAGAGGGCGAGCCGGTAGTCCTGCGGACAGAGGATACAGAGTATATCGAAGCGGTTCAGAGTATCGTTGTCAACGGAAACTGGCAGGCACTCAGCAAGGACAAATATTCCGTCGATAAAGAAGCTGGCACCATTACCATAGAGGCGGATGTATTCAAGGCTGGTGAGGAGTACAAGCTGACTGTTGATGCAACGGGATATAAGAGCCAGAGTATTGCATTTACATACGATAAGGTGCTGGAAAACGATTTATTGCTGACCGTTGATTATGCGGATGGTAAAGAGGCGTTTGCAGCTGAGAAAAAAGAAGATTCTAATAAGACCTACTATTTTGCAAATGCTGAATTTACCGTTAATGGCAGCAAGGGAGATTTCCTGAAGAACCTGAAATCTGTTACCCTGCTTTCTGACGAGGAAGATGCGGTTGAGAGAAATATCTACACGAAAGGCGTGTCCAGCAGCAACGATGTTTACTATGAAGTATCCGGGGATGGCAAGAAGCTGATTCTCCATCAGGTTCAGCCGGGAAGCTATAAGCTGACTCTTCGTTCGAATTACTACACAGAGGCGCTGAGATGTGAATTTGTGGTTGAGAAGGAAGAGGAAGAAATTAAGGAAGAGATGGCAGCTCCAGAAGTAGTGGAGTTTAGCAAACATAAAGCCAGCTGGTCATTTGAACCAGATTTTGGCCGTGCTTCTTTTAAGGCTTCAAAGGGAACGAGTGTAAAAGATTACTTGGCTAAGATTACATCCGTGAAAGTTGGAAATAAAGAGTATACGAAAGCAACTTACAGCCTTAGTTCGTATAACCCTACATGGAAGATGACAGATGCAGATGATCCATATAACAATGTACAGGAGTTTGATTGCATCGATTTCACTTTAGACGGTTTCAGCACCGAAGAAAGCACCGACGTAACGATCCAGGCAGAAGGATACGAAGAGCTTACCTTTACAGTTACAAAGGATATGAAGTTAGCGGGTGACGAAGAGAAACTGCTTCCAGCACCGAAGCTGACAGGCAGCACTACGGTTGATGAGGGAGAACCGCTGGTTCTGACTGGTGATGAAGAGTATCTGAAAGCAATTAAGTCTGTAAAAGTAACTGGCAATGATGAGGAGGAAGATGTTGCACTTGAATTTGCAGTAAATGGTACAACATTGACAATTCAGACAAGCGCACTGGATAGTGGTCTGAATGAGGTTGTGATCGAAGCAAAAGGTTACAAGAATCAGTCGATCACGGTTACAGTTGAGAGCCAGAAAGCAGATACAGAAATTGAGGTTTCCAGTGTTGTAAAAGAGAGTGGTTGGACAGGAGATTATTTACTGATTCGCTTCAATGGAGTTGAGGGGGAAAAGTTAAAAACCTTCTTAAAGGAGATTGATTCGGTTGCGGTAAATGGAACAGAGTATAGCAAGGCATCCGTTTCCTCGTTCCTTGGAAGTGGGGAGTTTGCACCGCATGCAACGGATACATCTTATAGCAATGATAATTATGATTGTTTAAAGGTTTCAGCGTCCGGATTGAGTGAAGAAGAGGATAATGAAATTCTTATCTACACTAAGAATAACGGAACGATTGAGTGCAAACTTGATAAAAACTGGAAATTAATCAAGGAATCCAAAACGCTTCTTGCCGACGAAGTCCTCCCAAGCGAGATCGTCACCACCCCAACCGAGGGAGTAACCACACCGGAGCAAACACCGGCAGAGCCGAAGACGAATGACGAAAACAAGGCAGATGTACCGGATGGCGATAAGAAGAACGAGACAGACGATGCGAACAAGGCACCGGAAGTAGACGAGGACAAGAAAGAGGATTCGGACGAGTCCAAGGATACTTCGGATGAGAAGAAAGACGAAACTTCAGATAAAGGCGATGCTGACAAGGATGATTCGAAAGATGAATCCGGCGAAACTGGTGACGATTCCAAGAAGAATGAAACGGACGAATCTAAGGACAATGATGCCAGGAAGGATGAGACCGGTGGCGTAAAAGATGATACTTCTGATAAGGAAGAATCCGACGGCGGTAAAGGCGATGCTTCTGAGAAAGAAGAGTCTGTTTCCGAAGAAGAGTAGTTGTATTTAAAGGAGTAAAAATTGAAACAGAAGTGGTGGATTTTATTAACCCTGCTGCTGTGTGGCTGCGGTGTTTCATCGCAGCCGGATCAAACGGGGGCGGTCCAGAATGACCGTCCTCGTTTATCTGCGTCTACGGAAGAGACGGCAGAAAATGTGGCAGAAGTAGAAAAAAACGAAAATTTAGAGAAAAATCCCTCAAATTCGAACCAGAATCCGGGAGAAGGGCAGAACTGGACGGTGTTTGCGATGGATACTGTGATGCAGTTTGATGCCTACGGTGGAAGTGCAAATTTGCAGGAAAAAGTGAAACGGCGGGTGGAAGAGCTGGAAGGGGAGTTTTCGACAACGCAGGAAAACAGCGATATTTTCTATCTAAATCAGGAGAAAACAGCGAAACTTTCCGATGATACGCGTTATCTGATGCAGGAGGCGCTGGCGCTGGGAGCGGAAACAGATGGTGCACTCGATATTTCAATTTACCCGGTTGTGCAAAGCTGGGGATTTACAACGGGAAATTACCGGGTCCCCAGTGAGAGCGAGCGGGAAAGCCTGCTTAAATCGGTCGATTATCGTCTGGTCGGTTTAGAAGCAGATACGGCATCGATCGAGCCAGGAATGATGGTGGATCTAGGCGGCGTCGGAAAGGGATTTACCGGAGATGAGGTGGTAAAGACTATGAAGGAGGACGGCGTGACAAGCGCACTGTTCAGTCTTGGAGGCAATATCCAGACGATCGGAACAAAACCGGATGGCGAGAAATGGTATGTCGGCATCAAGGATCCGGAGAGCGACGGCTATCTGGGCGGAGTCAGGGTGCAGGATGAGGCGGTCATTACCTCCGGCGGCTATGAGCGCTATTTCACGGATGAGGACGGAACAATTTACTGGCATATCATGGATCCGTCCACTGGGGCGCCGGCGCATAGCGGGCTGATTTCTGTGACAATCATCGGACCGTGCGGACTGCGCTGCGATGGGCTTTCGACCGCCCTGTTTGTCATGGGACGGGAAAAGGCAGCGGCACACTGGGCGGCGCATCAGGACTATGAGGCAGTCCTGGTTGACGAGGGCGGCACGATCTGGCTGACGCCGGGCTTAAAAGACCGATTTATTCCGGTGGATCAGGGGGAGACGCGGGAGATTCGGATATTGTGATTCTGGAACAGATCTAGTATAATGAGCAGCGAAAAGTGCATACGAGTCAGATTTATAATTTATAACGAAGAGGTCGAAAATACCGTGAATGATAGATTGAAAAAGAAGCTTCTTTGCTTTGAGCGCGCTCTCTCCACATTGGAAGGATACGAGGGCTGGATGATAGGCACAACTACACTTCATCTGGACTGGCAGCCCAAACAGGGGGAGAATGAGTTTTGCCATACCAAATTAACTCCGGAAATCATCAAAAAAGGCCGCTCGGCAATCCGGGTCCGCATAGCGGCAGCGGAGGAGGAAAAGGAACGGGAAAATGAGGAGATGGAAGTGCTGCTGGTAAAACCGCGCCAGAGCGTCCTTGTCCCGGAAAAAGAGAAAATGCCGCTCATGAAAACAATTACGGAACTGGGCAGTGAGGATGATGATACGCTGGCATTTAGCCGCAGCCAGATGGAAGAATATCTCCGGGAGGCGGCAGATACCAATCCGATCCATCAGGGAGAAGCGGCAGTTCTGCCGGGGTTTCTTGTTATGAATGCCTGCCTGCTTCGTCTGTGGAAGAAGGGCTGGATGAAGGGACAGACCGCTCTGGAAGTACGTTTTCTTGCCCCACTTCGTCCTGATGAGGAGGTATATCTGTCGGATTCGGGGCAGGAGGGAAGAAACGCGGTGTATCTGAGAACGAAGCAAGAGGGAAAGGAAATTCTTTCGATTACAGAAAAATAGGGATGCCGATGATAAAGTGGGTGCAGAGGAGCTATGGATGCATATGTAAACCATTTATAAAAACAAGGTTGACAATCCTCTGAAATTCCGATATACTCTTTTCTAGCAAAGATTCTCTGTGTGTGATTCATAGGAAAATGCATTACACGGCTTAGAATTTTATCACTGAGGAGGTATATATAATGAGTTCAGAGACAAGTGCAGTGAACGTACACGGCGCATGGAGCGCGAAGCGGCTTACACTTTTGGCGATGATGCTGGCTCTTATCAGTGTGTCTTCGTATATTGCGATTCCGCTTCCGTTTTCGGATGCAAAGATCACAGCGCAGACGATGATTGTCAACCTGATCGGTCTGCTGATTGCACCACAGGATACCATTTTAGTTATGGCGAGCTGGCTGCTGTTAGGCTTATGCGGCGTGCCGGTATTCAGCGGCGGAAGCGCAGGACCGGGAAAACTGCTTGGACCGAGCGGCGGTTACTATATCGGATTTCTGGTTGTAGCGTTCCTGATTTCCCTGTTTTGCCGGAAATGGAAAAATGTTGCATTCCAGACAGCGTTCCTGATTGTAGTTGGTATTCCGGTGATTTACGCATTCGGTGCAGGCTGGATGAAACACGTGACCGGACAGCCGTGGGGTGCAGTTATCGTGCAGTCGATAATTCCGTTTATTCCGCTGGACATCGTTAAGTGTGTGGCAGCGGTAGCACTTGGAAAGGCGCTGAAGCGGACGGGCTTATTTGGAAATTAGATAGAAAATAAAGATGGGATGTGGTAGTGAACAGAATCAGCCTTTTAGTGCAGAAATGCAGCCAGGAGGTATGAGGAGTCCGTTGCCGCATCCCTTTAATTTTAATTAGGAATAGAAGAAAAACAGGAGAAAAGTATGAATCACGTATATATTCTGGGCGGTTTGCGCAGTTACATCGGGGTGAAAGATGGAATGTACCGTCATATCCCGGCGGAAAAGCTGGGGGCGGAGGTGCTGCGGGAGGTGGTTTCGCGATTTGAGCTTCCAACCGATGCGATCGACTATATAATAGGAGGAAATGCGGTCGGGGGAGGCGGCAATATCACGCGTCTGGCGGCACTTTCGGCAGGGTTTCCAGAGCGGATTCCGGCGGTTACTTTGGATCTGCAGTGCGGGTCGGCGCTGGAGGCGATCAGCGCGGCAGCAGCCAAGATTGAGAGCGGGATGGCGGATCTGGTCATTGCCGGGGGAATGGAGAGTTCTTCGGTACAGCCGTACCGCATGATGTCCCCGAACCATCCGGAGTATGACGGTGGAAAGGTGTATACGGTTGCACAGTTTGTGCCGGGAAAGCGCGGTGAGCAGGTTATGTTAGAGGGCGCGGAGGAGACTGCGATCCGGGAAAATGTCTCTAAGGAAGAGATGGACACCTGGGTGCTCCGGAGCCATAAGAGGGCGGCGCAGGCGCGCAAAGAGGGAATATTGGAGGATATAACGGTTTCCATCGACGGTAGCAGCCGGGATGAGGGAATCCGTCCGACAATGAGCCAGCGTCTGATCGACCGCCTGCCGTATCTGCTTCCAAATGGCACGAAAATCACGGCGGCAAATGCGTGCCTGATGCACGATGGCGCGGCATTTGTGGTACTTTGTTCGGAACGGTTTTTGCGGGAACAGGGACGGAAAGCAGAATGCCGTTTCCGGTTTGGTACAGCGATCGGGGATGATCCGATGATGAGCCCAAAATCAGCCGTCAGCGCTGCTAAGGCGATACTTGCAAAAACGGGGCATTCTTATCAGGAGATCGATGCTTTTGAGGTCAATGAAGCGTTTGCCGTTATTGATGTTCTATTTGAACGTGCATTTCCGGGGATTGAAGACCGTTATAATATCTGGGGCGGGGCACTTGCCTATGGGCATCCATATGGAGTCTCCGGCGCAATGATTCTGCTGCATCTGATGAAAGCACTGGAACATAAAAATGGGCACTTGGGAATGTGCTGCGTGGCAGCCGCCGGAGGGATCGGAAGCAGTATTCTGGTGGAGAAAGTAATGAAGTAGATGAAGACAGTGCTTGAATGATATAAAAAGTAAATGTGGTAAATTTAAAAGCTCAAATTGGTAAAAAGTTCTATATAAAAATAAGTAAAAGACAGGAATTAATCATGAAAGAAATACAGACACAACGTATAAATACATATCTGGATGCACTCCGGGCATACCCGCCAGAGTGGGAAGCCCTGATCACGGAGAAAGAGCGCTATACGTTCGGGGAGCTCATCAAGGCGGCAGAACGTGTAAGGAAACATCCGAAAGAGATAGAAGAAAAACAGGGAAAACGTCACATCCACTGGATCCAGGAACCGACGATCGCGCATCAGCTTATTCAGTTTCTGGCATATGGAGACGGAAATACGGTTCCGGTGATTGCACCGTCCGATGTAAAAATTTCCGATGAATTGCGTGACGTGACACCTCCGGAAGGGGCATATATGGGTGTGATGACGTCGGGAACCTCCGGTCGTCAGAAAGTATTGTTCCGCTCCTTTGAAAGCTGGCACGATTTTTTTAAGCTTCAGAATAAAATTTTCAAAATGGGAGAGGGAAGCATTACGTTTATGCAGGGGAGCCTGGCGTTTACGGGCAACCTGAACCTTTATATGGCGCAGCTTGCGTCCGGCGGAAGCGTCGTTGCGGCGGATTCCTTTGATCCGCGCCTCTGGAAGCGGATGATCGAGGCAGAACAGGCGACCTGCGTCTATCTGATTCCTGTCAAGATGCGGGCGCTGCGGCGTATCTATGAGCGGGAACAGGCGGTCAATTACCGGATTATTTCTTTTGTCAGCGGCTCCCAGAGTATGGGCGGTGCGGAGGCAGTGCAGTTTAAAAAGGCATTTCCCGAAGCGGAGATTACATTGTATTATGGCGCCAGCGAGCTGAATTATATTACCTATATCCATGGAAGTGAGATGAAAGAAGATACGACGCTGGTTGGTCGTGCATTTCCAGAGGTGGATGTCTGGATTGAAAACGACCATTTCCATGTAAAAACGCGGTATGGAATTCTTGGAATTGGAAATGACGCGGTGATTGGGGACTGCGGTCACACAGATGCAGAGGGACTCTTCTATTTTGATGGGCGGGATGATGATATCTGCAACATAAATGGGAGAAAAGTGTCATCCCTCCGGGTCGAAGAAGCGGTGCGGACATTTCCGGGAGTGGCAGAGACGGCAGTGAAGGCAGTCCATGAGCATGGGCGCGATTATCTGAAAGTGTGGATTGTGTGGGAGAAAGAAGCTGAAAGGGAAGAAATTGCCGGAAGTGACAGCGAAAAAAGTGGTTGTATCAATATGGCAATTCGGGAATTTTTGGCAGAAAGACTGGCAGATTATGAGATTCCACGCGAATTTGTCTTTCTAAAGGAGTTTCCAAAGACTGAAAGCGGAAAGATTCGTAAAAAAGAACTGTGAAAAATGCTTTTTCTTGTCAAAAAAGAAAATTGCTTATTGTGCAAAATGACAAAAGTGACGTTGACAAAATTGGAAAAGGGTGGTATATTCCCGTCTTTGACAGTAATGTTTGGAAAAACACCGCAGAAAGGCTTATTCTATATAGCTTTTCCGGCGGTGCTTTTTCGTTTTGTGATAAATTCATAGTCTGTTTCAATCCGGGCCTGTTCTTTTGCCCAAGCCATAACGTCATCTCTTGTAGGACCGTGTTCAACCAGCAATTCTTTTAAGGTGCCAAGTTTTCGAATAGTCCTGGAAGTAGATTTTCCATTGGCATCAATGTAGGATTGCTTTTTATTTAGATATAGTTTATATTGTTATATAAAGAGTTATATCATTCATGTTATTAGGAACAGGGAGAAAGAAAATGTTAAATAGTAGTGCCGCAGTGCCGCTGTATGTCCAATTAAAAGAAAAAATTGAACAAAAAATAAGTGATGGTGAATATAAACCAGGAGAAAAGCTGCAAACGGAAGGTGAAATGGCAAAATCGTTTGGAGTCAGTATTATTACAGTTCGAAAAGCAGTCAGCGAATTGGTGGAAAAAGGACTTGTAGAAAAAAAACAGGGAAAAGGAACATTTGTCTGCCAGCGCAAAGTAACTAAGGATATGAAAAAATTGCAGAGTTTTTCGGAAATGTGTGCTCATATGGGAATGAAGGCCGGAGGACGTATGCTTGAAAACAGGCTGGAACCGGCGAGTGAAAAGATAGCCCGGCTTTTGAATGTGGAAAAAGGCAGCCAGGTTATCTATATATCCAGAGTCCGCTATGCGGATGGTATGCCGATGGCGATTGAGCGTAACTATTTTCCGCTTAAATATGCATTTCTTCTGGAAGAACGATTTGATGACAATTCATTGTTTACATTTTTGAAGGAACACTCTCATACAGCAGTGGCAATTTCAGAAAAATGGATTGAACTTTGCAAGGCGACAGCAGCGGAAGCAGAGCTTTTGCAGATGGCGAAAGGAACTTCGATGCTTTTTATCAAAAGTGTGGCATATACGGCTGAGAAGGAACCCATTTATGTAGGGCATCAGGTGTTTAATGGAGAAAAATGCTCATTTTATGTCTGTGAATCTACAATAGGAATCGAGTAAATTAATTGAAAAGAAAAGGCTGATTCAGGTTAGGAAGCAAGAAAAATTTGCGCTAACAGGAGTCAGCCTTTTCTTTTTATCAGGAACATGGAAACGGAGATGATAGAAATTCCATTACCGGGCACGTATGCGTGAACAGTACCTAGAAAAAAGTGATGTAAAAAAATGCAGAAATCACTTGACAAAATACATACATAAGTATAATATGATATCATAACATTATATAATGATATATAATCAATCCAAAGGAGATGAAAAAATGCGGGTCATTGGAATTGGGGACAATGTGTGCGACAAATATGAACATCTCAGGCTTATGTTTCCGGGAGGTCAGGCTGCAAACTTTGCGGTTTATGCAGGGATGCTGGGGGCAGAGTCAGCTTATATGGGAGTGTTCGGACGGGATGAGGTTGCAGAACATGTGATAGCAACACTCGATGAGCTGCAGGTAGAACACAGCCGGTGCCGTCAGTATGAAGGAGAAAATGGTTATGCGAGGGTTACGCTGGTAGACGGAGACCGTGTTTTTCTCGGAAGCAACAAAGGCGGCGTATTAAAAGAAAATCCGTTAAATCTGGACGTGGAAGATCTGGAGTATATTAAAACATTTGATCATGTGCACACGACCAATAATAGCTATTTTGATGAACAGCTTCCTAAATTGGCAGAACAGGGAATCTCTGTATCGTATGATTTTTCGGGTCAGTGGATCGATGAAGAACGAGTAAAAAAGGTTGCTCCGTATATTACGTATGCGTTTCTTTCATGTGGTTCCGTTTCAAGAGAGGATGCGGAAGAAATTTGTAAGAAGATGTTTCGTGCTGGATGCCCAATGGTAATTGCAACAAGAGGAAGCTATGGAGCAGTTCTATTTGATGGAACGCAGTTTTATGAGCAGCCGCCGCATCTGGTTGAAGCAGTAGATACGCTGGGAGCAGGGGATTCATTTGCAACGGCATTTCTGCTTTCGTTTCTGGAGAGCCGGAAAAAGTATGGCATACAGATGAAAGAAAGCATTTATGAAAAAGAGATAAGGAAAGCACTGGAAGCAGGGGCAGAGTTTTCTTCGAAAACCTGTATGGTTCAGGGGGCTTTTGGACATGGAAAGTCATTTTGACAAATAATTGATACAAAAAAAGAAAAGGAGATCAGAAAGATGGAAAAATCAGTAAAAGAAATTGTAGCAGAGATCAAAGAAAAGATGGACAAACTGGGTGGATTAAAGCATGTGTATTTTGTAGCTTGCGGCGGATCTAAGGCAGCTATTTTCCCAGGGCTGTACCTTCTTCAGAGTGAGGCAAAAACTTTTAGCGCTACTACATATACCAGCAATGAATTTGTTCATGCAACACCAAAAGAACTGGATGAGCGATGCGTCGCAGTTATTTGTTCATTAAAGGCAACGCCTGAGACCGTGGAGGCAGTAAAAACAGCCAATGCTGCAGGTGCAGTGACAATCGCTATGACAGGAAATATGCAGACAGGTATGGCAAAAGTTGGACAGTATATTGTGACATATTCAAATGGAGATGATCAGGTATATAGTGATTCTAACCAGGCGAACGCCCTTCGGATTGGTTTTGAGCTGTTAAAACAGTTTGAAAACTGGGAGAATTATGACAAGGCGATGGAAGCATACCGTTACATTGATGAAATTATAGAAGAAGGCAAGAAAAATGTTTTGGCGGATGCAAAAGCCTGGGCAGAAAAATATAAAGATGAACCTGTATTTTACGTGCTGGCATCTGGTTCAAACTATGGAGTTGCATATTCCATGTGCTGCTGTCATTTCATGGAGATGCAGTGGAAGCATGCTGTGTGCCTGCATACGGGTGAGTACTTCCATGGTCCATTTGAAACAACGGATAAGAAGCTTCCGATGATCCTTCTGATGAGTGAGGGAAGAACCCGCGCATTGGATGAACGCTGCTTAAAATTCCTGCGCACTTATGCGGAAAATTATATTGTAATTGATTTTGAAAAATTAAATGGCGGTAAAATCGATAAGAGCGTCGTAGAATTCTTTAATCCGGTTGTTATGATTCCGATTGAGAGATACTATGTTTCCCAGATGGCGGAAGTGCGTGGCCATTCTATGGATGAAAGACGTTATATGTGGAAAGTGGAATACTAAAGATCCTCCAATTAAATATTTTCTTAGACAGACAGCGAGGCCTGACCGTATGGAGCAGACTTCGCTGTTTTGTCCATACGGGCAAGTTAATTTAGAGTGAGCATAGTGTAAGTAAAAAATCAGAACGTTTGGCATCAAAGAATTGCTGAAAAAGATAACAGACAAGTGAAAAAAATTGTGAAAATTGATATGGATGTGTGTGGTGAAAAAGAAAACGTAATAAAAATATGATAGGAAGAGAGGCTGACCCCCTAAAAAAAATATGTAAAATGACAAATTAGCATTGACAACATAATGATATATGATGTATTATAATGACATGATATGAAATGATTCGCTTGAAACCTGCAGGAACGAGAAGAATTTGAAAAGAAGGTAGGAGGAAATGTCATGAAAGCAGATGTGTTTGAGTATGAAGGGGAAGGTATTCAGTGTGTATATGACAATAAAAAATGGGTCGTATGTATTAAAAACTGGAAGCCTAATAATGATATTGAGAAGATTCAGTATCTGGAAGTGCATCACGCAACCGATGAGCAGTTTATTCTGGTTCAGGGAAAAGCAGTTCTTTTGACAGCGTCCCGCGAGAATGATGCATTTAAGATTGATGTAATTCCGATGGAGCCAAATAAAGTTTACAATGTTTTGCAGGGAACATGGTTTAATACGATCACACAGAAGGATACAAAGCTGATATATGTGCAGGATGCGGGGACGACAACAGAAAACAGCGAATACTGTGATATGACAGAAGTGGAATTGAGTATGGTTAGGGAAAAAGCAAAAAAAGCATTGCAGTAGCATCATAAAAAAGAAATGAGGAGGACAAAAGATGGAGTTTAATGCGTATTCCATGTTGGTGGATTTCATGTGGGCAGGTATTTTCCTGTTTGTGGCGAAAATGCTGAGGGAAAAAATCAAGATTCTGCAGAGCCTTTTTGTTCCGGTCAGTCTGCTGGCTGGATTTATCGGGCTTGCGTTAGGACAGAATGGTTTTGGAATTATCAGTTTTTCTTCACAGTTTGGTTCTTATGCAGGTCTGCTGATTATTGCAGTATTTGTATCAATTGGGCTGAGGGGCTTTAATTTTTCAGCTGGTGGCTGGAAAACAAATTTTGATCGGATTGGCAGCTACTACTGCTTCCGCAATATTGGCTGGGCGTTTCAGTATGCAATGCCGATTATTTTTGCAATGGTAGTCCTGAAAATGTTTGCTCCTGATTTAAATCCGGCATTTGGAATGTTGATTCCTGCAGGCTTTCAGGGAGGTCATGGTACAGCAGCAGCACTTGGCGCGACACTCGGCACACTTGGATGGGAAGATGCAACAGATCTGGCGATGACAAGTGCAACGGTAGGTATTTTAACCGGTATTTTTGGTGGAATTGCTTTAATCAAAATCGGAACGAAAAGAAACTATACCAAGTTTGTAAAAGATTTCAGCCAGCTTCCTGACGATATGCGCACGGGACTCATTGAAGAAGGAAAACGCCCGGTATTAGGCGAAGAAACCGTTTCACCGATGGCAATTGATCCGCTGGCATGGCATCTTCTTCTGATTCTGATTCCAACCGGTATTGGATATCTTTTAACAAATGTAATTCAGGGAGCAACCGGACTTGGCGTTCCGAGCTTCTCTGTCGGCTTCCTGGTAGCAATTGTATTTCATTTTGTATTAAAAGGAATAAAAGCCGATAAATATGTAGATAACCGCATCATTTCCCGTATGGGAAGCTGTGCAACTGATTTCCTTGTATTTTTCGGTGTGGCATCAATTAAGATTCCGGTTGTTATTGAGTACGCAGTTCCGTTTGGCCTGCTGATGTTATTTGGAATTGTCTGGGTTGTATTCCACTTTACAGTGATTGCGCCGAGACTCTTAAAACAGGAGTGGTTTGAGAGAGGCATCTATGTATATGGTTACTCGACCGGTGTAACAGCAATCGGCATGGCGCTTTTAAGAATTGTAGATCCGGAGAACAAGAGCTGTACACTGGATGATGCAGCAATTGTAACACCGATTGAGTCAATTATTGAAATTTTTGCATTAGCGGCAGTTCCGGTTGCCTGTGTTCAGGGAAACTGGATTGCAGCTGTAACACCAATTTTGATTTACCTGGCAGCGCTTTGCATTGTCCCGGTTGTATTCAAATGGTGGCATAAACATCCAGGTAAAGTATGGGATGAAAGTGAGTCTTAGGGAAAGACAAAAGATGTAAATATAATCTGTAAATAAGCGGGCACTGTGAAATCTGATAGAGCGAAGGTTTTTGCAGTGCCTTTGTGTGTAGAGAGGAGGAATAACTGGATGATAAAGATAAGGCGGGAACGGATTGCAGGAATGAATATGCACTATAAATACAGAACTTTGGATTATTTCTTTAAAACGCAGCAGGCTCTCGGAATAAAAAATATAGAGTTTTGGTGTGCAAGACCGCATTTCCTGCTAGATGATTATGGGTTTGAGAATGCGGCTGAATTAAAAAAGAAGGCAGCGGATTATGGATTGACAATCGGAGCTTTTTCACCGGAGTGTACGATTTATAATTATGCACTTTGCTGTCATGATGAGACGGCAAGAAAGCATTCAATCGGATATTTTGAAAATGGAATCCGTGCAGCGGCAGAAGCTGGTGCGAAAGTGATGGTACTCAATTGCTGCGGTGGTGCAAGAAATGAAGATCCGAGACGTATTTTTGAACGTGCGGTTCAAACCTTGCGTCGGCTTTCAAAAACGGCTGCGGAAGAGGGGATTGTTCTTGCAGTGGAAACAGTACGGCCAGAAGACGCAACGGTTATTAATATGCTTCCAGAATTAAAAAAACTTTTGGAGTCGGTTAATGAGCCGCAGATACAGGCTGCCCTGAATTTGACGAGTGCTGGAGTGGCAGGAGAGTCGATGAAAGACTGGTTTGAAGCATTTGGAGACAAAATATACCATATCCGTTTTGTGGATGGACGTCCGCAGGGATGCCTTGCATGGGGAGACGGTTTGAGACCGTTAGAGGATCAATTGATTTGTCTGGATCAGTACAAATATAAAGGATTGCTAAGCCTGGCACTGAATGATGCACGCTACCTGGAGGATCCGGCTGCAGCCGATCGGCAGAATATGCGTGAATTGGAACCGTTTATAATGGATTAATGGAGTAATTGTATGAGGAGAAAGCGAAAATGAAAATAGTTGATTTTGATAAACTTTCGGTATTGAATCTTCATTATTGCCAATATACGTTGGATTATTTCCTGGATTGTATGCAGGAACTGGGAATCAAAAATGTAGAATTGCTGGGAGGACATCAAGGACTTTGGCTGGATCCAAATGAATATCAGGATCCGGAGCCAGTCCGTAAAAAATTACAGGAACACGGTTTGAAGTGTCCGGTATTTACACCACAGAATTGCCGGTTTGGTTATCAATTTGGTGTAAAAGAACCAGAACTGAGAGAAAAAACATTTGGATTTTTTGCAAATGCGATACGTCTGGGGGCTGCGCTGGGGGCAGAGAAGATGGAAGCAAATTCCGGATGGGGTTACTGGGATGAAGCGGAGGAGGATGGATTGAAACGGGCAGCTGAGATGCATCAGAGACTTTGTGAGGTCGCAGAGGAAAATGGCGTGACAATTGTGGCAGAGTCTTTACGGCCGCAGGAATCAAGAATTGGGTATAGTTTGCAGCAAATGAAACAGTTATTTGATTTAGTCGATCATCCGCGCTTTAAAGTTATGATTGATTTGACAGCAATGTCGGTTTCTGGTGAAACGATTCAGCAGTGGTTTGATGTTTTTGGAAAGGAAAACATTGTACATGCACATTTTCAGGATTGTGATCCCTATGGGCATTACATCTGGGGTGAAGGGAAGAGAAACTTAAGGAAGGATTTAGAGGACATGGTAAAAAATGGATATGAGGGATATTTTACGCAGGAACTGACAGCACCGGCGTATTACCTGGATCCATTTCGTTATGACAAAAGAAATGTGCAGAATTTGAGAATGTACATGGAATAGAGGAGAAAAAGAATATGTGGACAGATGAATTATTTCATGTAAAAAAGCCGATCATTGCACTGTTGCATTTGCGGGCGCTGCCGGGGGATCCTCTGTATGAAAAAGATGCAACGATGGGAGAGGTAATTGAAAATGCAGCCAGAGAGCTTCAGGCGCTCCAGGAGGGAGGAGTAGATGGAATTTTGATTGCCAATGAATTCAGCCTTCCGTATGAAAAAAAGGTTTCCTACGTAACTGTGGCAGCGATGGGACGGATTGTGGGAGAATTAAAAAAAGAGATAAAAGTTCCATTTGGTGTCAATATTGTTTCTAATCCATTGGCGACGATCGATTTGGCAGCAGCAGTCGAGGCAGATTTTGTAAGAAGTACATTTACGGGTGCCTATATAGGTGAAAATGGAATTACAGATACGAATATTCCAGAAGTCTTGCGTAGAAAAAAAGCACTTGGACTAGATAAAATGAAATTGCTATATAAGGTAAATCCAGAGTCGGATGTATATCTAGCAGAGAGAAGTCTGGAAAAAATAACAAAATCCATGATTTTTCATTGCTTTCCAGATGGTCTGTGTGTTTCTGGAAGTAGTGCTGGTCAGGAAACGGATTCAAGTTTGGTACGCAGGGTCAAGGCAGTTTCTGGATTTGTTCCTGTTTTCTGTAATACAGGGTGTACGAAAGAAAATGTGGTTGAAAAACTTAGTGAATGTGATGGCGCCTGTGTAGGGACTGCTTTTAAGAAAGATGGTAAATTTGAGAATTTTGTTGAAAAACAGAGAGTCATGGAGTTTATGGATGTAGTTAAGGCGTATCGCTGTACAATGAAAGAAGGCGTATAGACGTTGCATTATTTTTTAGGAATTGATGTTGGTACATATTCAAGTAAAGGAGTTCTAACAGATGAGTCTGGAAAGGTGGTAAGTCGGGCAGTTACTCATCACGGAATGGAAAATCCAGAACCTGGTTATTATGAGCAGGACGCGGATAAGGTATGGTGGAATGATTTTTGCATTTTGTCAAAAATGCTCTTACAGCAGAGTGGTGTAGAACCAGAAAAAATTGCTTGTGTAGGGGGAAGCACATTGGGAGCGGATTGCCTTCCAGTTGATAAGGACGGGCATCCTTTACGAAAAGCAATTTTATATGGTATTGATGCACGTTGCGTGGAAGAAATGGAGTACCTCTCACAGTATTATGGCACAGAAAAAGTAAAAAAACTATTTGGACGTCCAATTTGCAGTGGAGATGTATCTGCTAAAATTTTATGGATAAAAAATCATGAACCAGAGGTATATAGACGCACACACAAGTTTTTGACAGGTTCTTCTTATCTAACATTTAAACTAACTGGAAAATATGTAATAGATACATTTTTGGGGATGGCTTCATTTCGTCCGCTGTATTATCCGGATGGGAGCATCCATAAAGAAATGTGTAAACCGATTTGTATGCCGGAGCAGTTGGCAGAAGGAATGCCGGTTACCCATATTTGTGGAACGGTAACAAAGCAGGCAGCTAAGGAGACAGGACTCAAAGAAGGAACGCCAGTTATTACTGGAACTGGAGATTCAGCAGCTGAGGCAATCAGTGTAGGAGTACTTGCACCAGGCGATCTGATGGTACAGTTTGGATCGTCCTTATTTTTCTATTGTTGTGCAGATCGGCTGATTCAGGATGAGCGAGTGCGCGGAAATCCATTTTTAATTCCAGAAACTTATAGTGTAGCAGCAGGAACTAATAATGGAGGCACACTTCAAAAATGGTATTTGGAACTGTTATTTTCTGAATGTGTGGAAAAGGAAAAAACAGCTGGAGTGAATGCATATGAAGAAATGATGAAAGGAATTTCTGAGATTTCACCCGGATCAGATGGTTTGATAACGTTACCCTACTTTGCGGGAGAAAGGACACCGCTGAATGATCCAGACGCAAGAGGAATGATTGTGGGACTTTCATTGAGCCATACAAAAAGGCATTTGTATCGCTCGGCATTGGAAGGAATTGGGTATTCAGTTGCGCAGCATATTGATATATTCCGTGAAAATGGTTTGCCTGTAAACCGGATTGCAGCGGCGGGGGGAGGAACGAAAAATGCAGTTTGGATGCAGATAGTGGCGGATATAGCAGGAGTATCGTTAGAAACACCAAAGGAAGACATAGGGGCAGCTTATGGAGATGCACTGATGGCAGCGATTGGAGTCGGATTCTACCAAGGTTTTTCAGATTTGCGCCAAGTAATCCAAAAGAAATGTATTTATAAGCCGGATTTAGAGAGGCATGAGTTATACAAGCCATTTAGAAAGCTATTTGATGAATTATATAGGTGTAATCAGGAAATATTACATAGTTTATCTAAGCATAACAAGTAAATAAAAGATATGGAAAGGCTTTTTGACTGTAATCATTGATATTACAATTGAAAAGCTTTTTCATTTATAGGTTCCCGATAATGTGTAAAAATGAAATTCAATCAACCGGGCAGAATATATGTTCGAAATTCCGCACTTTCCTTGCAATGAAAACTGTGCTATGGTATACTGAAAAGAAGATTTGGAGGCATTTTGAAGCGTTCTTTTTTTTGTTTGAACCAGATCTTGAACCAGTGAGAAAAGAAAGGAATTTACCGTGATTTCGTATGTAAAAGGCATCCTGGCGGAGAAAGCAAAGGACCGTATCGTGGTCGAGTCCGGCATGATGGGGATCGGGATTTTTGTCCCGATGTCGGTGCTGGAAGTTTTACCGCCGCTCGGGGAAGAGGTAAAGATATATACGCACCTGCAGGTGCGGGAGGATGATATGAGCCTGTACGGCTTTTTAAGCCGTTCGGATCTGGAGATGTTCCGCCAGCTTCTGGGGGTCAACGGCATTGGTCCGAAGGGGGCACTTGGCATCTTGTCGGCGCTGCGTCCGGAGGAGCTGCGTCTTGCGGTTATGACTGGGGATGCGAAGGCGATCTCCCGTGCGCCGGGCGTTGGGGCAAAGACGGCACAGCGGATCATTCTCGATTTGAAGGATAAAGTACAGGCAGAGGATCTGCTGACACCGCTGTTAGATGGCAGTGCGGCGGTTTCGCCGGCTGCGGGAAACGGGCTTTCAGGCAATGCGGCGAAGGAAGCCGTGGAGGCGCTGGTGGCGCTGGGATATACGAATGCCGAGGCGGTGAAGGCGGTCAAGAGCGCCAATGTGACGGAAGAGATGGATTCCGAGGCGGTATTGAAGGCATCACTGAAATATCTGGCGTTTTTGTAAAACAACCTATGTGTCGGACATTCGAAATTGCTGGATCATAAAAAATAGTGGTGCTTGTGCGTCAGATGAAAATTTGGAATGTGTGGCAGATATGAGAAAATGGAACTGTCATGGCTTAATTGAATGAGAGAGAAAAACAGGAAAGACAGGAAACAAGTATGAGCAGAAGGACGATTACAACCGAGGTGACGGAGGAGGATAAGCGGATTGAGGGAAGTCTCCGCCCGCAGACCTTAGACGAATATATCGGTCAGGAGCGGATCAAATCGACGTTAAAGGTATTTATCCATGCGGCGAAATCCCGCGGCGAGGCGCTTGACCATGTTCTTTTCTATGGACCGCCGGGACTGGGAAAGACGACACTTAGCGGCATTATCGCCAATGAGATGGGAACCCGTATGAAGGTTACTTCCGGTCCGGCAATCGAGAAACCAGGGGAGATTGCGGCGATTCTCAACGGGCTCCAGGAGGGAGACGTCCTCTTTGTGGATGAGATTCACCGCTTAAACCGCCAGGTGGAAGAGGTGCTTTATCCGGCGATGGAGGACTATGCGATCGATATCATGTTGGGAAAAGATTCGACGGCGCGCTCGATTCGTCTGGATCTGCCGAAATTTACGCTGGTAGGCGCGACGACACGCGCGGGGCTTCTGACGGCGCCGCTGCGCGACCGCTTCGGCATCGTGCAGAAGATGGATTTTTATACGCCTGAAGAGCTGCAGACGATTGTCCTGCGGACGGCGGGAGTTCTGAATGTGGAGATTGATAAGACGGGCGCCTATGAGATTGCGAGACGTTCGAGAGGAACGCCGCGTTTGGCAAACCGCCTGTTAAAACGTGTGAGGGACTTTGCACAGGTCAAGTACAACGGCGTGATTACGAAAGAAGTCGCGGATTTTGCACTGGATATCCTTGATGTGGACAAGCTGGGACTTGACAACAACGACCGTGCGATCTTACATATGATTATCGACAAGTTTTCCGGCGGTCCGGTCGGACTGGAGACGCTGGCGGCAGCGCTGGGCGAGGATGCTGGGACACTGGAAGATGTGTATGAACCGTATCTTCTGATGAACGGTCTGCTCAACCGGACTCCGCGTGGGCGGATGGCGACCGAAGCAGCGTATCGGCATCTCGGGTATACCTGGAATCAAGCAAAAAACGGTATTTCTGAGATTTGATATTTGATTGATTTGAAGGTGGTATTTCTGTGTGGGTGACGTGACAACGTCGAACCATATTTATTATAGATAGAAAGAAGAGAATGCGATGGCAAAACAGTATATAGATGTATTAATTGATGGAAAAGTGTATAGCCTGGGCGGCAGTGAGACGGAAGGATATGTACAGCAGATTGCCACGTATCTGAATGGGAAGATTTTCCAGCTCAAGGCGCAGCCGGGATTTTTAAAAATGCCGGAAGACTACCAGAGTATTATGACTTATCTGAATCTGGCGGATGATTATTTTAAAGAAAAAGAGAGTGCGAAGGCACTTGCATCTGACAAAGAGAGCATGGAAAAAGAGACATACCGTCTGAAACATGAGATGGTCAGCACCCAGATGAAACTCGAGAGTCTCCGCAATGAGCGCACCGTCAGCGAGGAAGAACTGGAGACGGCAAAGAAGGCGGCAAAAGAGGCAGCTGAGCAGGCGGAAGCTGCTAAAAATGAGGTACAGGCACAGATCGAGCGTGTGAAAAAAGAAGCGCAGGAGCAGATCGAGGCTGTGAAGAAAACAGCACAGGAACAGGTTGAGTCTGCAAGAAAAGAAGCGCAGGGGCAGATCGAGGCTGTGAAGAAAACAGCACAGGAACAGGTTGAGTTTGCAAGAAAAGAAGCGCAGGAGCAGATTGAACGTGCGAAGAGAGAGGTACAGGATCGCGTGGAATCCGCGGAAAAAGCAGCCCAGGATCGCGCTGCCAGGGCGGAGCAGACAGCCCGGGAGCAGGCAGAAGCTGCAAAGAAAGAGGCATTGGAACAGATTGCGGATGCAAAGAAGGAAGCAAACGATTTCCGTGGAGAAGCAGAGGTTTGGAAGCAGGAGGCAGAAGATCAGCGTCTGGCGGTCGAGTCATCCCAGAGTGAAATCGCTTCTTTGCAGGACAAGCTGGAGATTCTCAAACAACAGCTTGAAGAAGCAAGACAGGCGGCGACAGCTGTGCAGACGGAAAAATCGCAGCTGGAAGCACGTCTGATGCAGACGGAACAGGAAAAACAAAGTGTAAAAGAGCAGCTGAGCCAGCTGGAGCAGGAAAAACAGACGATAAAGAAAGATCTGGAAGAGAGCCTCCAGGAGGCAGGGGCAGCACGTGAGGAACTGGCAGCTGTCCGTCAGGCACAGGTGGAGGCATATATGAAGCGGAAGCCATTTCCCAAGAGACAGGGAACGGTGGAACTGAAAGATGCAATTCTGCGGTTATAATGGGTGAAATGATATGAAAAAAAAGGTGGAAATTCTGGCACCGGCGGGTTCCTTCGATAGCATGAAAGCGGCGGTGGCAGCAGGGGCGGACGCAGTCTATATGGGCGGCAGCCGTTTCGGAGCCAGGGCATATGCGGAAAATCCGGATGAAATGGGGATGCTGGAAGCGATCAACTACGTGCATCTGCATGGGCGCCAGCTTTATATGACGGTCAATACGCTGGTAAAGGAAGACGAGATGGATGACTTATACGACTATCTGCTTCCGTATTACCAGGCGGGACTGGATGCCGTGATCGTGCAGGACATGGGGGTATTTTCTTATATCCGGGAGCATTTTCCGGATTTGCCGGTTCATGCGAGCACACAGATGACGATTACCGGACCGGAGGGCGCGGCGCTTATGACGAGGATGGGCGCGGTCCGCATCGTCACAGCGCGTGAACTTTCATTGGAAGAGATACGCCGCATTTATCAGGAGACGGGCGTGGAGATAGAGAGCTTTGTTCACGGGGCTCTCTGTTACTGTTATTCGGGACAATGCCTGTTCAGCAGCCTGATCGGCGGCAGAAGCGGCAACCGGGGACGATGCGCTCAGACCTGCCGGCTTCCGTTTGATGTCCTTCGGCGGCTGGATGAGAACAACCCGAATGAAAACAAAAACAAAAAGAAAGAAAATGGCGTGTTAAATCCGGGTGATTCCAAGTATGTGCTCAGTCTCAAGGATCTTTGTACGCTGGATATTTTGCCGGATATTCTGGAAGCAGGCGTTTATTCCTTGAAAATCGAGGGGCGCATGAAGAGTCCGCGCTATACGGCAGGCGTGGTGCGCCTGTACCGGAAATATGTAGATTTATATTTAAAGAATGGCAGAAAAGGTTACCGGGTTGACCCGAAAGACCGGAAGGAGCTGCTGGATCTGTTTGACCGCGGCGGTCAGACGTTAGGCTATTATACCGAGCACAATGGACGCGATATGGTGGTCTGCCATGAGAAACCGGCATTCCGCCAGGAAAACCGGGAACTTTACCAGTATCTGGACAAAACGTATGTGGAAGCAGAGGTGAAAGAACCGGTTCAGGGGTTTGCGCGTGTCTGTGAAGGCGAACCGCTGCAGCTGACGCTTCAATACGAAGATCCGCTGACGGGAGAAAGCCGGATGGCAGGCGGAATCGGAGCAGTTGTCCAGACGGCAGTGAAACAGCCGATGAGCAAGGAACGGATTGAGAAACAGCTCGGAAAAACGGGAAATACGCCGTATTATTTTGAAAATCTGGAAGTGGAGACAGGCGGCAGCCCCTTTGTGCCGGTGCAGGAGTTAAATGAACTCCGCCGCTCTGCGTTTGAGCAGCTGACCGAGGAGATACTGCGTCCATACCGCCGGGAGATACCGGAAAATAGGGCGTGCGGGACAGGAAAAGGATGGCAAAATCCGGAAGAAAAGAATCTGGAAGAAAATAACCAGACAGGTTCGGAATCAGAAAAAACCAGCCCGGCTCAGGACGTTGAACTCACAGCAGATTTACCTGTACAGAGCCAGAAAACGCTGTTTGAGAATAAAAAAGGGAATAAAACAGCTCTGTACCACATCCACGTTTCGGTCGAACACCCGGCACAGTTAAAAGTGGCGTTATCCGTAGCGGAAGTCGGCGCCATCTATCTGGATAGCGCTGAATTTGGCGCCGAACAGTGGAACGAATGGGTATCGCGCTGCCATGAGGCAGACAAGCAGTGTCTTTTGGTAATGCCGCATATTTTCCGCGATCGGGCAAAGGAATATTTTGAAACACATCGTTCCAGGCTGGAATCGGCGGGATTTGACGGTCTTGTCATCCGGGCATGGGAAGAGCTGGAACTGGTGCGCGAGTGGAAGATTTCCATCCCGCTTGTGATGGATTATGGTATTTATACGATGAATCACCGGGCGGAGGATTTTGTGCGGGAGATGGCGCCGGAGCTTTCAATGCGTTTTACCCTTCCGGTCGAGCTCAACAGCCGGGAGTTGGAGGCGCGCGACAGCCGGGAACGGGAACTTCTCGTATATGGTTCGATCCCGGTCATGGTAACCGCCCAGTGCATCAGGAAAACAGTGGAAGGATGCAGTAAATGTCCGGAATATCTGTATCTGCGGGATCGCAAAAGGAAGGTATTTCCGGTAAGGAACCAGTGCCGTTTCTGCTGCAATACGATCTACAATTCCAGCCCCCTGTCGCTTTTGAAGGATAAAAAGCAGATAGACCGCCTGCAGCCGGAGGTGCTGCGTCTGGCATTTACGTCGGAGAGTGCGGCACAGACCGGGGAAGTGCTGGATGCCTACGTGAAGACCTTCCTCCATCAGGAACCGGTGGAGCTGGAGGGCGAATTTACAAGAGGTCATTTTAAGAGGGGCGTAGAGTAGCGTGTGTACCGGGAATCTTCCGGGTACACATGAAAAGGAGGATCACCATGATAAATCTTGTGACAACGATGTCCCGGTATCTGATGATATTGCTGATACTGATTTATACATATTATAATTTCCGCTTTTTTTCACTGCCGGATGACGAGTCGAAACTCCGGCTCTGTCGTCTGCAGAATGTACCGCTGTTTTTGATATTTCTTCTGTCGGGTACGATCATTTATCTAAAAACCGAGGATGAGGCAGTTGTGCTGTTTTTCGGCGCGCAGCTTGTCTTTTTTGTCCTGTACCAGCTCTTATACCGGCTGTTTTACCGGAATGCGTCGAGACTGTTGCTGAACAACACGTGTATGCTTCTGTGCACCAGTTTTATCATGCTGACGCGCATCTCGATGGACAAGGCGGTCCGCCAGTTTATCATCATGGCAGTTGCGGCGGTTATCACAATGATTATACCATATGTGATAGATAGAACCTGGCAGCTCGCTAAGATACCGTGGGTGTACGGCCTGATAGGTCTGGCGCTGCTGCTGGTTGTCTGTGTGATCGGCAATACCAGCTTCGGCGCGCAGCTTTCGATCAGTATCGGCGGGTTTTCGTTCCAGCCGTCCGAGTTTGTTAAGATCAGCTTTGTATTCTTCGTGGCGACGATGTTTTACCGCTCAACGGAGTTTAAAAATGTGGCGATCACGACCGGCGTGGCGGCGGCGCACGTGTTGATTCTGGTGTTATCCAAGGATCTGGGAAGTGCACTGATTTTTTTCCTCGCCTATGTCCTGATGCTGTTTATTGCAACCTCCAACTGGCTGTATCTGGCAGGCGGTCTTGGAAGCGGCTGTGCGGCTGCGATGCTGGCGTATAAGCTGTTTTCGCATGTGCGTGTCCGCGTGGAAGCATGGCAGGATCCGTGGAGTGACATCGCAGGAAAAGGATATCAGGTTACGCAGGCGCTCTTTGCGATCGGCACAGGCGGCTGGTTTGGCATGGGACTTTACCAGGGGATGCCGAAGAAGATCCCGGTTGTTGAGAAGGACTTCATTTTCGCGGCGATCTCGGAGGAGCTGGGCGGCATCTATGCGCTCTGTATTCTCCTGATCTGTCTGGGCTGTTTCATGCAGTTCATGCTGATTGCGACCCGGATGCAGGCATTATTTTACAAGCTGATCGCGTTTGGTCTGGGAATTGAGTATGTGGTGCAGGTGTTCCTGACGATCGGCGGCGTGACGAAATTCATTCCGTCTACCGGCGTGACGCTGCCGCTTGTCAGTTATGGAGGCAGTTCGATTCTCAGCACATTTATCCTGTTTGGCGTGATACAGGGACTATATGTCCTGAAACGGAATGAGGAAGAAGAGGAGGAGCAGCAGTTTGATGAGGCAGAAGGATGAAATGGAAAGAACTGAAAATGCGAGAGCGCGTTCAAACCGTCATATTCTGTGGCTGACCTATGGGATTGCGGCGCTCTTTATCGCGATGGCCGTTTATTTTGGCTGGTTTATCCAGTTTAAGAGTGAAAATGTAATCGGCAGCTCTTATAATGCGAGGCTCGATCTCCTCTCAGACCGGGTGACCCGCGGTTCGATTATGAGCAATGATAAAACGGTGCTGGCGCAGACGAACGTTGCAAGTGACGGAAGCGAGAAACGCTATTATCCGTATGATTATCTGTTTGTCCATTCGGTCGGATATTCCGGCAAAAATGGAAAAACAGGTCTGGAGTCGCTGGCGAATTTCTACCTGCTTTCCTCCCATGTGAATCTGATTGAGAAAACGATCAATGAATTTCAGGGGAAGAAAAATCTGGGCGACAATGTGATTACGACGCTCGATGTGGATCTGCAGCAGACGGCATCCGACGCGATCGGAAAATACCGGGGCGCAGTGATCGTCATGGAACCGGATACGGGAAAGATTTTGACGATGGTTTCCCAGCCGAATTTTAATGCAAATCTCGTCGATGAGCGCTGGGCGGAGCTGGTGTCTCCGGACAACACGAAGGCGCAGTTAGTCAACCGTGCAACGCAGGGCTTATATCCGCCGGGATCGACGTTCAAGATGCTGACGGTGCTGGAATATATGAAAGAGAACCCGAATACCTGGCAGGACTATGTGTATAATTGTAATGGCTCTTACCAGAATGGCGATTATACGATTAAATGTTACCACGGGACGGCACACGGGACGCAGAATCTGATTCAGGCATTTGCCAATTCCTGCAACGGTGCGTTTGCGGAGATTGGAATGCAGATTAATTCAGAAAAATTCCGGGCGCTGGCAAATCAGATGCTCTTTAATTCGGCACTTCCGTACACACTTCCGTACAATCAGAGTACGTTTTCTCTCGACGGCAGTTCGGATGACTGGGAAAAGCTTCAGACCGCGATCGGACAGGGGAAAACCCAGATTACGCCGCTGCATAACCTGATGATCGTATCGGCGATCGCCAACGGCGGCACGCTGATGAAGCCATATATGATCGATCATGTTGAAAATGTGGGTGGTCAGACGGTCAAGAAGTTCCTTCCGTCCGCCTATGGAACCCTGATGTCTGCGAATGACGCACAGTTTCTGACGCATCTCATGAGCCAGGTGGTCGAGATTGGTACGGGTTCCGCGATGCGGGGGGCATCCTATACGGTGGCCGGAAAAACCGGTTCCGCCGAGTTTGAGACAGGTAAGGAGACACATTCCTGGTTTGTCGGTTTCGCTCCGGCAGACAAGCCGAAGGTGGCGATCTGTGTGCTGGCAGAAGAGTCTGGTTCCGGCGGTGCGGTCGCTGCGCCGATCGCAAGACAGGTGCTGGATCGGTATTTTGCAAAATATGGGCAGTAGAACAAAAGAAAAGGGCAGGAAAGCGATTTGAAGCTTTTCCTGCCCTTTTTGTCTCAAATATGCATAGTCACATTTTATTTACACAACCGTTCCAGATCCCCATAGAATCCCGGATAGGAGATGTTCACGCAGTCTGCATCCAGAATTTCGGTCTCGCCGGAAGCGCCGAGTGCGGCAACGGCGAAAGTCATGGCGATGCGGTGATCCTTCTTGCTGTCGATCACAGCACCGTGCAGCGGCTTGCCGCCGTGGATGATCATGCCATCCTCGGTCTCGGTCACATCCGCGCCCATAGCGGTTAAATTCTCTACCATGACAGCAATGCGGTTTGACTCTTTTACCTTCAGTTCCGCGGCATCGCGTATGACGGTGGTTCCCTCGGCATAGCACGCCATCGCAGCGATCACCGGAAGCTCGTCGATGAGAGTCGGGATGATCGCACCCTCGATCGCGGTTCCAGTCAGCTTACCGGAACGGACGAGCAGGTCGGCGGTCGGTTCGCCGGAGGCGGTGTTTACATTGAGAAGTTCGACGTCCGCGTTCATCGCCTTGCAGACGCGCAGGATGCCGTCGCGGGTCGGGTTGATACCGACATTTTTAATTAAGATTTCTGAATCCGGTACGATGAGTCCGGCTGCGATAAAGAAGGCAGCGGAGGAGATATCGCCCGGGACCAGAATTTTCTGTCCATAGAGCTGTTTTGCCGGCTGTAAAATCGCGGTGGTTCCTTCTGTGTGGATGTCTGCGCCGAATGCGGACAGCATCCGTTCACTGTGATCGCGGGAGATGTACGGTTCGGTCACACGGGTTTCTCCGTCGGCATACAGACCTGCCAGCAGAATCGAGGATTTGACCTGGGCGGAGGCAACCGGAGAATTATAATGGATGCCGTGCAGCGGTGAGCCGGTGATATGGAGCGGCGCGCAGCCATTTCCATTGACACTCTCGATCTTTGCGCCCATCTGGGAGAGAGGATCGATGATGCGCTTCATCGGACGTTTCTGGATGGAAGCGTCGCCGGTCAGTGTTGTGTCAAATTTCTGGGCCGAGAGAATGCCGGAGATCAGGCGCGTTGTGGTGCCGCTGTTGCCGCAGTCTAAAACGGAGTCTGGGGCAGTCAGCCCGTGCAGTCCACGTCCGTGGACGAGAACGGTCTCGCACTGATTTTCGATGGAGATTCCCATTTTGGAAAAACAGGAGATCGTGGAGAGACAGTCTGCGCCCTGCAGGAAGCCGTGGATTTCGGTCAGTCCGTCCGCAAGAGCGCCGAACATGACGCTGCGGTGGGAGATGGACTTGTCTCCCGGAACGGTCAGTTCGCCCCGGAGAGAAGATGTATGGGTAAATTTCATTGAGTTCATAGTTGTACCTGCCTAAACATTAATGTTGAAAGTTAAGTTTGAAACATACATTGCAGTCTACGCGAACAGCGTGTAATTGTATTTCTTCAAACGCGCCCACGCCGCTTCCATCGAAGCCTTGTCGTAGAAGCTGATACGCAGCGCGCCCTCGCCATGCTCACGGTTGTGGCTGATGCCGATATTTTTGATACTGATTCCTTTACCGGAGAGGATCGAGGAAATGATGGAGATAGCACCTGGCTCGTCCACCACGTCGGCGGAGAAGGCGTATTCCGGCTGTATCGATCCTTTTGGAGTTTCTGCAAACGAATTCCGGTAGTCGCGGGAGGACTCAAACAGCTGGTAGATGGCTCTGGACTGGTGGTCGGACAGTTCTTCCCGCAATGTCGTCAGGGAATCAATGTAGCGATCCAGCACCTCAGTGATATTGCCTGTGTTCGTCATGCAGATCTGTTCCCACATGACCGGAGAAGAGGAGGCAATACGGGTGATATCCTTGAAACCTCCGGCAGCCAGCCGTTTCATCATCTGATCCTCGCTGTCGCAGTCGTGTACCAGGTTGACCAGGCTGGAAGCGATGAGGTGCGGCAGATGGCTGATCGCCGCGACAATGAAATCATGACGATGGTAATCCAGCACCAGGGGCAGCGCACCGATCGCCTTTGCCACATCCACCATACGGTCAGTGTGGGAAGCTGGGGTGTGCGGTGTCGGGGTAATGATATAGTATGCATTTTCCAGCAAATGGTCGGTTGAACTCTCGTAGCCGGTCTTTTCCGAGCCAGCCATCGGGTGTCCGCCGACGAAGCAGCTTTCCATGCCAAGCGCGGCAACGGTCTCATGAATGCTGGTCTTGGTGCTTCCGACGTCAGTCACAACCGCGCCTTCCTTTAAGAACGGCCGGATCTGGCGCAGATAGGATTCATTAAATTCAACCGGTGTGCACAGGAAAATGATGTCGCACTCGCTTAAATGCTCGTCCACGCCGTCCAGAATCAGGTCAACAATGCCGTCTGCATGTGCCTGTTCCAATTTTTCGCGGGTCCGCATATAAGCCATGATCTGAATATCCGGGGCGCTGCGTTTCAAACCTCTGGCGATAGAGCCGCCGATCAGACCGAGTCCGATGAAACCGGCGGTAAGATGATTAATCGGTGTATTCATAGCAATTACGCTCTCTTTCATAGGTAGTATAGTAAAAAATGAAACTAGAAATTATTGTAGAATAGAACAAGTCACTTGTCAACGATTTTACGCGTTGAAGTGAAAAAGAATTTTTTTTACATCTGTTTATTACTAAATTTGCGAAAATGCGATTGATTTCACCGCCTTTGAACAGGGAAATTGTCGCATTTTCAATGCTTTTCAAAATAAAACGAATAAATTTTGTATAAAGGTGTTGTTTTGCTTGAAATTTTCTCTATTTTCTTGTACAATATGAACAGAGGTTAAAATACAAGAAAAAAACATCAAAATAAATAGACGGGAGGACTTAACTATGAACGTGTATGGGACAAAACAAATCCGCAATGTAGTGTTACTGGGGCACGGCGGTGCCGGCAAGACAACGGTAGCAGAGGCGCTGGCATTGGTAACAGGTACTACCAAGAGAATGGGAAAAGTTCCGGAAGGAACCACCATCAGCGATTATGATAAAGAAGAAATCAAGAGACAGTTCTCTATCTCCACCACGCTGATTCCGTTGGAGTATCAGGGAGAAGATGGACCGATCAAGATTAACCTGTTAGATACCCCTGGCTATTTTGATTTTGTGGGAGAAGTAGAGGAAGCTATCAGTGTAGCAGATGCAGCAATCATCGTTGTAAACTGCAAGGCTGGCATCGAAGTCGGAACCGAGAAGGCATGGGAACTCTGTGAAGAGTACAACCTGCCGCGCCTGTTCTTCGTTACCAACATGGATGACGATCAGGCAAGCTTCCGTGAGCTGATCTTAAAACTGGAGAAACAGTTTGGCCGTAAGATCGCGCCGTTCCAGGTGCCGATCCGTGAAAATGAAAAATTTGTCGGCTTTGTCAATGCGGTAAAGATGGAAGGCCGCCGTTTCACCCATTTAAGCGAATATGAGAAATGCGAGATTCCGGAGTACACCAAGAAGAACCTCGGCATCATCCGTGATGCGTTGATCGAGGCAGTGGCAGAGACGAGTGAAGAATATATGGAGCGCTATTTCTCCGGTGAAGAATTTACACAGGAAGAGATCGCACAGGCGCTGCGCGAGCACGTAAGTGAGGGCAACATCGTTCCGGTTATGATGGGTTCCGGCATCAATGCACAGGGCTTCGCATATTTGCTGCAGGCGATCGATAAATACTTCCCGTCACCGGACAAGTTCGAGTGTGTCGGTGTCGATGTATCGACCGCAGAGCGCTTTACCGCTAAATATAATGACGATGTATCCCTGTCGGCACGTGTTTTCAAGACTGTGGTTGACCCGTTCATCGGCAAATACTCCCTGATGAAGATTTGTACCGGTACCTTAAAACCAGATACCGTTATCTACAATGTAAACAAAGATGCTGAAGAGAAAGTTCAGAAAGTATATGTTCTCCGCGGCAAGGATGTCATCGAGGTTCCGGAATTAAAGGCGGGCGATATCGGCGCGGTTGCCAAATTAAACGTTACTCAGACCGGCGATACCATCGCAGTCCGCACGGCTCCGATTGTATACCACAAACCGAAGATTTCTACCCCGTATACCTACATGGCATACGCAGCTAAGACCAAAGGCGATGAGGACAAGATCTCCAGTGCACTGGCGAAGATGATGGACGAAGATCTGACACTCAGAAGCGTCAGCGATACCGAGAACCGTCAGACCTTACTTTACGGCATCGGCGAGCAGCAGCTCGAAGTTGTTGTCAGCAAGCTGCAGGCAAGATATAAAGTAGACATTGTGCTCAGCAAACCGAAATTTGCATTCCGCGAGACACTTCGCAAGAAAGTAGAAGCACAGGGCAAATATAAGAAACAGTCTGGTGGACATGGACAGTACGGCGATGTTAAGATGTCTTTCGAGCCGTCCGGCGATCTGGAGACACCATATGTATTCGAAGAGAAGGTATTTGGCGGTGCCGTTCCAAAGAACTACTTCCCGGCAGTTGAGAAAGGTGTTCAGGAATGCGTACAGAAGGGTCCGTTGGCTGGATATCCGGTTGTCGGTGTGAAAGCAACCCTGTTAGATGGTTCCTATCATCCGGTTGACTCCTCCGAGATGGCATTCAAGATGGCAGCGACGCTGGCATTCAAGAAAGCGTTCATGGAAGCGAATCCAGTTCTCCTTGAGCCGATCGCATCTCTGAAAGTAACCGTTCCGGATAAATTCACCGGCGACGTTATGGGCGATCTGAACCGCAGAAGAGGTCGTGTTCTCGGTATGAACTCCAACCATCACGGCAAACAGATCATCGAGGCAGATATCCCGATGTCCGAGCTGTTTGGTTATAACACCGACCTTCGTTCCATGACCGGCGGTATCGGTGAATTCTCCTATGAGTTCAGCCGCTACGAGCAGGCTCCGGGCGATGTACAGAAGAGAGAAGTGGAGGCGAGAGCGGCAGAAGCTGAATAATGGCAGATGAAGTGCTTACCGTTTCGGTCAAAAATATGATATTCTTATATAAATAAGCAGAAAACCGCCGCAGGCGGCTGAGTGGATCGATACCGATTCATCAAGGCTGTCAGCGGCGGCTTTTTCTTTCTGGAAGACCTTTCGGATCGATATGGTTATAGGCTGTGTTTGAATTGAATAAAGCGCTGCGAATGTTATCGATGGGACAGGCGAGAAGTTAAGGCAGTGAATGCGGATGCCAAATTGCTACGAATTGCGTGCTTTTGCAATTTTCAAAAAGAAGGCTATAAATTGTAAGAAAATAGAAAAGACTACCCACCTGTAAAAAGGTATAATGTTGCAAAGAGAACAACTTATACAGACAGGTGGGTGGCCTTTTTATGATAGAGAAAAATGAGAAAAGCGGGGAACTCATGGAAGTAAAAGAACAGGCAAAAACAGTTCGGAAATACCCGGAGCGGATGATCGTGCGTATCTGGCTGGTGCTGGCGCTTATTTGTCTGCTGGCGGGTCTGATCTCCCAGTATACGTTCCGGCTGAAAGAACCGCTGTTTCTGCACTACAGCCAGTCGGCTTATCTGGGCTGTGGGCTGGACGGAGTAGAAACTTCGGAGGATGGAATCGTTTCATCTGTGTCAAGTGAGGCGCTTGAAGAAGAAAGTACCGATTCCGATGTGAAAGTTGGAGTTTTAGACGAAGGTGTGAAAGACCTGAATGCGGATATGGGATTGGAGAATACAGTGTCTTTGTATGCACTGGGGGAAGAAAGTGTGGATGAGACAGATGAAACTTCGGATGTATGGTATACACAGGTAAATTTTGCCTATCTGACGGATGTGACGGATGAGATCTGTGTGAGAGAAATTCGTTTTTCAGAGTTGCCTGAACTTCAAATGCAGGAAATGCGGGAGACAGTCCAGTCAGCGGGACAGTATGCGCTTCATCGCCTGGATGCTACGCTTTCGATTGAAGATCCGCAGCATAACGGGATCAGTCAGTGGAGAATCCTGACGCGGGCGCAGGTGCTCTATTCAGATGGAAACACAGCGGACGTAAAAATTGGTAATCTGGTACTGATTGCAAATCCGGAGGGCGGGAGCGCCCTGGAAAATCCAAGTTCCAGCGCCAATTCAGATGGAACGGGCACACAGGTTTACACCGTTCAGAAAGATGGAACCATCGAAGTAAAAGGCTGCATTGCGTCAGCCGGGGAGATGGAAAATTTTTCGATGACCTTAAATGGAGAGCCTATCCCAGCCCAAAAAGAAGGGGAAGATCCGAAACGGCTGACAGTAAAAACGGGTGATGTCCTGACGTTCCAGAGCCATTGGATTGGCAAAGAGGAAGACCAGTCGCCGCAGGTATTTCATTCAGGAGTTGCAGTGCTTTCATATATCGGCAAAGATGGCGGGGAGCAGGTTCTTTCATTTGAAAATGAATACAGGAAGAGAAGGGAGCTTCGCTTTATTGATGTGTGGAAATATCTGCTGAAAGAGGAGGCATTTAAGTGAAAACGGGAGATCATAAGATTTTAGCCGGTCTGATTCTTGCTTCGATTCATATTAATCTGTTCCATGTGATGCTGCTGCCGCCCTGCATCGGGTTTCTGATTTTATATATCGGGATTCTCCAGAAAGAGCGGCAGGCGGGATTTTTCCAGATGGATGTAAAAGAGATGAGAGTGTACCGGGCAGCAGGGGCGGCGCTTGTGCTGGTGACTGCTTTTTCTAGCTTCCTGTCCATGTTCTGGAGGCGGCCGGACGGAACCATCTGGTCGCTGATTCCGTGTATGCTGGAATATGTGGTGCTCTATGGACTGATGGAAAGCTACACCGCAGGTTCGCCCAGACATTCCTATCACTCCGAACTGTGCTGTGGATATGCTATGGTAATGGGAGCAGCACTGTGTGGGTACGCAGTCAGCCTGATTCTGCATATCGCGCTGTGGCAGCTCTTTGCGTCTATGATTATTCTGGTCTGCCGGTTTATGGTGGTTATGGTTGTTATAGGGGCGAAGAAAGAGGCATAAAAAATAAAAAGCCGTAATCAGATATACTCGCCCATGGGATTAAACTCATGAGCGAAAGTATAAGGTTACGGCTTTTCTATGTTGAAAATTCTGGTTTTCAAATAATCAAAGATAACATGGAATGTTGATGTTTCGGTTCCGATGTATCTTTCCAATTTTTATTTAAAATTCTCCTCCGCATACCGGCGCAGCTCATCACGGAAATCCGGGTGTGCGATGGCGATCATGGCATCCGCTCGTTCTTTTAAGGTAAGCCCGGTCAGTTTTGCGATACCGTATTCGGTCGCCACGTACTGAATCATGGTACGCGGTGCAGATACGGTGCTGCCGCCCGGAATGAACGGTACGATGTTGGATTTTAAGGAGCCATCTTTTTTCTTGTGGGTGGAAGCAAGGCAGATAAAGCCCTTGCCTCCCTCGGAGCGGAATGCGCCCTCCAGGAAATCCATCTGTCCGCCGATACCGGAGAGCTGTCGGGTGCCGGCAGACTCGGCATTTTCCTGTCCCATCAGATCCAGCTCGACACCACCGTTGATACTGATGACATTTTTCATCTCACCGATGCGGTACGGAGAGTGGACGTAATCGACGTCAGCCGGATGGAAGAGCTGCGGCTCATTATCCAGCCAGTCATATAATTCCTGAGAGCCCATGGCAAGGTTCCAGGTAGAATAACCGTTGTCAATTTCCTTCTTCTTGTTGGTCAGCTTGCCAGCCTTATGGAGGGCTAAAAAAGCATCGCTGATGGTGCCGGTGTGGCAGCCGAGGTCGGTTTTGTCGGACTGTGCCAGCATATTGGCAACGGTAAACGGAACGCCGCCGACGCCCAGGGAAAGGACAGCGCCGTCCGGGATCTCCTCAACGACACGTTTGGCAATCTCAATATCAATGGCGCTCGGATCGCGGTAGGTGCGGATCGGAAGCGGCTCATGCTCGCCCTCGACGATGAAATCTGCCTCTGAGAGGTGGACACGGTGGGAACCATCGACGCCCTGTAAGCGCGGGAGGCGCTCATTGATCTCGAAGATGACGGTGCGCGCATTCTCAAAGATGGTGCGCCATGCATAGTTGGAAATACCCAGTCCGCAGCAGCCGTCCGCATCTGGTCTGGAAACCGGTACAAAGGCAACATCCACGCGAATGTGGTGGCGGTACATTTCCGGCAGGGAACGCAGCATCATCGGCATAAACTTGCAGAGCCCACGGGTCTGCAGCTTGCGCTCATAATCGCCGATGTGCCAGCTGTAGTAGCTGAATGCTTTCTGATCCGGGTCGCTTTCGACAACCTCGATGCGCGGGCGGATGACTAAACCACCGCGGATCTTGACATCGGTCAGCTCATCCCTGCGTGCTGCCAGCGCACGGTCGAGAAGCTCCGGAAATCCAGCGCCAAAGCCATAATCCACCCAGTCGCCCGGTTGAACGGCCTTGACGGCGGTCTCAGCACTTACAAATTTGCCTGCGTAATTGTTAGACATAGTAAAAATCCTCCATCGGTATGAAATTCATAATTTTCTAGTTTCCATCATATCCCAGAAAGCGCTTTTTTGCAACTTCCAAAGACAATTCCAAAAGACAATTTTTAAGCTGGGTTTTAAGATGAGTTTAAGATAGGTTTAATACGGAAATAGTTGACAAAATAGGTGTTTATGATAAAATTAAGTGTTTATAAATAAGAGTTGGTCTTTTACACAGCAGGCAGAAGTGCCTGTATTTTTATGTAATAGGAAATTCCTTGGAATCCCCTATTACACAAAAAGGCACTAACGTGCCAATGATGTGCACTTGCGCGAAGCAGAAACATGTCGCAAGCGACCGCGCTCGGCGCGAGAATGTGACTGTAAAGAATACAACAAATATAGAAAGAGAGGAGTTACGACAAATGAAAACAAATACGGATTTATTTGAAAAAACACCCGTACCGAAGGCGGTCGCAACCATGGCGGTTCCGACCATGATTTCCATGCTGGTGGTTGTTATCTATAACATGGCGGATACATTTTTCATCGGTCAGACGAAGGATCCGCTGCAGGTGGCGGCAGTTTCGCTGGCAACGCCGGTCTTTATGATTTTTATGGCATTAGGCCATCTGTTCGGTATCGGCGGCAGCTCAGCGATATCGAGAGCACTGGGAGAACGCCATAAAGATCGGGCATGTCATATCAGTTCATTCTGCTGCTATGGATCCCTGGGGCTGGGCGTGATAGTGGCTATCCTGTCTGTACTTGGAATGGAAACCATTCTGCATCTCATCGGTGCCAGTGTAAATACGATCGGTTTTGCGAGACAGTACCTGATGATTATTGCAATCGGCGCGCCGTTTATTATGTTTTCAACTGCATTTGCGAATATTCTGCGGGGAGAAGGCGCATCGAGGGAATCGATGGTCGGAAACCTGTTAGGTACTGTAGTAAATATTATTTTGGACCCGATCATGATCCTGGCGCTTGGCTGGGGAGTGACCGGTGCAGCGCTTGCGACGATTATCGGCAATATTGCGGCCTGTCTTTACTATATTGCTTATTATCTACGGGGAAAATCGACACTGTCGATTCATTTTCGTGATTTTAAGATGGGAGATGGAATCGCTTCCGGCGTGGCAGGGATCGGTATTCCGGCTTCCTTAAATAACATCCTGATGAGCTTTGCCAATATTATCCTGAACCAGGCGCTGGTCGGCTACGGTGATACACCGGTAGCGGCGATGGGGGTTGCGATGAAATCCAATATGCTTGTTGTCCTGCTGCAGATTGGTCTCTGCGTGGGAATCCAGCCGCTGATCGGTTATAATTATGGAGCGCGCAACAAGAAACGCCTGATGTCGGTATTCAAATTTACAGGAATTGTATCAGTTATTATGGGAACGATTCTGACATTGATTATGATTGTCGCAAGAAAGACAATGATTCAGATGTTTATTAATGATGCGGAAGTTGTCCAGTATGGTATTCAGATGGTGGTTGCCCTCCAGCTTTCTGCGCCACTCCTCGGTATCTTATTCCTCTGCATCAATACGATCCAGGGAATGGGAAAAGCGCTTCCGTCGCTGATTCTTACGATCTGCCGCCAGGGACTGATTTTTATTCCGCTGATTTTCGTGCTGAATGCGATGTTTGGCCTGGATGGAGTTATCTATGCACAGCCGGCGGCTGATTATCTGTCGATTGTGGTGGCGATTTTGATTTGTGCACATCTGTTCCGAACGATGGATCATAGAGAAGAGAAAGCAGAAGGCTGAGAAGATTCAATAGATTCAATAAGGAAAAATATGCTTAAAGAAAATAAAAGAGAAGAAATCACAAAGAACATAGAGAAGAGGGAAGCCCTTGTAGAACAGGTGGCAGATGGAATCTGGCGGATCGGTGTGGAATTGCCGCAGAATCCTTTGCGGGAACTCAACAGTTACCTGATCAAGGGAAAAGAAAACGAGCGTGATCTTCTGATTGACACCGGATTTCGGCGCGAGGAATGCCGGGAGGCGCTGTTTGCCGGGCTTCGGGCACTTGGAAGTAGCCCGGATCGGCTGGATATTCTTCTGACACACCTGCACTCGGATCACACAGGACTTGCCAGGGAGGCGGCAGGGGCGGACAGCCGCATCTATATCAGCGGAACCGATCTGGCGATTTTAAAGGACGGTTTTACACCAGAGCGTCCGCTTCGGCTGGCGGAGCAATTCCGTGCCGGGGGATTTCCGGAGGATGAGATGAAGAAAACGCAGGCGCTCAATCCGGCAGTCCGCTATAAGCTGGATCAGGTTGATGACCGTTTTGTTCCGATTGAGGCAGGCTGGAAATACACGGTAGGAGATTACACCCTGGAAATGATCTCCGTGCCGGGGCATACGCCGGGCAATGCGATGTTCTGGGCAGAGAAGCAGGGCATCATGTTCACGGGCGATCATATCCTGTTTGATATATCGCCGAATATTACTTCCTGGCTGGAATCGGAGGATCCGCTGGGCGATTATCTCGACAGCCTGCGCCTCGCCAGAAAATATCCGGTCTGCCTTGCCCTGCCGGGACATCGGAAGACGGGCGATTATGCAGCGCGCATCGAGACACTGTTGGCACACCATGAGCGGCGTCTGGCGGAGACGGAGGCGCTGCTTGCCGAACATCCGGGCATGACGGCATATGAGACGGCTGGAAAGATGCGTTGGAAGATCCGTGCCGCCAGCTGGGAAGAATTTCCACCGTCCCAGAAGTGGTTTGCGGTGGGAGAGTGCATGGCGCATCTGGACTACCTCCGCCTGCGCGGCAGAATCCGTCGGGAGATGGACGGAGAAGTGTGGAGATGGTTCACGGTAACGGCTAAATACTGTTAGAATTAACTAACAATTATTACCATTGACTAACAATAGTCTGACTGTATATAATAATAGTAAAGAAAGCGGTAACTGTTCAGTAGGTCTGCGCATTTACTGCGCTGACCGTACGAAAACATGGACCAGCAGACAAAAATCCCATTGCCGTAGGCGATTTTTAATGGATTTTTGCGCGTGACTGTGAAGGTACTGAACAGTTACAGAAAGCGGAATATCAGTCAGGAGGTCGTTGTATGCAGTCGTTGGCAAAGGTGCAGGCGGGAGAGTCCTGTGAAATCAAGTGGATGTTTGGAAATGCGGATGTGATGAACTTTTTGGAGCGCTATGGAATCAAAGAAGGAAGCCGTATCCGGGTCCTTGGACGTGTGCTGGATGGTCTGATCATCGGAAATGGAAAGGTTCGGCTGGCACTGGGCGATGAAGTGGCAGAGCGGATTCAGGTGTAGGTTTGACGGTGATTGAAAGATTGTCGAAAATGTCATGTATTGAAAGAACGTCGAATCTGTCACGTGCAAGTTTGAGAAGGTCACGTTACTTGACATTTCTTCCCATTTATGCTATTCTACCAGATAGCACAAATGCAATGAACGGAAGTAGTAAGCCGCGAAATTTCTACAGAGAGCTGCCGGATGGTGTGAGGCAGCGGAAGGAAGCCGCCGAACTGGTCCGGGAGCAGCCTGTTGAAAGAAGTGTTTTTGAATACCCGAGTAGACAGAGCCGGTCATCCGCCGTTACAGGACGATGAGGAGCACACGGATTCCGTGTGAAATAGAGTGGTACCGCGCAGTTGGAATTTTCGCCCTGCGTCTCTATACAGGTAATGTAGAGACGCAGGGCGTTTTTGACGTTACCGGATTGAAAGAATGTCCGCAAGGGTTGGATGTTATGCAACTGCCAACGGATCAGTCGATTGCAATAATGAATCATTATTTTAGAGACTGGAGCCGGATTTTGACAGGAAATAGCAAAAAATCAGCGTGGGTTAAGCAGAAAACAGGAGGAACAAAGATGTCACAGTACAATCATACCGCCATTGAGAAAAAATGGCGCGAGAACTGGGAAAAACATCCCATCAATGTAAACGATGGAAAGAAAGAAAAATACTACTGCCTGGATATGTTCCCATATCCGTCCGGAAGTGGTCTGCACGTTGGTCACTGGAGAGGCTACGTTATTTCAGATGTATGGAGCCGTTATCAGCTGCTGCGCGGCAAATACGTGATCCATCCGATGGGCTGGGACGCATTTGGTCTGCCGGCAGAGAACTACGCGATCAAGATGGGCGTACACCCGGCTATCTCGACCGAGTCCAACATTAAAAATATTAAACGTCAGATCAACGAGATCGCAGCCATCTATGACTGGGATATGGAAGTAAATACCACAGATCCGGCATTCTACAAATGGACCCAGTGGATCTTCGTCCAGATGTTCAAAAAAGGTCTGGCATACGAGAAAGAATTCCCGATCAACTGGTGCCCATCCTGTAAGACAGGTCTGGCAAACGAGGAAGTTGTCAACGGCTGCTGTGAGCGCTGCGGTACCCCGGTTACCAAGAAAAACCTGCGTCAGTGGATGCTCAAGATTACCGCGTACGCAGACCGCCTCTTAAATGATCTGGACAAACTGGACTGGCCGGAGAAGGTTAAAAAGATGCAGACTGACTGGATCGGTAAATCTTACGGTGCAGAGGTTGATTTCGGCGTAGAGGGACGCGATGAGAAGATCACCGTTTACACCACCCGCCCGGACACCCTGTACGGTGCAACTTTCATGGTACTGGCTCCGGAGCACGCGATGGCAAAGAGCCTGGCAACCGATGAGACCCGCGAGGCAGTAGAGAAATACATTTTCGATTCATCCATGCGTTCCAACGTAGACCGTCTGCAGGATAAGGAAAAGACCGGCGTATTTACCGGAACTTATGCAATCAACCCGATCAACGGTGCGAAGGTTCCGATCTGGCTGTCTGATTATGTATTAGCTGACTACGGTACCGGCGCTATCATGTGCGTACCGGCACACGATGACCGTGACTTCGAGTTTGCAAAGAAATTTAATATCCCGATCATTCAGGTTATCGCAAAGGATGGTAAAGAGATCGAGAACATGACCGAGGCGTATACCGAGGCGTCCGGCACGATGATCAACTCTGGCGAGTGGAATGGTATGGAATCTTCCGTACTGAAAAAAGAAGCGCCGGAAATGATTGAGAAGAGAGGTATCGGTCACAAGAGAGTCAATTATAAGCTGCGTGACTGGGTATTCTCCCGTCAGCGTTACTGGGGCGAGCCGATCCCGATCGTACACTGCCCGAAGTGCGGCAACGTACCGGTTCCGGAGGATCAGCTTCCGTTAAAACTTCCGGAGGTAGAAAGCTATCAGCCGACTGGTACCGGTGAATCCCCGCTGGCAGCCATCGACGAGTGGGTCAACACCACCTGCCCGTGCTGCGGCGCTCCGGCAAAACGTGAGACAAACACCATGCCGCAGTGGGCTGGATCTTCCTGGTACTTCCTGCGCTATGTAGATAACAAGAACGATAAAGAACTGGTATCCCGTGAGAAAGCAGACAAATATCTGCCGGTTGATATGTACATCGGCGGTGTTGAACATGCAGTACTGCATCTGCTGTATTCCCGTTTCTACACTAAGTTCCTGTGCGATATCGGTGTTATTGACTTCGACGAGCCGTTCAAGAAGCTGTTCAACCAGGGTATGATCACTGGTAAGAATGGTATCAAGATGAGTAAGTCGAAAGGCAATGTCGTATCCCCGGATGATCTGGTACGCGACTACGGCTGCGATTCCCTGCGTCTCTATGAGCTTTTCGTAGGACCGCCGGAACTGGATGCAGAGTGGGATGACCGCGGTATCGAGGGCGTATCCCGTTTCCTGAACCGTTTCTACAACCTGGTTATGACCAGCAAGGACAAAGACATCAAAGAGACCAAGGAAATGGTTAAACTGCGCCACAAACTGGTATTCGACATTGAGCAGCGTTTCGAGCAGTTCAGCCTGAATACCGTTATCTCCGGTTTCATGGAGTACAACAACAAGCTCATCGATCTGGCGAAGAAAGAGGGCGGCATCGACAAAGAAACCCTCAAGACCTTCACTATCCTGCTGGCACCGTTCGCACCGCATCTGGGTGAAGAGCTGTGGCAGGAGCTCGGCGGCACCGACAGTGTCTTCCATGCTTCCTGGCCGGAGTGCGACGCAGAGAAGATGAAGGATGACGAGAAAGAGGTAGCCGTTCAGATCAACGGCAGAGTCCGTGCGACCATCACCGTACCGGCAGACATCTCCAAAGAAGATGCTATCGCCGCTGGTAAAGAGGCTATCAAGGACAAGCTGACTGGAAATATCGTAAAAGAAATTTATGTTCCGGGACGGATTGTGAATATTGTTATGAAATAAATAAAAACGGCATGGGAAGAAGCAGAAGAATCTGTGACTTTTCTGTGCAGATAAGGCCAGCGGCTATACAGGGGAGAAAAACTGTGTGGCCGCTGTTTTTTGCCCGATCCTTTTTCGCGTGCTTGCTAGTTGATTTCCTAAATGAAAAAATAAAATTATGTGATTTCAGAAGGGATAGGTGAATATGGGAATGTTTGTCAACCCGGACAATTCGGCATTTCAATCAGCCCTGAATGCAAAAAGCATTCTTGATGAGGAAAAACTCATTTGGAATGCTTTTTTGCTGTCTATACGAAACATTCCACATGAAGCTTCTGGGAGAGAGCGAAGGCGTGGAGTACTATCGTTCGATGAAATTGTCTAAAAAGTCTACCAATTCAAAAGATAAATCTTATATCATAAATGCAACATAATAGCTTGTAGCTGAAAAAAACAGAATAAAAAATTTCGCAGAATATCTAGTTCTGCGAAAATAAACGGTTTTATATGCAGAACCCAGATGCTGTATTGACAAAAATTTCAAAAGCAAAGGGGAATATTATATGAGAATTTCAGAAAATTTTGTTCAGAAATGACGACTTAATAATTTCATAAGAGATTCTTGGGAGAAACTTCTATTGAATTAACCTTGAAAGTATCGTATAATGATTGAAGATTTTCGCAGAACTAGATATTCTGCGAAAATCGCAAACATGAAAGGGAGAACGCCTGTATGTGGTACGTGGTGCAGACACCTGTGGGACGCGAGGCAGAAGCGGCAGAAAAACTGAATCATTTTTATCGGGATAAGGCTGAAAAGCCTTGTTTTGTGTTGTCCAAAGAACGGACCTGGCGGATGGGCGGTGTCTACTATGTAGATACGGAAGTCATGTTTCCGGGCTATGTGTTTGTGGACACGGCGGATGAGCCTGTTTTGGAAGACGGAGTGAAATGTCTGGCGGGGCTGGTGCGATTTCTGAATGCTGGTTCGGAAGCACATCCATATGGAACGGCAGTCCCCCTGAAAAAAGAGGAAGAGAAATTTCTGAAAGAACTTCTTCGGGAGGATTCTTCCCACACCGTCCGGCGGTTTCTGGTGCGGGCAAATGACGCGGGGGAGATCGAATGGGCGGAAGGGGTGCTTGGTGAGATGCTGCCAAAGATCATCCGGAAGCGGCTGCGGAAACGAATCGTGACGATTCAGGCAGAACTGCTGAACGAAGCACGACAGGTAGAGCTGGCAATCCGGATGGAAGATGATCCGGAGGCAGTTTTCCCAAAGAAAGGACCCCTGAACCCTAAAAATCTTTCAGGAGATTTCCAGGAAAACGATTTTAGCCGGGTATCGGTCTCTGGAAAGAACCCATCAAAAAAGATAACAAGATTACATGGAGCGGAGAACGATGGAACAAAGCTGGCAGCAGAATAATGAGTATGAGTGTATGAAATATTCGGTTCTGATGCCGGTATATCACAAAGAAAATCCAGCGTATTTCTATCAGGCGGCAGCCAGCATGATGAATCAGACGATTCCTCCAGATGAATTTGTCCTGGTATGCGATGGACCGTTGACACCAGTGTTGGATGAAACGATCCAGACGATTGACCGGGAATGGCCGGGAGTTCTGCAGGTGCTTCGCCTTCCTGTATGCGGCGGAATCGCACGGGCGCTGGCAGCAGGTGTAGAAGCGTGCCGAAATGAATGGATCGCCCGCATGGACAGTGATGATATTGCCTGTCCAGATCGCTGTGAAAAGCAGCTGAAACGATATGCAGAAGAAGCAGCGGGCAAATTGCTGGGAAAGAAAGCAGAACAGGGGAAACTCGGACTTCTGAGCGGAAAAATTGCAGAATTTGTCGCAGCAGAAGTGCCAGAACAGGAAAATGTAGATAACCTAAATGCGCCAGATAGAGGTGAAATTGGAAGTGGGATGAATGGAAAATTGTTTCCGCCGGGCAGAATCACTGGAATTCGGTCACTTCCCTGCCAATATAAAGAAATTTTAACGTTTGCCAGAAAGCGCAATCCGATGAACCATATGGCCGTCATGATGCGGCGTTCAGCTGTGCTGGCGGTGGGAAACTATCATCCGGTTCCGGGGGCGGAGGACTATGAATTGTGGGTCCGTCTTTTGCAGGCAGGATATAAAGCAGAAAATCTTTCGGATATTCTGGTGTATGCGAGAACGGACAATGGGATGATCAAACGCCGCGGCGGTCTGTCCTATGCCAGGGCCGCTCTGAATCTGCAGAAAACGTTTTTTAAAAGTGGATTTTTAAATAGAAGAGAGTATCTGCGAAACTGCGTGATCCGCGTTACTGCAAGTCTGATTCCGGCATCCGTGCGTGGAATACTCTATCAGAAAAAATTGAGAGGAACGCTTTCTGAGGATGCTTAGTGTTCCTATAAAAAGAAACAGGCAGATTACCTGGAATAGAATTACACGTTGGGTTCTGTGGAGTTCGGCCTGAATAAAAACAAAAAGAAGAGGAACTATTTTGAGACAATATGAACCATTCAAACGACTGTTCCGTCTGATAGGTGCGCTGCTCCTGATGGGGGCAGAAGTTGGCGCTTATGGATATGTCTGGAACGGATATTTCAACAAAATGATCGAATTTCCGTTCTGGAGAAGAGGAAACTGGCTGATGATCGCCCTGTATGCGGGACTATTACTATTTTTCCTGCTGACTTACGGGGGATTCCGGATCGGATACCTGAAAAAAGGAAATCTACTCTGTTCTCAGATCCTTTCGATCGGACTTTTAAATCTGATTACGTATATTCAGATTTCTCTGTTAGATAAAAAATTTCATGATCCCCGGATACTGCTTGGGATGACGGTTGTCCAGCTTTTGATTGCACTGATCTGGACGTTCCTGTTTCAGCAGATATACAGGATTCTGTTTCCGCCAAGAAGAATGCTTTTGGTATGCGGAGACCGTCCGGCCTTTCATCTGATGGAAAAGATTCATTCCAGAGAAGATAAATACTATCTGGAAACAGCCATTCATATCCGGGTTGGCATGAAAGCGATTCTGGAAGAAGCAAAAAAATACGACGCTCTGATCATCGGAGATATTCCGGCGAAGGATCGAAATGCGCTTTTAAAGAAATGTTTTGAGCAGGATATCCGGACCTACACGGTGCCGAAATTATCGGACATTCTGATCCGGACTTCCCAGGAATTAGATATCTTTGACAGTCCTCTGCTATTATCGAGAAATGATGGCATATCGGATCTTCAGCGATTTATTAAGCGGGCGATGGATTTCATCTGTTCGAGCATCGGAATCGTGGTATTATCCCCATTTTTCCTTCTGGTGGCGCTGTCGATCTACCTGACCGACCGCGGTCCGGTCTTTTACAAGCAGACCCGTCTCACAGAGGGCGGAAAAGAATTTCAGATCTGCAAATTTCGGACGATGATCCAGAACGCGGAGGCAAAAACCGGGGCGAGACTGGCAGCGGAACACGATGACCGGATCCTGCCGGTGGGACATTTCCTTCGGAGAACCCGCCTGGACGAGCTGCCGCAGCTTTTCAATATCTGGAAAGGTGAGATGTCGATCGTAGGACCGCGTCCGGAACGCCCGGAGCTGGCGGCGGAGATCGAGAAAGAAATCCCGGAATTCTGCTACCGCTTAAAGATGAAAGCCGGACTGACCGGATATGCGCAGGTCTATGGAAAATACAATACAACGTCCTATGACAAACTGAAACTGGATTTGACTTACATACGAAATTACTCTCTGCTTCTCGACCTGAAGCTCATCCTGATGACGCCGAAGATCATGATGCTCAAAGAGAGTACGGAAGGAGTCGCAGACAATGGAAAAGCTTCTGACAGTCGTCATCCCGGCGTATAACGCGGAAAAATATATCACATATACCCTGGATTCACTGTGCGCAGGATGCAAAGACCAGGATTTGAAAAAGAAAAATCAGAGCTGGACAGGAAATGAAACGGAATCAAACATTCAAACTGTATCAGCAAGAATGTCTGATTTTCAACCAGGTATGGATTGGTCCGAATACCTGGAAATATTGATTATAGACGATGGATCAAGAGATCAAACCGGTGCGATTGCTGATCAATATGCGGAGCGCTATCCGACCGTTGTCCGTGTCATTCATAAAGAAAATGGCGGTCATGGATCTGGGATCAACTGCGGCATCCAGAATGCATCGGGGCGATATATGAAAGTAGTCGATGCCGATGACTGGGTGGATCCGGAGGCATTGGATCATCTGATTGCTGCGCTGAAAAACTGTCGGGATGATGTGCTGGTCAGCGGTTTCTACTGGCGGTTTGACAACGGAAGCGGAGAGGAAAGTTCCTTTCCGAAAAAAGCAGAAATTCCAGAACCATTTTCAGGGGTGAAATATGGGATTTCCTATGGATTCGATGGAATCGCAGACCAGATTTACATGAAAATGCATGGAATCACATGGAAAACAGAGATCCTGCGGAAAATGCCGCTTTCGATCGATGAACACTGCTATTACGTTGATGCCGAATACATCCTGTATCCGATTCCGTGGGTCAAGACCGTATCCTTTATCCCGGACTTTGTCTATCAGTACCGGATCGGCCGGGAAGGACAGAGTGTCAGCCCGGAGAAGATGATCAGGAATAAGGAAAATTATGACCGAGTGATGGAATCATTGCTGTCCTTTTACCGCCTGTATCAGGGCGGAACACTTACCGGAAAAGACGGAAAGAAGATTTCATGCACTCAGGAAAAGCTACAGTATCTTGAAAATGGAATCGCCAGGGTGGCAGCTGGGAGAGTGAAGATACTTCTGAGCCTTCCGGCTGGCAAGGAAGTAAAGCATGCATTGATGCAGTTTGAAGATGAATTACTTCGGGACTATCCGGAAATTTACCATGCGAACCGAAATAAGGCGGTGAAGCTGCTGCGGGTAAGCCGGTATGGGCTGTACCGGGCGGCGGTATGGGCGCTTGGGCGGAGCAGAAGGAAGTTCTAAATATGAAGATAGATCCGTCAGAGATATAAAGACAGATTAGAAACTATATAATTCTCAAAACATGGAATGAGGAACGGCAGTTCCTAAAAGGACTGAAAAGGAGACACAGCGGATGCGTCTACAAAATATACGATTTCCGGAAGCAGATATCTGCAGGGAAGAAGAACTGTATTTCCATCGAAATGGAGAATGGGTCGATTTCAATGGATATTTCAACCTTTTCTATATCGAAAAAAGGAAGAAGTACACAAACCAGGAAAGTTTGACGCTGCACCTGGAATTGAATGGCTGTCAGGCAATTCGTCTGATGCTGGATGAGAATATCATTCAGGAAAAGATGCTGACGGGGGGGAAAGAAACTCTGGATCTGGAGTTCCCATATCCGGAGACGGAAAAAGGAGTTTTCTGGTTTTCGGTGAAAAAGATAGGTGCCGGGAAAGAGACAGAATCGGAGAACGTGAAAAACGCGGAGACAGAATCAGTAGAAAATGCAGCTGCCAAAACGATAAAGGATACAAAGAAAAATATCGGTTTTGATATATCAAATCATATAAAAGGCTGGTATGAGGGAACTTGTCGGAATGAAAAACAGGTGCGGATCGCAGCGGTAGTCTGCACGTTTAAGAGAGAGCCGTATGTCCTCCGAAATCTGAAAAGTATCCTGCAATTTCTGGAACGACCGGAAAATGCTTCTTTAAAACTCTGCTATTGGCTGGTAGACAACGGAAGAACGCTTTCGGAACATGAAGAAATCAGCCGCCTGGCAGCCAGATATCCAGAAACCGTTCGAATCATACCAAACCGCAACGTCGGCGGCGCAGGCGGTTTCACCAGAGGCATGATTGAGGCGATCGAGGAAAAAGAACGTCTCGGATTAACGCATGTACAGCTGATGGATGATGATGCCGTCATGGATCCGGAACTGTTTGTGCGGGCGTATGGATTTTTGGGGATGCGGAAGGATGAGTGGGAGGATATCCGCTTGGGAGGTACGCTGCTTCGGGAAGATTATCCGTATATTTGTCAGGCGATGGGAGAGTGGTTTGAAGGATTCAATGTGACTAACCGCCTCGTCATGACAGATATGCGAAGTTTTCGTAACTGCCGGAAACCATTAATTGAAACACCGCAGGACGAATACCGGATGTATTCCGGTTGGTGGTGCTGCTGCTATTCCCTGAATACAGTTCGAAAAGATAATTTGCCGCTTCCGCTGTTTATTCACCGGGATGATATCGAATATGAGATTCGAAACAGAGAGACAGGCATTGTTTTCTTAAACGGATTCAATGTCTGGCATAAAGGGTTTGAAGTGAATTTTCTGGGAACAAACGCATATTACGATGTGCGGAATAACCTGATATTTGCAGCACTGCATGAACCGGATATGTCACGAATTCAGATGTGGAAATGGATCTCTAAATTTATCATAACAGCTGTTTTAAAGATGCGTTATGAAGAAGCCTATTTCTCCTGGCGGGGAATGATAGATTTCATGAAAGGTCCAGAATGGCTGATGGGGACAGACGCAGAGCGGTTGAACAATCAGTTGAGAAAGCATCTTCCGGATACAGAGCCGATGGAATTGGAAGAGCAGCCAACCCTAAAAGAATTACAGAGGTGCTATAACCCGGATCGGAATAAAAAACAGTTTTGGAAAAAGATAACTTTTAACGGCTGGTTCCTGCCAGCAGATAAAGAAGTAGGTATCTTACGTCCGTATGATGCACCGTTTTCGATTTTCCGAAAGAAGCGGATTGAATTGCGGGATACTGGGGCAAAAAAGAAGAGAGCGGCAGTCCGGGAAGAAAGACAGCTTTTCAAAGCAGCTATGTATTGCATAAATACTTGGCGGATTCTGATGGTTCAATATGGAAAAACTCAAAAAGAATATAAGACAAAATACGAAATATTAAAAAACGAAAAGCTCTGGATTGAAAAATAATAAAAAGTAGAGGTTAGTATCCATTAGGAGAATTGAGAATGGGAAAGAAACAAATAGAATTATTTAAAAAATATAAACCGCTCATGAAGCAGTTGGTAATAAAAGATATTAAATTGAAATACCGGAGAAGTTTTCTGGGATATATATGGAGCATTCTGAATCCATTAATGATCATGATTATTATGGTAATTGTGTTTCGACAAATGTTTCGCTTTAATATTGAAAACTATCCGGTATATTTGATTATTGGTTCTACATTGTTTAGTTTTATGTCAGATGCAACCAGTCAGGCCATGTGGTCAATTATAGGAAATAGTGCATTGCTAAAAAAGACATATGTACCTAAATATATATTTGCAATATCCAAAATAACAAGCAGTTTCGTAAATACTTTATTTTCTCTTGGAGCTATGTTGATTGTATTTATTGTGTGCGGTGTGAAATTTAATTTTTATATGTTTTGGATTCCGGTTGTGCTGATACAAATTTATATATTTAGTATTGGACTTGGATTGCTATTGGCTCAGGGATGTGTCTTCTTCCGAGATATTCAGCATATCTATGCAGCAGTCTTAACAGCGTGGAATTATCTTACACCAATTTTTTATCCAATTGAGCAGCTTCCAGAACAAGTACAGCATTTAATTAAAATATTTAATCCAATGTATTCATATGTAGCACAATTCCGGACCATTGTTTTAAAAGGAGTATTCCCTGATATTAAGTGGATTCTTTACGGATTTACGGTAGCACTTATATCGCTGGTTGTCGGAAGCATTGTTTTTTCTAAAACACAGGATAAATTTATTTTATATATTTAGACGAGGAAAAAATGAAACAGAATGAAAAAAATGAAATAGCAGTTGAAGTAAAGAATGTAACAGCCAGATTTAATATGGCTTCTGAAAAGATAGATAATCTGAAAGAATATTTTATTAAGCTTGTAAAGCGAGAATTAATGTTTGAGGAGTTCCTTGCATTAAAAAACGTATCATTCAGTGTAAAAAAAGGTGAGTCCTGGGGAATCATAGGAATCAATGGCTCTGGAAAATCGACGTTGTTAAAGGTGATCTGCGGAATTTTAAAACCATATAAAGGAACAGTAACGGTAAACGGAACGATTGCTCCTTTAATTGAATTGGGCGCCGGTTTTGATGGTGATTTGACAGCCAGGGAAAATATTTACTTAAATGGAGCTGTTTTAGGGCATGACGAACAGTTCATGAAAGAGCATTTTGATGAAATAGTAGAATTTGCAGAGCTGGAAAAATTTTTAGATATGCCGATTAAGAATTATTCTTCCGGTATGGCAGCAAGACTTGGATTTGCGATCGCGACGGTGGTTAAGCCGGATATTCTGATTTGTGATGAGGTTCTTGCGGTTGGCGATTATGCGTTTCAGCGAAAATGTGAGAAAAGAATGAAAAAGATGCGAGAAGAAGGAACGACACTTCTGTACGTATCTCATTCGATGGAATCGGTTCGAAAAATCTGTGACAATGCTTTGTGGTTAGAAAAAGGAGTTGTCAGAGGTTGTGGAACCGTCCGTGAAGTATCAAGAGCGTATTTAAACAGCTTAAGTGGAAATAAAGGAGAGATGAAGGAAAAGGAGAAGGAAAATCCTTTTACTGATGAGACCTGCAGCTCACTGAGTATTTTCAGCGCTCCGGAGGCGAAAAGAGAAGGAACAGGACTGGTTCATTTTACTTCGATTGAACTGCTGGACAAAGAAGGAAAATCCAGTGCTTGTTTTGATACCGGAGATAAGATAACAATTCGTTTTCAATATGCAAGCAGAACCAAAAATATGCCGTTAAGTTTTGCATTTGGAATTGTTACAAAGGATCATACACCAGTTTATCGGACATCAACCGCATTGGAATATAAAAAAATGATTTTATCTGAGCATTGCGGAGTCATGGAATGTCATATTGATAAAAATTATCTTTTGGATGGTCAATATTATTTGGAAGCACGTATATGGGGAGAAAATTTAGTTCTTCATGACAGTCTGACAGATTTTATTGTGTTGGATATCAAGACAGCTGAGCGAAAAGAGCATGGATTTTTGGTAATGCCGCATGGATGGAACACATATCCAATAAAGTCATTTTTTGATCCGGAAACAAAATTCGGTTTTGAAATAACAGAACAGCAGAAAAAAGTATGGGCGATTGAATTGGAGATGGCAGATCGCCTGCTGACGGTGTGCAGGGAAAATAATTTAAAAATCTTCGCAGATGCAGGAACTATGTTGGGAGCAGTGCGCCACAAAGGATTCATTCCTTGGGATGATGATATGGATTTTGCAATGTTCCGGGAAGACTATGATAAGTTATGTGAGATTGCTCCCAGATATTTCACAGAACCGTATTTTTTTCAGAATGTGTACACGGATAAAAAGTATGTACATGGACATGCTCAGATTCGAAATAGCTATACAACTGGAATCCTAAGCGTAGAAGAAAGACAGAATAAAGAATTTAATCAGGGTATTTTTATCGATCTGTTTGTTTTAGAGAATGTTTCAAATGATGTACAGGTTGTAGAGAAGCAGAGAAGGAACTGTGATGTATTAAAGCAATTTATTGTTGAAACGACAGATGGAAGAGAATTTGAATGGCCGGAGGATTTTGAAATTCCAGAGGAGTTGAAAGAAAATCTGAGTACAGACAATTGCTGGAAATATATAGATGATATGTTCCGGTCAGTCAAAGAGAAAGATGCAGATAAGGTGGCACCTTTAAACTTTATTTTTGATACAGAAAAGAGAATCAGAGACCGCCATATGTATGATGAGACAATTTGGATGGACTTTGAATATTTGAAAATGCCGGTACCGGCTGGGTATGACGCATATCTGACAAATAGGTATGGAGATTATATGACGCCTCAGAATGTATCGAATACGCATGGAGGGGTAATTTTCGATACAGAGATGGATTACAAGGAGTATCTAAGTAAACTGAAATGCGATGAAAATTAGTATAAAGGGATTGTTTTATGCAGAAAAAGAAATTCAAAATCGGGTATACAACAGGCACCTTTGATTTGTTCCATGTAGGGCATTTAAATATACTGGAAAAAGCAAAGGAAAATTGTGAATACCTTGTTGTAGGTGTAAGCACAGATGAACTGGTAAAAGAGTATAAAGGAGAATTTCCCATTATTCCTTTTGAAGACAGACTTCGTATTGTAAAGTCATTGAAATGTGTAGATCAAGTAATTCCGCAGAAAACAATGAACAAGCTGGAGGTATTAACGGAAATTAATTACAACGTTTTATTTCATGGAGACGATTGGAAAAATACGAAGATGTACAATGAAATAGAAGAAAAGTTGAAACAAAAAGGAGTTTCGTGTGTTTATTTTCCATATACAAAATCAGTTTCTACAAAAAGTATTAAAGAAAAAATAAGGGAAGAATATAAAGGCAGCGAAAGATGAAATGTTGGAAATACATATTAATGTTATGCGGATGCTGTGTATTATGTTCCTGCAGCAAACCAACTCAGGAAGCTAAATTTTATGACTATAATGTGATTGCTCATGCTGGAGGGGGAATAGATGGAAACATATATACAGATTCGTTAGAAGCACTCAATCAGTCCTATCAAAATGAGACAAGGCTATTTGATATTGATTTGAGATTTACCTCGGATGATGAAATTGTACTGAGGCATGACTGGACACAAGTAGACTTAGGGCAGCCTGAATTTGAATATTTACAGCAGATTGAACGCCAGCCGAGTGAATATCTTCAAGAGCAGATACCAAGAGAATACCTGCCGACTTTAGAACAATTTAAACAAGCTCGCATCTTGTCAAAATATACACCGTTATCATTCAGAGATGTTGTAGATTGGATGAAATCCCATTCGGACGCGTATATGGTTTTGGATGTAAAAGAGGATGCAAAAGAAACATATACGTGGATTATTGAACATTTTAAAGAAAATGATGAAATGCTGAATCATTTGGTTGTTTCTTGCTATGATGTCCAGGACTTAGAGGATGTATTAAAAATATATCCATTTAAGAATATTATGTTAAGACAGCATGCAGTCTATCCAGACAAGTTTGATGAATTGCTTTCGAATTGTAATAAATACAAAGTTAAAGCAGTTAATATAAACTTACAATATGCTGATGATGAGAAAATAAAAGATATTAGGAGAGCTGGAATCAAGATTTTTGGGCGGTGGAAAATGACTTTGTGGAATATAAAAGTAAATATTTAGGTGATGGAGTTGTGAGCGATTGGATTACGGAAGATGAAATAGGTAATGTGATAAATAAATGATATTGTGCTGATGTGATCAGTGCTTTATATGAAAGTGCAAAGATTTTGATAATGAGGTAAGTTATAAAGGAGAAAAAATGGCTTTAATATCAGTAATAATGCCGACTTATAAAGTCGAAGAATATTTTCAACAATGCATTGAGAGTGTATTAAATCAAACGCTAAAAGATATCGAAATTATTCCAGTTGATGATGGTTCGCCTGATAAGTGCGGAGAAATAATGGATTATTATGCTGAAAAAGATCATCGTGTAAAACCTATTCATCAGAAAAATGGAGGTTACGGAAAAGCTGTTAATAGTGGATTTGATAAGGCTTCAGGAAAATATGTTGCAATTGTTGAAACAGACGATTTTATTGAGCCCAATATGTTGGAAGTTTTATACAAAGCAGCTGAAAAACATCAGGCCAATGTTGTTAAGGCGGGGTTTAAAAAACTATATCAAGATGGTGGAAGTTGTGAAGTAAAACCCCCATTTCCTTTTTATGAGCCTGAGGTGATAGTAGAGCCATGTTATTCTAACGATTTGATGTTAATGGAATCATCTATATGGGCGGCACTTTATCGCAGAGATTTTTTAGAGAATAATCAAATTAGAATGATTGAATCGGCTGGAGCAGCGTATCAAGATGGAATTTTTAAATTTATGATATATTCATCCACCAAAACAGTTGTGTGTATACCTGATGCGGTATATGACTATCGAGTTATGACAACAAATTCTTCAAGTAAATCATCGAAGAACTGGGATGCAGAATTTAAGAATTATGCACAGATAAAAAAATGGCTGATGGAGCATAAAAAATTTGAGATTTTTAAAAATGCTTTTTATTTGCATGGGTATTTTGATTTTTTGTTCCATTATAATCGTTTGGATGATAAAACGCAAAAAAAATTTTTAGAGAAGGCAAAAGAATTTTATAAAGAGGGAAAAGAAGCTGGAGTTGGATTAGATAATGCACGATTCCAAAGATGGGAAATGCGAGATTATTACTATAAAACTGTATATCCATTTTTAAAACAATTTGAAACAGGGATAGTTGTAAATGAAGATGGTCGTAGAAAACATGATTTAACGAAAAATATTCTAAGGGTCATGTATCATACAAGAATGGGTGATTTTATATGGACAAAATTTAATCAATTCATGCATAGACCTTTTATATGGAATAAATTACATGAGGGAGAAGTTCAAATAGATGGTAATTCAAATCGATTATATTGCATGGATTTTGATACAGGAATATTTGAATTAGAACCTGTGGGAGAAGGGAAAAAAGCACTTGTAATTGTGCCATGGTATTCTGAAAATGCAGCAATTCATAACATTGAAAATATTGCCGAAATGTTAAAAAAGAGAAAATATCAAATGCATTTGTTTTTGTATTATAATGAGTTTAGACCTGATAATATAAATAGAAAAGTTTGGGATAGAGTTTTTTATCAACATGCATCAAATCCATATTTTTCGCATACTAATGTTTCACCTAATTGTGCGGATGGGGATTATATAGATGATTGGGTTGATGATGAATTTTTACAATCGATAGTCCGAATGAATGAACATTATCATTACGATCTTTGCATGGCAAATTATTTATTTTATTCAAAAGCATTTGAGGTTTTGCCAAATGCAAAGAAAGTATTATATACACATGACAAATTTACAAAACATAATGAATCATTAAAAAAAGCGGGTTTTCCAGAGTGGAGTTTTTGGTTTGGGGTAAATACGGAAAGAGAAGAAGCACGTGCACTTAAACGGGCAGATATTGTTTTGGCATCACAGGAAGACGATGCAACGTTTTTTAGAAAAATAACAAATTATCAAACGAAGGTAATTACATATCCATTCGTTCCTGCATGCCATTATATTGATGAAAAAAGGAATGATAATAAATATGAAGAAGATTTAATAAAAGTAGGATATTTGGCTTCTTCAAATCCGCCTAATTATTTTGCTATTAAGAAATTAATATCGGATCTTGCAAATAACAAAAAAATACAATTAAATATTGCGGGTGGGGTTTGTAATATGCTTTCATCATTAAAGGTTCCAGATAATATAAGAATTTTAGGATATATTGATGACTTGAAAAAGTTCTATTCCTCATATGATATATACATCAATCCTGATACTTTTTATTCTGGATTGAAGTGTAAGACATTAGAAGCAATGTCATATGGAGTGGCTATTATTTGTACAAAAATTGCAGCAACTGGACTTGGATTAAAAGAAAAATATCATCAATTAGAAAGTGAAAAAGAGTGTGCTAAATATCTTATGGAACTTACAAATTATGAAGATGATGTTCGGAAAAAGACTATTGATGATATTAGAAAAGAGAGTATTCATCAATACAATTTATTTATTGAAAGATATCCATTGGATAAACTAATGGATGATATTCTAAAAAGCTAATTGTCTTCATAAAATATGAAGTTTGAATTTATATAGGAGAAAATTATATGATAATTACAAAAACACCATTTCGGATGTCTTTTTTTGGCGGTGGAACAGATATCCCAGAACATTTTTATGAAAATAGAGGGGCAGTTTTATCTACGACGTTTGATAAATATTGTTATGTAAATGTCCGTCATTTACCGCGTTTCTTTGAATATAAAACACATTTGACGTATTCGAAAATGGAATATGTAAATGAAAATAATGAGATAAAGCATCCGGCAATTCGAAATGCAATGAATATGCTTAATATGCATGAGATACGTTTAGTATATGAGGCAGATTTGCCAGCTAGATCGGGACTTGGAACAAGCAGTTCTTTTGCGGTGGGAATGTTAAATGCTTTTTATGCATTAAAGGGTAAATATGCGGATAAAAAGAAATTAGCAGATGAAGCTATTTATTTGGAGCGAGAACTTTGTAAAGAGGCAGGCGGATGGCAAGATCAAATAGCTGCGTCATTTGGAGGTTTGAATCGGATCGATTTTTCTGGAAATGAATATGATGTAAGGCCAATTGTGATTTCACCGGAAAGGAAGAAACAATTAGAAAATAATTTGTTGTTATTTTTTACTGGTTTCACGCGATTTTCTTCTGAAATACAAGCAGTTAATAATGTGGCTGCAAAAAGTAAATCAGAATATCTTTCAGAAATGTATGATTTGGTAGATGAAGCGGAACAGGTATTGGTAAATAAAAATAGAAATATTGATGATTTTGGAAAATTGTTAGATACTACATGGAAGTTAAAAAAGCAAACGGGCTCGAAGATATCTACTTCTTCTATTGATCGATTATATGAACTTGGAATAAAAGAAGGTGCTTTTGGAGGGAAACTTTTAGGTGCTGGAGGAGGCGGATTTCTTGTTTTTTATGTTCCGGAAGAACGACAAAGTAGAGTGAAAGAAGCAATGAAAGATTTGGTACATGTCCCATTCAAGTTTGAAGAGGGTGGTACAAAAATTATTCATTATACACCAGAAGAATACACAGAGACAAGATAAAATAGTGAAAGCTATTAATAAAAAGTATGAAGAAAAAGTTTTAATATTTTATTTATAGACAGAATTGTGTACATGCTTTGTGTGTGCAAAAGTAAAACGTATAGGAGAATGAATGAAAAATAAGTGTGAATATATTGAATTGTGTAGGTTTGTTGGCGCAATTATAATATTATGTCATCATTCATATACATTGATGGATCGTACGATTTTTTTGGGAGGATGGGCATTTGTAGAGTTCTATTTTATATTAACGGGATATTATACAACGAGTCATTTTGTCAAAAAAATGGAAAAACATAAAGTTGAGTACGATGAAATGTTTTTTTATGTAAAAAGTAAAATAAAAAAATTGTATCCTTATGCAGTAGGGGGGGGTGCTGTTCAGCTTTTTGAATGTTATTACAAAATGCTCTGAAAATGACAGAGGCGTAGCTTCCTTTTCATTAATATATAATTTATTATTGTTAAAAGGAAGTGATATAGCAAATTCTTCTTATACCTATGATCCACCTTTGTGGTATATTACGCATTTGATTTTGTTTTTGCCGTTGATTATAATTTTAATGGTCAAAAATGAAAAAATTTATAAGTATTTTTTATGCTGGTTTATTCCTATTATGTTATATTCATTGTGCATGGATTATATGAAAAAAATTGCAATTTGGGAAGGCGGAATATTTCAGTGCTTTAGAGGAATCGCTGGATTGACTGTTGGAAGCGCATTGTTTTATATGACAAGATATTATAAAGAAAAAGATGATTTCCCTAAAATGTTATTTCGTATAGCGAGTGTGATTGGATTTATAGGCTTTATTTTTATTACTGTTTTTTTTAGAAATGGTGGAATTGATATTTCAGCGGAGATAATTGCCTATTTAATTATAGTGATGTTTTTTACATTAATGAATGATGAAAATTATATAAAAAATAAGCATATTTATTCGATATGCATTCATTTGGGTGAATTGGCACTTCCAATTTATTGCATCCATTATCCTATTCAAGATTGGATTCAAAGATTATTTCCTTTAAATGGATATTGGTTAAAATTAGGAATGTCAATCGTTTGGTCGGTAATGATTTCAGAATTGATGCTGTTAGTCTGTAAAAAATGGGGAGAACAGAAGAGAATAGTTCAGAAAGAAACAACTCTGTAAATTTGCATCTTTATAGTTATGGAGGAAAACATGAACACAACCCTCATCATCATGGCTGCCGGTATAGGTTCCCGTTTTGGAACCGGTATCAAGCAGCTGGCTAAGATGGCTCCGAATGGAGAGATTATTATGGATTTTTCGATTTACGATGCGAAGGAAGCTGGTTTTACAAAAGTTGTATTTGTAATTCGGAAAGCCATTGAGAAAGAATTTAAAGAAGTGATTGGAAATCGCTTATCTAAGGTTATGCCTGTGGAATATGTCTATCAAGAGTTAGAAGACTTGCCTGAAGGCTATCATGTTCCAGAAGGACGAGTAAAACCATGGGGAACCGGGCAGGCAATTCTGGCTTGTAAAGATGTTGTGAAAGAACCATTTGTGATCATCAATGCAGATGATTATTATGGGAAAGAAGCTTTTTCGAAGCTTCATGAGTTCCTGCTTTCTGGAAATACAGATGCGGATAAGATAAATCTGGCAATGGCAGGCTTTTCTTTAAAGAATACGCTGAGTGAAAACGGAGCGGTTACCAGAGGTGTCTGCGTGGCAGATGAGGCGGGATTCTTGAAAGAGGTCGTTGAAACGACGGGAATTCAGTGTGTAGATGGAAAAATCCAGTGTGATAATGCGAAGGTAAGCAAATGGATCACACCGGATACGATGGTATCCATGAATATGTGGGCCGGATATCCGGATTTTTTGCGGTACATAGATGAAGGATTTGCCAGATTCCTTGATGCATTAGGGGAAAATCCGGAGAAGAAGGAGTATCTTCTCCCAAATATTGTGGCGGAATTGCTTGAAAAGAAGTTAGCTTCCGTAAAAGTTTTGAATACGCCGGACAGATGGATTGGAATTACTTATAAAGAAGATATAGAACCGGCGCAGGAGGGATTCCGACAGATGATAGAGAGTGGATTATATCCGGAAAATTTGTGGGATTAGGATAAAGTAAGAACAAATGAAATTAGAGAGAAACAGGATGGTTGAAGTTTTATTTTACACAGCCGTCCTCACCAAACAATTCTACCTTCTCCCCAGCGGCAGCATCGGCATCGCGGATCTGTTTTTCGCCTTGTCCGGTGCCCTGGCGCTTATCATGGCGTGGAGAAGTGGTAAGAAAATCTGGTATCAGGAAGATTTTCCCTGGGTGGTCTTCCTGATATTTGCAGCTGTCATTAATGGCATTTATTTTGTTCGGACAGGAAAAGGAAGTTTTCCGTTACATACGCTTTATTGGATTTATTCTGCATTCCTGATCTGGGCGTTCCGGACACTTTATTCGGATTCGTTTATGCGGGGACTTTGCTGGATATGTCGGATCAATCTGGTGTTTCAGACAATTGTTTTGATTTCCGGACGAGGACGCTATTTTCATGAGAGCTGGGGCGGTTCTCGGTTTATGGGAACGTTTAATGATCCGAACCAGTTTGCTTTTTTCATCTTTACGATGATTCTGGTGCTTTTTATGGAATACCGGCGGAAGGCAGAGTATACAGTCAAGACACGGATTGCGTGCTGGGGAATGTTTTTTTGGGGAGTTCTTCTGATTGGAAAAGCAAAATCAACCGGTATGTTTGTGGGACTGCTTGCCTTTTTTGTAATACTGGCATGGCAGTTTTTCTGGGAAAGATGCACGCACTCAAAGTATAAAAAACTCTGGTGGTTCGGCGGGGCAGCTGTTGTAGTGATGCTGGCGCTGGGCGTCTATCGGATCTGGCCAGGGGCAAATTTTGATGTTTCGCAGACGGATTATACGCTTCTTTCCAGAATCCAGCAGAAAATATGGAAGCTGGCAAATGGAAATCTCTATGATCTGCTGTATGACAGAAGTGCGGAGCGGCTGGTATTGACGCCTCAGTATTTGTTTTATGGAGCGGGAGAGGGTTTTTTTGAACGTTTTATTCCGTATGATGGATTTGAGAAGCTTCTGAGTCCGGGCGTGTTTGATGTTTTTCATGTTAATGAGATTCATTCCAGCTTTTTTGATGTCTGGTTTTCGTATGGACTGATTCCTACCACATTTCTGGTGTATTGGATTGTGAAAAATGTGATTCGGTGTGAGAAAGCGCAGAGGGCGGCGGTGCTGGCACTTCTGGCAGAGAGTTTTACGCTGATGAACTGCAGGCAGCCGTTTTTCTGGTTTGTTATTGTGATGGCGGGGATGTCTGGGAAGAAGGGAAGAAGGACATGAATTTGAAACATCAAAAGTTTGTTAAAAAAGGATGTTATTCTGCTTGCATCTCCTGTAAGGATATGCTACATTTAACATAACAAGCATATATTTTTCTTTACCACATTTCATATATTTATCTATATTCTAAAAATAATCTAAGAAAATCTTATGCTTATCCAAGTCAACAACAATTGAAGAGCAGGAGATTTTCAAAGGGTTAAAAGAAAAGTGGAAATTCTCCTGCCAGAAGGGAGAATGAATGAGAAGTAGGAATTCTGTAAAAGTGAAGCGGAATCACAAGGATACGCTGTTTCGGATGATTTTCAGCACGAGGGAGAATCTGCTGAGTCTTTATAATGCGGTGAATCATTCGCATTACACAGATGCATCGGAGCTTGAGATTGTGACGCTGAAAAATGCGGTTTATATGAACATGAAGAATGATCAGGCGTTTCTGCTTGATATGCAGCTGAACCTTTATGAACATCAGTCCACCTGGAATCCGAATATGCCGCTGCGCTTTTTGATGTATGTGGCAAAGGAGTACCAGATGCTGGTGCGGAATCAGACGCTTTATGCATCGGCGCTGGTAAAGGTGCCGACACCGCATTTTGTTGTGTTTTATAATGGGGAGACGGAGCAGGAGGCGGAGACGATTCTGAGGCTGTCGCATTCGTTTCAGCAGAAGACGGATAAACCAGAGCTGGAATTGATGGTAAGGGTGTTGAATATTAACCTTGATAAGAAACAGGAAGTGTTGGAGGCGTGCCAGCTTTTGAAAGAATATATGCTTCTGGTGAATAAGATTCGTAGATATACGGATGAGTATAAAGATATTAATCAGGCAGTCGAACAGGCAGTGACGGAGTGTATCGAGGAAAATATACTGGCTGATTTTTTAAGAAAGAATCGGGCGGAGGCGATTGAAATGTGTATTTTTGAATATGATGATAAGCGGGAGAAGGAGCTGATCCGGAAGGCGGAGTATGCGGAAGGTATGAAAGAGGGAGAAAGGATTGGACGGGAAGCTGGAAAGAAAGAAGAAGCCGAACGGATATTTAATATTTACCAATTATTTCGCGCGAACTACACGGAAAACCAGATTAAAGAGAAGCTGGGGATGAATGTAGAAGAAGTACGGAAAATTTTGGAACGATTTAAATGATTTTTAGCTTAGACGGGAGTGTCTTTCGGAGGGAGGGCACTCCTTATTTGAATACGAAAGTTATGACAGATGCACCGTTGGATATGGAAATGCGGAAACGGTATTTGGGAATGTTCTGGGGCAGTTACTGTTCACGGGTAGGCACTTTTGGAACAGAAAGTGCCGTAAGAAAACGTGGTGGCAGCAGGAATTTGCCGTATTTGAATGCGAAGCCACAGCAAATTCCGTTACTGGGCACGCATGCGTGAACAGTAACTGGGGCATAAAATAAGAATGTAAAAGAAATAAATTCTTCTTGCATCCTATATGCGGATATGCTACATTTATCTTATCAAGCATATATTTTTCTTTATCAGCAATTTAAGCGGTATCTAATATTCTAATTTTAATCTGAGAAATCTTATGCTTATCCAAGTCAACAACAATTGAAGAGCAGGAGATTTTCAAAGGGTTAAAAGAAAAGTGGAAATTCTCCTGCCAGAAGGGAGAATGAATGAGAAATATGAATTCTGTAAAAGTAAGGCGGGATCACAAGGATACGTTGTTTCGGATGATTTTCAGTACAAGGGAGAACCTGTTGAGTCTGTATAATGCGGTAAATCATTCACATTATACGGATGCAAAAGAGTTGGAGATCGTGACGCTGGAAAATGCAGTTTATATGAATATGAAAAATGACCAGGCATTTTTGCTGGATATGCAGTTGAATTTGTATGAACATCAGTCAACCTGGAATCCGAATATGCCGCTGCGTTTTCTGATTTATGTGACGAAAGAATACCAGATGCTCATTCGGAATCAAACGCTGTATGCGTCAACGCTGGTAGAATTGCCGACCCCACACTTTGTTGTATTTTACAATGGAGAAGAGGAGCGGGAAGCGGAAAGTGTTCTGAAACTGTCACATTCATTCTGCCAGAAGGCGGATGAACCGGAGCTGGAATTGATAGTGAAGGTATTGAATATTAATCTGGATAAAAAACAGAGGATTCTGGAAACTTGCTGCCTGTTGAAAGAGTATATGCTTTTGGTTGACAAGATTCGTAAATATGCAGCAGAGTATAAGAACATAAACCGGGCAGCAGAGCAGGCTGTGACGGAATGTATTGAGGAAAATATACGGGCTGATTTCCTGAGAAAGAATCGAACGGAGGCGATAGAGGTGTGTATTTTCGAATATGATGAGAAACGGGAAAAGGAATTGATTCGGAAGGCAGAGTATGCGGAAGGTAAGAAGGATGGATTGAAGGAAGGGCAGAAACAGGGTGAAGAACGGGTGTTTGAAATTTATAGATTATATCGAGATAAATATACAGAAAACCAGATTGCAGAACAGATGAAGATAGATGTGGATGAAGTTAGGCATATTTTGGAAAAGTTTAAGGAATAGGTGCGGCGGTTGGTTATACATATGCGGATCCGCTGGATAACTGGACGGATGCGCTTATGATTGGAAATGCCTGTTATCAAAAAGAAGATGTCAGTGCCCTGAACTGCGTTGCTGCAGCCTACCGACCAGATTACCAGAATGAAGATCCAATATTCTTATATCCATATCGTGTTTACATACCGGGCACTGGCAGCAGCGGTGTGCGCGTGGAGTGGAATGTGCATGGTAAAAATGGAGTTTGTGTTTTATAGATAGTAGTGTGCTAAAATTTTAGGAGAGGGTAAAACGCGAAAAAGAGCTCTAAACGAAATAAGGATGGAAGAAATCACCCTCCAAAGTGAATTCTTCCATCCCTTTTCTTTACTCTTTTACAATCCGAAACTCCCTCCATTTTCCACTCCGGTAGCGCATCACAACTACGAAGCAGGCGATCAGCCATGCGGGCGGCATGCTCACATAGTAGCAGCGGAAGCCAACCGGGGTGAGCGCCAGAAGAAAGGAGAGCGTGAGGCGGATGCCCAGGTTGATGAAACCGGAAGCTGCCGGGATCTTGACATCGCCGGCTCCCTGCAGGAAACCGCAGGTGATGTTGGTGATCGTGCTGGTCCAGATGAAGAACATCAGGATGTCGAGATGTTCCTTTGCGCGCCGCAGGGACTCTCCGGTGATGTTGAAGATCTGGAGAAGCGGCCGGTCAAAAAGCAGAACCACGATACTGATGGAGATACTGATCAGGACACCCATCAGGATGGTCGTGCGGTAACCGCGGCGGGCACGGTCCAGCTTTTCGGCGCCGATATTCTGTCCGGCGAAGCTGGAGATGGCGACGTTAAAGCTCTGGGACGGAATGTGTGCGAGTTGTTCGACCTTCAGCATGGCAGCGTAGCCCTCGATGCTGGGAGAGCCGAAGGAGTTGATGAGACGCTGCAGGATGAGGAAACCAATCGAATTGACGCCCGTCTGCAGCATGATCGGAATACTCAGGCGCATCAGCAGCGCCCCCTGTCCTTTCCAGGCGTAGAGATAACGCCGTTTTGGCAGCAAGTCCGGGAAAATATGCCGCAGGTACAGGAAACTGGCGATGGCAGAACCAGCCTGTGCGATCACGGTCGCGGCAGCCGCGCCAGAGACGCCCATATGAAAGATGGAGATAAACACACAGTCCAGCACAATGTTCAGGGCGGCGGAGATCATCAGGAAAATGAGTGCGCCGCGCGAATCACCGTGTGCCCGCAGGATGCCATAGGTGACATTGTAGAGCAGCTGGAAAATAATTCCACCGCTGTAGATCAGAAAGTATGCCATACTGTCGAAACGCATTTCTTCCGGTGCCTGCAAAAAGCCGAAAATAACTGGACGGGCTGCCAGAAAGCAGGCGGCGGTTAAAAATATACTTACGACCACGGCAATCAGATAGGAGACGGAGATGGATTCCTGTATGTCTGTCTCTTTTTTGGCACCGAAATACTGGGCGACTGCGATGTTGACACCGGCACCGATGGAGGTGCAGATGGCGGTCAGAAGCCAGATCATGGAGCTGGTTAGTCCGACGGCTCCAAGGGCGGTTGCGCTGATGAGGTTTCCGACGATCACGCTGTCAGCGAGGTTGTACAAAACCTGCAGCAGGTTTGCCCCCATGATAGGCAGGGAAAAGAGCAGGATGGAGGACCATTCCCGCCCTTCGGTCATATCTTTTTTCATATGTATAAAACTCCTTTGATACAGCTAAAATCATGAGTTTAGTGTAGCATAGAGGATGGAAAAAGTAAAGAGAACGGAAAGCGCTTGTCAAGTGGAAAGAGAAGGATCTATAATAGAATAGATTTAATGTAACTGTTCAGCAGGTCTGCGCATTTACTGCGCTGACCGTACGAAAACATGGGCCAGCAGGCAAAAATCCCATTGCCATAGGCAATTTTTAATGGATTTTTGCGCGTGACTGTGAGGGGACTGAACAGTTACGATTTAACGAATATTAAGAAAAAGGGATGAGGAAATCTTGAATCACAACATGGAAATGACGGAGAAAACGACGGGAAGCGGGGCAGCACGGTGGGGCTTTTATCTGATGGGGCTTCTGATTCTGGCGATGGGGCTTACGCTCAATACGAAAGCTGGACTCGGAGTGTCGCCGATTATTTCACTTTCGTATGCGGCATCCGTGATCTGGAACCGGAATTTTGGTGATATGACCTTTGTCCTGTATGGTATCTTTGTCTTGATTCAGGCGGCGATTCATCTGCGGGAGAAAGGAAAAGCCGGACGCAGCCTGCTTATGAAAGATGCGCTGCAGTTTCCATTGAGTATTGTATTTACAAGATTTCTGAATGTGTTTTCAGTGTGCATACCGTCGTTAGAAGAATGCGGATCGGAGGCGTCTGGACTTTTAGGACGCCTGGGAGTGCTGATGCTTGCCCTGATTTTTACAGGCATCGGCGCGGCGATGTCCCTGTCAATGCGGCTGGTGCCAAATCCGGGCGATGGTCTGGTGCAGGTGCTTGCAGACACCTTTGGAATCGGCACGGGTCTGATGAAGAACTGTGTGGATGCAACCTGTATCGTTTTGTCACTGCTCATGGGGCTTTTGTTTGCGGGAAAACCGGTGGGAATCGGCATTGGAACGGTCTGTGCTGTCGTGCTGGTGGGGCGCGTGATTGCGCTGTTTCATCATATTTTTGGAAAGGCGATGCTGCAGGCGGCTGGACTGGAAAGTGGCAGGAACTGACAGAGTGTGTGGAAAAGATAAAAGCAGCCGATTTTGGAGTAAAATTCAGATACATAAAATAATAGGAGATAAATAAGATGAAATTGAGAATGAAGCGGAAAGCAATGGTAGTATTGGCAGCAGGCATGTTGATGAGTGCGGCAGCTCCGGCGGCTGCGATGGCGGCGGAGAAAGCGACAGGACCGGCGCTTACGGCACGCTACAACGGGGATGTAAATACACTGGAGGCATCGAAGGATGCAACGCAGCTGATAGTGGTGATTGGCAACCGCCAGGATCCGGCAAAGAGCCGTCTGGACTGGTATAAACGCGATACAGATGGAAAACTGGTGCAGGTGATGTCGAAAGAAGCGGTCAGCGGCATGAACGGTATCACGATGCAGAAGCAGGAGGGCGATAAGAAGACGCCGGCGGGTGTGTACCGCTTTACGATGGCATTTGGCCTGAAGGCAAATCCGGGAACGATTCTGCCGTATCACCAGATCGTGGACGGCGATTATTATGTGGATGACGGAAACAGCCAGTATTATAACAAGCTGGCAAATACGAAGCAGGTACAGAAGGACTGGAATTCGGCGGAGGATCTGATGGCGCAGGCGCCGCAGTATAATTATGGCCTGGTACTGGATTATAATCCGGAGTGTACACCGGGAAAGGGATCGGCGATCTTTCTGCATTGCCCGAAGAGCTGGAATAATACGGGAACTTCCGGATGCATCAGTATTCCGGAGGAAGATATGAAACAGGTTGTGTGCCAGGTGGATACCGGGACGAAGATTGTGGTGGTGCAGGATGAGAGCGATTTAGCAAATTACTAATTAGATAGGCTGTGAGAGTCAGATCTCATTTGGGGATTTTTATCTGGAAGCAGATAGGAACCCCCAGATGAGTTTTTTTGTTTCATAGGACATAATTTCCTAATGAAACCCAAAAACGCCGGACAATATCCGGCGCTCAGGTGTCTCAAAATATTTGTCCCTACGTTGGCATTATCCAAATCAGGTTTTGGGTCGGAACTTTTGGTTCCCTCTCAGCCTGCATCACAAGCTCCCCATTATCGAAATGAATTGTAGCATGATTTGGAAAAAAATAGCAATGGCAACTCTGGTTTTATGATTTATTTGCCCCGCCCATCTGCCGGCTCAGCATCCGCAGCATTTCCGCCTGCCGTTTCTGCGCTGGGGGCATTTGGTCTGTCAGGATCGAAAAAAGAGTGTCCATTTCTGAGGTTGAGAATTGCGGGGAACCGTTGCTGCCCCGGAGACTCATGAGAAGCGGCAGAAGCTTGTCTTGCGGCGTGTTTCTTGCCTGATCGGCTAACTGTTCCATCTGTTTTATTTTGTCTGGATCCATGGAGCGGAGTCTCGGATCCTGTTTCCAGTTTTGAAATTCCATAGTGTGTGCCTCCTGTCTGTTTGAAGTGGATGTGCCAGATGCACGGTCTGTGGGTTTTTTCTGTCTGCGGGAATATTCGGCTTGCGGGTAAAGGACAGATGCCGGAACTGCATCAGAATTGGGTGAATCATTCTGGATATCTTGCGAAGTCGGAAAGGATGCTGTCTGCGGCATATTTTGCCAGTAGGATTCATAGAGGCGGGAACCTTCGATAAAATTTAAGACCAGATCGATCGAACTTTGCTCTTCCTCTGTGCCATACGGCTTGATCGCTTTCAGCATATCAACCGGCGAATCCTTGTCGCGTTCGCCCACCGAGCAGATTCCGATCTCACCGTCGGCCGGATCAGCAAATAGCTGCATCGTCTTTTCTAGTTCGCGGAATTTCACAAACAGGGAGAAAAAACGCTGTTCCGGGATGTGAATATAGGGAAGCGCCGCCTTGACAAGCTGCATATGTGGGAGTGAGGTCAAGCGGTCTAACTCGGTCATTTTGAGAGAAACATCTTGGTTCACGAAAAAAACCTCCCAAATCTTTGTCTCAATATATGCAGATGAGAGGAAAAAAAGACGTTTTGGTTCACGGGTAGGCACTTTTGGAATCGAAAAAGAACGGGAATGTTTAAAGAAAAAAAGCTCCGGGACAGGAAAAACCACATATAGTATATTATAAAAAATAAGAAAGAAAAGGATTCAGAGCTATGAACACCCGGCTGATCATTGATGGAAATGCCGTTTATGAAATAGATGAAGACTGTCTCGCCTGCCGCGGACGGCGGACTGGATGCAGACGCTGTGTGGAACCGGGTTCCCGCACCCGGGGACGAAGCACGCCTTTACAGAAATTGGAACCTGCCAGTGAAAAATCACAAACTCACAAATAAAGAAAGATGTGGTATAATGTAAAGAAAGAAATTCCCCTCATTCCAGCCTGCCCAGCCACTTCCTCATGAGGTGTCAGGGAAAGCTGGAATGGGGATACCGTAGCAGAGCTCCAGAGTCCTAAGACAAACTGGCTCACAACAACATTGCATCAGGAACTGAAAGGACGAATCCATATGAACCCATATAAAATCATGCTGGTAGATGACGAGGAGGAAGTACGGACAAGCATCATACGCAAAATCGACTGGCAGGATGCCGGATTCGAGGTGATCGGGGATGCGGAGAACGGGAAGGAAGCGCTGGAAAAGATCGAGCAGAATGAGCCGGATGTTGTGCTGACAGACATCCGGATGCCATATATGGACGGGCTGGAGATGGCGGAGAATATACGGCAGAGATATCCGTCCATCAAGATCGTGATTTTTTCTGGTTTTGATGAATTTGAGTACGCCAAAAAGGCGATCAAGCTCAATGTGATCGAATATATTTTAAAGCCGGTCAATGTCGAAGAGCTGACGGCGATTTTAAAGAAAATCAAGAAAAATCTCGATGAGGAGATCGAGCAGAAGCGGAATGTTACCCTGCTTCGGGAAAGTTATATCAAGAGTCTTCCGGCGATCCGGGAACATTTTTTGAATGACCTGATTCACGGCGGCATGGAGGAAGCGCAGATTGAGGAAAAACTGAACGAATATGCGATCGACGTTGCGGGTGCGGTCAAATGGGTGATTGCGGCGATCCATCTGGAACCGGATGAGAAGGTGGACAAGGCAGTTTCGCTGCATCAGCAGCGGGAGCTGATTCCGATTTCCGTCCGCAATCTGATTGAGGAAAAACTGGAAGGGCAGTACCGTTTTATTGTGTTCCACTCTTCCTTTGAGACGATCCTTCTGGTGGCGATCGACAAAGACAATACGCAGACCGGACTGATTGCCCTGCTGGGCGATATCTGCAAGGAGACGAAGAAAATTCTGGAGGTATCGGTTACGATCGGCGTGGGTGAGAGCTGCAGTTCGCTGACGGATTTAAGCCGCCCGTGCCACACGGCACTCAATGCACTCGGTTACCGTGCGATCACAGGTTCCGGCGGTGTGATCTGCATCGGCGATATGGAGCCGTCCGGGCATGAAAAACTCCGGTTCGACAGCCGGATGGAGTCGGAGCTTATAGCGGCAGTCAAGTTTGGACCGAAGGAAAAGATCCGTTCCGTGATAGACGGGATTGTGAGCCGGATGGAGGATGCGCGGGTGCATTACCGCCAGTATCAGGCGTATGTGCTTGCGATCATCAATGTGCTGACACAGCTCTCCCAGCAGTATGATCTGCGGATCAGCGAGATGTTTGGCGTGGAAAATGATTATTTCGAGATTCTGGGGCGCGTCCAGAAGATGGAGAATGTCCGCCCGTACCTGACCGAGGTGGCGCTCAAGATGAATGCCGGAATGGAAGAAGAGCGGAGCAATACGACAAAAAACGTGATCCGCGAGGCGAAGCAGTACATTCAGGACAATTTTCAAGATCCGGAGCTGTCGGTGGAGAAGATCTGCCGCCATCTGCATATGAGCCCGGCGTATTTTTCAACGATGTTTAAGAAGGAGACGGGACAGGCGTACATCGCCTATCTGACCGATGTCCGGCTGGGGCGCGCGGTCGAGCTTCTGATGGCAACTGACGACAAGACGTATATCATCGCGGAAAAGGTCGGCTACCCGGAGCAGAACTATTTCAGTTACGTATTTAAGAAAAAATTCGGTGTTTCCCCGACGCGGTACCGCACGGCACACCGGAGCGGGGAGGCATAATGGGTAAAAAAAGGACGATCTGGAAGAAAAAGCTTTTTGACGACGCCAGCATCCGGTCTATGATCTTTATCTATTTTACGATCACGGCGCTGGCGGCGAGCGTGCTGATCTCCCTGTCGCTGTACCAGAGAATGTCACGGCAGGTCACGGAAGTAGTACAGGAGGAGAGCCAGAACCTGATCGCGCAGGTGGGGCGCTCTGTGGAGTCGTACCTCCGCACGATCATGAAGCTGTCCGACTCGCTTTATTATGGCACGATCAAGAATGCCGATCTGTCGAGCCAGTCGCTTGGAAGTGAATTTACGCTTCTCTACGATAATAATAAGGATAATGTGGAGAATATTGCCCTGTTTTCGGAGGATGGGGCGCTTCTGGAGGCAGTCCCGGCGGTGCGTCTGAAAAATGAGGTGGATGTGACGCAGGAAGAATGGTTCCGGAGCGCCTTAAACCGGACGGAAAACCAGCATTTTTCCCTGCCGCACGTACAGTATGTGTTTGACAATGCGGAAAATCAATACCGATGGGTCATTTCGCTATCGCGGGCGGTCGAACTGACACACGGAACCTCGACCTCGCAGGGCGTCCTTCTGGTCGATATTCGCTATTCGAGCCTGGAACAGCTCTTTGGCGGCATCACGACGGGGCGCGGCGGTTATTTCTATATGATCAGCGGAAATGGCGAGATTCTTTACCACCCGCAGATGCAGCTTCTGGATTCCGGCTGGGTGCAGGAGAACAATGGACAGGCAGCCGGCTATTCGGACGGAAATCATGAGGAGATATTTGCCGGAAAAAAGCGGATGGCGACGGTCAAGACGATCGGCTACACAGGCTGGAAGGTGGTCGGGGTGACGCCGGAAAATGCCGTGTCGCTCAACACGATCAAAACCCGGCTTTTTATCGTATTTGTCATTGCCCTCATTTTGTGCATTCTGGCTCTGATTAACTCTTATATTTCATCGAGGATCACGAATCCGATCCGCGAGCTGGAAAAATCGGTCGGCGTCCTGGAGGCGGGCAATTTAAGCGCACCGGTGTACATCGGCGGTTCGTATGAGATCCGCCATCTGGGAAAATCGATCAGTGATATGGCGGGTCAGATCCGCCTCCTGATGCAGGATATTGTGCGTGAGCATGAGGCGAAACGCAAGCAGGAGTTTGATACGCTGCAGTCGCAGATCAATCCGCATTTCCTCTATAATACGCTCGATATCATTGTCTGGATGATTGAAAATGAGCAGAAAACGGAGGCGGTCAAGGTGGTGACGGCGCTGGCGCGGTTCTTCCGTATCAGTTTAAGCCGCGGCAAGAGCTTAATTACTGTGAAGGATGAGCTGGAACACGTCCGGAATTACCTGATGATCCAACAGATGCGGTTTAAAAATAAGTTTACCTATACGATCAAGTCAGATGATGAGGTTTTGGAACTTGCAAGTTTAAAACTGATGCTGCAGCCGCTGGTGGAGAATGCGATCTACCATGGCATGGAATATATGGACGGCGACGGCGAGATCTTCGTGCGCGCCTGGCAGGAGGAAAAAGAGCTGTATCTGGAGGTGCGGGACAATGGGCTTGGCATGACGGAGGAACAGGTCGAGAGCCTCTTTACCGATACGGCGCACGTGGCATCCAAGCGCGGATCCGGCATCGGGGTACGCAATGTCAACGAGCGGATCAAGCTGTATTTCGGCGCGGAATATGGTCTTTCGATCGAGTCGGAGCCGGATGAGGGAACCGCGGTGAAGATTCATCTTCCGGCAGTGCCTTACGAGAAAGTGCTGGAAGAGAAGAAAGTGTAAAAGTGGGGGCGACAGATCAATGCGATATGGAGTGAGAAAAAAAAAGGAGCTGGTGCTCTGGGGAATCCTGTGTATGGGACTTATTTTGCTGTATCTCCTTTCCTCCACGGATTGGATCATCAAGGAAAAAGAGGTGGAGGTCTACCCGGTGTCCCTGATTATCAGCGATACTTCGGATGATGATTACGTCAACTTCCGCAAGGGCGTGGATCAGGCGGCGGTTGAGTATAATGTAGATGTCAGCTTTATTACCCTGTATGAAAAGGATAATCTGGCACAGCAGATGGAGCTGGTGCGCCGGGAAGCGGCAGATGGTGCCGGGGCAGTGATACTGGAGCCGGTTGATGAGCTGGAATGCCGCCAATATCTGGAAGAAAATACATATGGAACGCCGATTATCCTGCTGGGCGAATTATCACCAGATGAGGAGGTCAAGGGGGCGGTTCATATGGACTGGACGGCAGCCGGGAGAAAGCTTGGCGAGGCGATTGCAGCGGAACAGAGCCCCGATCTTCCTGTCTGGATCTTTGCAGATAACCCATATATCGGCAAGGCGGGGGAGATGAAGCAGGGGCTGACGGAGGTACTGGAAAAACAGGGCTTTTCCTATACCATTGTGCCGCGCGGCACCGATGATACTTACCGTTCCGTCATTGAAAAAACAGTTTATCCGGGCAGCGGCACGGCGGTGGTGGCGGCACTGGATTTCGCCAGCACAGCGGAGGCGGCGGAGATTGTCGGCGGAAGCAGCGTGTACGGAAAATACATTTCCGGGCTGTACGGCGTCGGGATGATGCCGTCCCTGCTGGATCAGCTTGACAAGGGGACAATCCGGGGGCTGGTGGTGACAAACCAGTTTGACGCGGGCTATTTTGCGGTCAAAAAAGCAGTGCAGGCGATTGAAAAAGAGCAGGAGAGAAGCCAGCTTTCATTGGAATCCTACTATATAGAGAAGGATGAGCTGCGCTCGAAGAAATATGAGAAGATGCTGTACCCGATTGATTAAAAATCCGGGAGGGAGTATAGAAAGATGAAAAAAAACGAAAAAAGCATTCAGATGGCGCTGGCACTTCTGGCAGTGGGCACACTTCTTTTAAATGGATGCAGCGCGGCAAAACCGGCAGAAAAAAAGAGCATCCGTATCGGTGTAACGCTGTACCGGGGCGAGGATGCCTTTATCAACAATATCCGTTCCAGCCTGGAGGAAAAGGCGAAGGAATATGAGCAGCAGACGGGCATTAAGGTCAATCTGGAAATCATGGATCCGAAGGGAAACCAAAATACGCAGAACAGCCAGGTAGATCGTTTCCTTTCCCTGGAATACGATGCGATCTGCGTCAATATGGTGGATCGCTCAGCAGCATCGTATGTCATCAACAAGGCGATGGATGCCGGGACGCCGGTCGTATTTTTCAACCGCGAACCGGTCGAGGAGGACATGAAACGGTGGGAGCACCTCTATTATGTAGGGGAGGACGCGCGGGAATCGGCGGTTCTGCAGGGAGAGCTTCTGGTGGATGCGTATCAGGAAAATCCGGGCAGTCTTGATTTAAATGGGGATGGAACCGTGGGATATGTGATGTTGGAGGGCGAGCGCAGCCATCAGGATTCGCTGATCCGGACAGAGTGGTCGGTGCAGACGATGCGCGACGGAGATATTCCGCTGGAAAAACTGACCGGTGGTTCGGCAAACTGGGATCGGAGCCAGGCGGCGGCGCTGATGGAACAGTGGATCCGCCAGTTCGGGGATGCGATCGAGGTGGTGATCGGCAACAACGATGAGATGGCGCTTGGAGCTGCCGAGGCGCTTGAACGCGCCGGTGACACAAGGGGCGTCAAGGTGGTCGGCATCGACGGAACCCCGCAGGGAATCGAGGGGCTTAAGAGCGGAAAACTGTATGGAACAGTCCAGTGTGACAGCGACGAGTATGCAGAAGTGATTTTTGAGATAGCTGCCGCTGAGGCACTTGGTCAAAATGTACAGGAAAAGGTCGAATTAGAGGAAGGAACCTATTATCAATGCAGTCAGAAAGCGTTGACTGTTGCTGATTTACCATAAAATCCCACAGTTTCACACCGGAAAAACAAGAATATGTGAATAAAATCACAAAGGATCTAAAAAAATTTTATATAAGAACCAAGAAAATTATATGGAAAAGTGTACAAACGATCCGTATAATAAAGGTGTCGATAAGAAAAAATGACGAATCGGCGAAACTGTATAATGTGTGTATGCGGAAAATTTAACTGTTCGGTGGATCCGGACAGCGCAAACGGATACGCAAGTTTAAGGGAGGACAAACATTATGAAACTGAAAAAAGTAGCAGCACTTGGTTTGGCAACTGCAATGGCATTTTCCGTAACTGCTTGCTCCAGCAAACCGGCAGAGACAACTGCAGCGGCAGAAGAGACAACAGCAGCAGCTGACGCAGCAGAGACTGTTAAAGAAGCAATCGAAGGAAAAGATCCGGCAGAAGTTAAAGTTGGTATTTCTATTTACCAGTTCGCTGATAACTTCATGACACTGTATAGAAACGAACTTCAGAAATATTTAGTAGATGAGCTTGGCTTAAAGGCAGAGAACATCTCCATCATGGATGGTAAGAATGACCAGTCCGAGCAGATGAACCAGATCCGTAACTTCGTTACTCAGGGATTTGATGTTATGATCATCAACCTGGTTCAGGCTTCTTCTGAGCCGGATGTAACCAACATCTGCAACGAAGCAGGTATCCCGGTTGTTTACATCAACCGTGAGCCGGATGCTGAGAGAGAGCAGGCTTGGGTTGACGACGGCATCAAAGCTACTTATGTAGGTGCTGATGCTAGACAGTCCGGTACATATCAGGGTGAAGAGATCGCTGAGCTTGAGAACAAGGGTGATGCAGACGGCGACGGCGTTGTTCGTTACATCATGGTTCAGGGTGATCCGGAGAACGTAGATGCTCAGTACAGAACTGAGAAATCCGTTGAGGCTTTAAAGGCAGCTGGCGTAGAGGTTGAAGAGCTGACCAAGCAGCGTGGTGATTGGGATCAGACAAAGGGTCAGGAGATCACTGCTAACGCTCTGTCCCAGTACGGCGACAAGATCGATGTTGTATTCTGCAACAACGATGCTATGGCTCTTGGTGCTCTGCAGGCTATCGAGGCAGCTGGAAGAACTGTAAACAAAGATATCTACCTGGTAGGTGTTGATGCTCTGGTTGAGGTTGTTGAGAACGTTATGAACGACAAGATGACCGGTACCGTATTCAACGATTACTTCGGACAGGCTCATACAGCAGCTGACAAAGCTCTTGATTTCGTAAACGGCAAAGATGTTGACAACGTATACATGGTAGACTATGTAAAGGTTACAACTGAGAACGCTGGCGATATTCTGGAAATGATTAAATAATTGTAGCTGTTCAGAGAAGGACGGTTATGAACATATCACTCCCCTGCAGGGGAGTGAATAAAGTGTCGGGTGTGCAGATGGCACACCCGATTTTATGAAAGGAGAGAATGGGATGGCAGAGTACAGATTGGAGATGCGCGGGGTATCGAAAAGCTTCCCTGGCGTAAAAGCTCTGGACAAGATAAACCTCAAAGTACGTCCCGGCACCGTCCATGCACTGATGGGAGAAAACGGCGCTGGTAAATCCACCTTGATGAAATGTCTCTTTGGTATTTATCATATGGATGAAGGTGAGGTATATCTGGATGGAGAAAAAGTGGAGATCCATAATCCGGATGAAGCCCTTCACAGAGGACTGGCCATGGTACATCAGGAGCTGCAGCCGATACCTGAGAGAACGGTAGCAGAGAATATGTACACCGGTCGTTATCCAACCAAGAAATTTGGTCCGATTCAGGTCATCGACCATAAAAAGATGTTTGAAGAGACAGCAAAATGGCTGGATGATGTTAAGATGCCGTATAACCCGAAGGCAAAACTGGGAACCATGTCCATCGCCCAGATGCAGTCTGTCGAGATTGCCAAGGCTGTATCCTTAAATGCCAGAGTTGTAATTCTGGACGAGCCGACTTCCTCCTTGACGGATAATGAGGTAGAGGCGCTTTTCCGCATTGTCCGTGACCTGAAATCACGAGGCGTATCCCTCATCTATATTTCCCATAAGATGGCGGAGATTCGTGAGATTTGTGATGATATTACCATCATGCGAGACGGCACCTATGTTGGTTCCTGGCATATGGACGAGATTTCGGATGATGAGATCGTCAAACAGATGGTTGGTCGTGAGCTGACCAATATCTATCCTCCGAAGAATGATACAAAAGCTGGAGAGGTACTGCTGGATGTCAGAGGATATTCCAGTATCCATGATCGTTCCTTCCAGGATTGCTCCTTCACCCTTAGAAGAGGCGAGATTCTTGGATTCGGCGGCCTGGTAGGTGCTCAGAGAACGGAACTGATGGAAGGTATCTTCGGTATGCGTCATATTAAATCCGGAGAAGTTTATATTAAGGGTAAGAAAATGAACATTAAGCGTCCGCAGGATGCAATCCGGGGCGGTATCGGTATGATTACCGAGGACCGACGCGGAACTGGTATTCTGGGATGTCTGTCCATTGCAGATAATGTATCAATTTCCTCCCTGGATCAGTATTTACACTATGGTATCAAACTGAATAAGAAGAAGATTGAGCAGCTTGTCAAGGATAACGTGGCAAAGCTTTCAATCAAGACGCCGAGCAGTAAGACACTGATTCAGTCACTTTCAGGCGGTAACCAGCAGAAGGTTCTGATTTCCCGCTGGCTGGCCAACAACCCGGATATCCTCATCATGGATGAGCCGACCCGTGGTATCGACGTTGGTGCCAAGTATGAGATCTACCAGATCATGATTGACCTGGCAAAGCAGGGCAAAGGTATCATCATGATTTCATCTGAGATGCCGGAGCTGATTGGTATGTCGAACCGTATCCTTGTCATGTGTAATGGTCACATTACCGGTGAGGTACAGGGTGAGGAAGCAACTCAGGAGCGTATCATGAGCTACGCGACTAAGTTCTAAAGGAGGAAGAGAGAATGGATAAGAAACAACTGAATGTAAAAGATATATTGATCAATAACGGTATCGTTATTCTGATCCTGTTGATGGTTCTCTTTGTTGGTGTGACAAAACAGAACTTCTTCAGCCGTAGCAACTTTAGCAACATTTCCATCAACGTAGCATGCCGTTTCATCATCGCAGTCGGCGTATCCGGCTGTCTGATTACGAAAGGTACCGACCTTTCTGCAGGACGTCTGGTTGGACTTTCTGCCTGCCTGGCAGGTACTCTGCTCCAGAAGAGTGATTACAGCGGACATTTTGAACTTACCAAAGGATTTGGCGAGCAGAACGTATGGCTGATTCTCCTTATCTGTATCGCTATCTGCTGTGTATTTGGTCTTATCAATGGTATCGTAGTTGCTTACCTGAATGTACCGGCTTTCATCGGTACCCTGGGTATGCAGATGATCGTATACGGTATCAACCTGGTTTACACAAAATCCGTTCCGTTAGGCGGTTATCGTCAGGAGTATACCATCATTGCAAATGGTAACTTCTTCGGTATTCCGTACCTGTTCATCATTGCATTTGTCATCGGCGCGATCATGTGGTTCGTATTTAACTACACCCGCCATGGTAAATATATGTATGCAATCGGCGGCAACGAGGCAGCAGCAGAGGTTGCTGGTGTAAATGTTAAGAAAACCAAGATCATCATCTATGTAACAGCTACTGCACTGTATGCTATCGCAGGTTTCCTTCTGGGAGCTAAATCTGGTGGTGCCGGTGTAAATACCGGTAACGGTTACGAGCTGGAGGCTATCGCAGCTTGTACCATCGGTGGTGTATCTGTAAATGGTGGTATCGGACGTATCTCCGGTGTTATCATCGGTGTACTTGTATTCGAGTTCTTAAAGACCTGCTTACAGTTCCTCGGCATCGACCCGAACTATCAGTATATTGCACAGGGTATCGTTATCGTTGTTGCGATTGCGCTGGATATCCGTAAGTATATTGCGAAGAAGTAATAAGATTAACTGTGTTCTGACGAGAATGTATGTACCATATGAAAAGTCGTCTGAAACCGTACATAAATATAAGTTCGAAAAGAAATCAGAAACTCCCTCTCCATGGATGCATGGCGGGGGAGTTTTTTATAATAGGATAATCCGTTGGAATCTTCTATTATATAAACTGCCGGGCAGGATTTTTCTTGTATAAATCTGAAAAGTTGTAATCGGCAGGGGATGGTGGATGAGATGGCGTGCCAGCTCTTGCTTTGACAGTGACGGAAAAATATTTTTGGATTGCCTGAACTTATTTTTATGGATATAATAAGAGAAGAGGCTGTTTCAGAGTGAGCAGCAGAGAAAACAAGCCATATTCTGAAAGGAACAAGGATGAGCGAAAACGAAATGCTGGAAAAGAATGAGACGATAAAAGAAACAGTGAGCGAAAAACTGGAGACGGCGAAAGAAGCGGCAGAGGAGACGGCAGATAAAACTCTGGAGGAACTGGAAGCGGAGAATGAAAAGCTCCGCCGGGAGCTGGAACTCATGAAAGAAAAGACCATCAAAGAGCGCATCTATGACCATGTGCATGTCTCTGTGCGGACGATGGATATTTTTATCGGCGTGATGGTGGTACTGTTTGTGGTGGTTGTGGTGATGGGGATGCTGAATAAGTAGAAAGCAGCCGTGGTTAAAACTGTTTTGAGGATAAATGAGAGGAGGAAGAAAGATGATGTACCCATTTATGACCTTAAATGATGATACGGAAATTACCCATTCTGAAATGCGGGCAGATGGCAGGGTTAAAGTTTATATAGAAACACCCGATGAAAAAGATGGATTTCACAATGCGATATGCTATTTGCCAGATTACAAGTGGGAGAATATAAATGGTTATTCAGATATGGAAATGAGTTATTTCAAGAAACTGATTCGGGAAAATGCACACTTGATTATGGAGTTTTCACAAGAGGGAGGAATTCTGAGTGCCGCAAATTTTTAGGATTGGACCATATATTGTATATTTTTGGTCGAATGAAAATGAGCCGCTGGAACCGGTGCATGTCCATATTGCAGAGGGAAGAGCAACTTCAAATGCGACAAAAGTGTGGATAACCAGTACGGGCAAGGCATTGCTCAGCCACAATTCTTCCAAAATATCAGCCCAAATTTTGAACAGTATGATTCGGGTGATAGAGGCCAACAGTGAAGAAATTATAGAAAAATGGCTTTCTCATTTTGGAGAAATACGGTACTTTTGTTAAGACTTTTTAAGAAATATAAAAAGGACAACTAATTTTATGGAAATCGAACGCAAATATTTAATTAGTCACATTCCATTTGATATAGCCGGATACCCCTTCCACCAGATCGAGCAGGCATATCTAAGCACTGCCCCGGTTGTGCGTGTCCGTCAGGAGGATGACACCTATTATCTGACCTACAAATCCAAAGGACTGATGGCGCGGGAGGAATACAATCTGCCGCTGACGAAGGAATCCTATGAGCATCTCCGTTCGAAGGCTGACGGCAGGATTCTGACGAAAAAGCGTTATCTGATTCCGATGGAAGGAACGGAGTACACGATTGAGCTGGACATTTTTTTAGGTGAATATGAGGGATTGAAGCTGGCGGAGGTTGAATTTCCAAGTGAGGAAGCCGCACTTGCCTTTGTGCCGCCGGAATGGTTCGGACGCGAGGTGACGTTTACGGGCGAGTACCAGAACAGCCGTCTGGCGCTGGCGGAAAACCTGGTATTAAAAACGAAAGAATAAAAACGAAAGAACAATACAAAGGTATATTATTAATGATAAAACAAGTAATGAATTGGATCAAAACGCACCGCTACTGTCTGGCAGGACTCTATATGCTGGTGTTTCTGTCAGGATTTTTTCTGCTGGAGCTGCATGAACCATCGGATGTTCATATTATACACTGTGCGGTCGATGACCTGATACCGTTTAATGAATGGTTTGTACTGCCGTATTTTCTGTGGTACGCGTGGGTGCCGGTGTTTATGCTTTATTTTATGATTCGGGACCGGGAGGCATATCTGAGACTTTGCTTTGTGATGTTTGCAGGAGCAACCTTTTGCTTATTTGTCTACCTGCTGGCACCAAACGGTTTAAATCTGCGGCAGGAGATCACATCACAGAATTTCTGCGCGCAGATTGTGCGGTTTCTGCGGAGGGTGGATCCGCCGAACAATGTCTGCCCGTCGATCCATGTATCGAGCACTGTGGCGGTACATCTGACGATCTGCCACGCGGCAAGTGTGCGGAACAAGAAACCGATCCGTACACTTTCGTGGATTGTCACGATTCTGATTTGTCTTTCAACCATGTTCATCAAACAGCATTCGCTGGTCGATGTGCTCTGTGGCTGGATTTTGAGCCTGATTCTTGACGAGGCGGTGAATGTGTGGGTACTAGTAAAGGCATTTTCAAAAGGAAAAGCTGGAAAAACAACGAATGCGGTTCATGAAGAATAAAAAAGTGAACGAATTGAACAGTTGCAATGATTTTCTGATATCTAAAAAGAAAAAATGATTACTTTGTGAAAAATAAAAAAATTAATATAAAAAGTCTTATAAAAATAAAGAACAGGAGGAAATAATCATGGCTGTAGTATACGCATTTTTAGCAGATGGACTGGAAGAAGTGGAATGTCTGGCGACGGCGGACGTGCTGATCCGCGCGGGCGTGAAGGTAAAACTGGTTTCGATTACGGGTAAAAAAGAGGTGAAGGGTGCACATGGATTTGGTATCCATGCAGATGCCCTGCTGCATGAGGTTGACCCGATGAAAGCGGATCTTCTGTTCCTTCCGGGCGGTATGCCGGGAACGAAAAATCTGATGGCGTGCAAACCGCTCTGCGATGCACTGGTGCAGGCAGATGCTGCTGGAAAGCGCCTGGCAGCGATCTGTGCGGCTCCGAGCATTCTGGGGCAGCTGGGGCTTTTGAAGGACAAGAAGGCAACCTGCTATCCGGGCTTTGAGGATGCCCTGACCGGTGCGAAGCTGACGGGTGCGGGCGTTGTGACGGACGGCAATATCACAACGGCGCGTGGACTTGGATATGCGCTGGATCTGGGAATTGAGCTGGCATCGCTCTTAGTCGATCGCCCGGTAGCATTACAGGTCAAAGATTCAATTCAGTATGACCAGGTGTAGTTTCAACTAAAAAACACACAGAAAATACATCAAAAATGGCATAAAACCCACATAAAACCACTCATAAACCCGCAAAAAGTGAACCCAAAATTATATTTTCCGCTAGTATTTAGCACGCAGATATGCTATAATGCTATCTTGAAGTGTAACGCCCGGTAGAATGGCGGTTCACATATAGAAGCAAGGAGGACCCCTTAAAATGAGTTTACAGGTAGAAAAATTAGAGAAGAACATGGCAAAGCTGACCATCGAAGTTCCGGCTGAAGAGTTTGATGCAGCAATCAAAAATGCGTACAACAAGAACAAAAACAAATTCAGCATCCCGGGATTCCGTAAAGGTAAAGCACCGTTAGCTATGCTGGAGAAGATGTATGGCGCTGGCATTTTCTATGAGGATGCAGCAAACGAAGTGATCGACGCATCTTATCCGAAGGCAGCAGAGGAGAGCAAGGAAGAGATCGTTTCCACTCCGGAGATCAAAGTAACTCAGATCGAAAAAGGTAAGGCATTCATCTACGAGGCAACCGTAGCTCTGAAACCGGAAGTAACTCTGGGCGAGTACAAAGGTGTAGAAGTTAAGAAGGCAGAAGCTGTTGTGACAGACGAGGATGTAGAGAACGAGCTGACTGCAGCACGTAAGAAAAACGGCAGATTAATCGACGTAGAAGACGGCGCAATCGAGGACGGCGACAACACTATCATCGACTTCACTGGCTACATTGATGACAAGACATTTGACGGCGGCGCTGGTACAGATTATCCGCTGGTAATCGGTTCCCACTCCTTCATCGAGGGATTTGAGGATCAGTTAATCGGCAAGAAAAAAGGCGAGACCTGTGACGTAAACGTTACTTTCCCGGCTGAGTACCATGCAGACGAGTTGGCTGGCAAACCGGCTAAGTTCGTTGTAACCATCAAAGAGGTTAAGAGAAACGAGCTTCCGGAGCTGAACGATGAGTTCGCAAGCGAAGTATCTGATTTCGATACTCTGGATGAGTACAAAGCAGACATCCGCAAGAAACTGCAGGAGAAGAAAGAGCAGGATGCTAAAGTAGAGAACGAGAACAACGTAATCGAAAAAGTAGTTGAGAACGCTCAGATGGAACTGCCGCAGCCGATGGTTGACACTCAGGCAAGAGAGATGGTAGAGAACTATGCTCGCCGTCTGCAGAGCCAGGGCTTAAACATCAACGATTACATGAAATATACCGGCATGACACCGGAGAAGCTGATGGAGCAGATGCGTCCGGAAGCAGAGAAGAGAATCAAGACCAGACTGGTTCTTGAGAAAGTAGTTGAAGTTGAGAACGTAGAAGTTTCCGATGAGAAGCTTGACGAGCAGATCAACGAGATCGCAGCATCCTACAAACTGGAAGGCGCTAAGCTGAAAGAAATGATGGGTGAGCGCGAGAAAGAGCAGATCCGTGAGGACCTGAAAGTTCAGGCAGCGATCGATTTACTGGTAGAGCAGGCAAAGCTTGCTTAATCAAACCGATAAAAGCGAATACTGAAATAAGGCAGAATTCTATGGTGTCCTAAGGCATCATAGAATTTTGTATTACTGTTCACAGGCAGGCACTTTTGGAACCGAAAGTGCCGTGCGATAACATAGTGGCAGCAGATTTTGCTGATTTGTAATGCGAAGCATCAGCAAAATCCTGTTACAGTTTGCACGCGTGTGAACTGTAACAATTTTTGCCATAAACATTCATTCTCAATTATAGGAGGAAGAATCATGAGTTTAGTACCTTATGTCCTTGAATCCACCAGCCGCGGCGAGCGGACGTATGACATTTACTCCCGTTTGCTTAAAGATCGTATCATTTTCCTGGGAGAGGAAGTAAATGATGTGACAGCCAGCCTGGTTGTAGCACAGCTTCTGTTCCTGGAGGCAGAGGATCCGAATAAGGATATCAGCTTATATATCAACAGCCCGGGCGGTTCTGTTACCGCAGGTATGGCGATCTATGACACGATGAATTATATCAAATGTGATGTATCTACCATCTGTCTGGGTATGGCAGCCAGCATGGGCGCATTCCTGCTTTCCGGCGGTACCAAAGGAAAGAGATATGCACTTCCGAACGCAGAAGTGATGATTCACCAGCCATCCGGCGGCGCGAGAGGACAGGCAACCGAGATCCAGATCGTAGCGGAGAATATTCTTCGTACCAAGAAGAAATTAAATGAGATTCTGGCAGCCAATACAGGCCAGCCGTATGACGTGATCGTGCGTGATACAGAGCGTGATAATTACATGACAGCAGAGCAGGCGAAAGAGTATGGTCTGATTGATTGTGTCATTACCAACCACTAATTAGATTTCTGGATGGAATAATAGAAAGGAACAAGGTGGAAGTATGCCAGGCAGAACAGACGACAAAATACGCTGCTCATTTTGCGGCAAGACACAGGATCAGGTTAGAAAACTGATCGCTGGCACAGATAATGTATATATCTGCGATGACTGTATCGAACTCTGCTCGGAGATTCTGGAAGAGGAATTTGCCGATCAGGAAAAAGGACCGGATTTCAGCGGAATCAACCTGCTGAAGCCGAAGGAAATCAAAGAATTTCTCGATGAGTATGTTATCGGACAGGACGACGCCAAGAAGGTACTCTCCGTAGCGGTTTATAACCATTACAAGAGAGTTATGTCCAAGTCCACGCAGGATGTAGAGCTTCAGAAGAGCAACATCCTGATGCTCGGACCGACCGGTTCCGGTAAGACATACCTGGCGCAGACGCTGGCGAAGATCTTAAATGTACCGTTTGCCATCGCGGATGCGACCACTCTGACCGAGGCTGGATATGTCGGCGAGGATGTAGAGAACATTCTCTTGAAGATCATCCAGGCGGCTGATTACGACGTCAGCAAGGCAGAGTACGGCATCATTTATATTGATGAGATTGATAAAATTACGAAGAAGTCTGAAAATGTATCTATCACCCGCGATGTATCGGGCGAGGGTGTACAGCAGGCGCTTTTAAAGATTCTGGAAGGAACCATTGCCAGTGTTCCGCCGCAGGGCGGCAGAAAGCATCCGCAGCAGGAACTGATTCAGATCGATACGACCAACATCTTGTTCATCTGCGGCGGTGCATTTGACGGTCTGGAGAAGATCATCGACAGCCGTTTAGGTGCCGGTTCCATCGGATTTAACTCCGATATTGTGGATCGCAAGCATCAGGATATCGATGAGCTTCTGAAACAGGTAATGCCGCAGGATCTGACGAAGTTTGGTCTGATTCCGGAGTTTATCGGTCGTGTGCCAATCACGGTATCGCTCCAGACGCTCAATGAGGAGGCGCTGGTCCGCATTTTAAGAGAGCCGAAGAATGCACTGATCAAGCAGTATCAGGCGCTTCTCGATCTGGACGGCGTGAAGCTGGAGTTCACGGATGATGCGCTGATGGCGATCGCCCACATGGCAGTCGAGAGAAAGACGGGAGCTAGAGGACTTCGTTCTATCATGGAGTCCCTGATGATGGATACCATGTATGAGATTCCGTCCGATTCCACGATCGGCATCTGCACGATTACCAAAGACGTAGTCGAGGGAAAGAGTGCGCCGGAGCTGGTATATCGCGACAATACGGTGCCCCGCAAGTCTTTTACAGGACGTTCTAAGAAAGACAGAACCGGCGAGATTGCGTAAATGTAAAGGAAAATAAATGCAGCAGCTTGAGAATGGCGGCTGTTAATGGGGTCTGTGAGATGGCGAACTGCCATAGGCAGACCCCTGTTTTTCTTTTCACAGGAAATAACGATACATTTGATTAAGAAAGATAAAGGTGTTATGGAAGATAAGAAACTGACAATGCCGATGATCGCGCTGCGCGGACTGACCGTGCTGCCGCAGATGACGGTAAATTTCGATATCATCCGGGATAAATCCATCGCGGCGGTGGAGCAGGCGATGGTGGGCGATCAGCGAGTATTTCTGGCGACGCAGAAGCAGCCGGATGAGGTGATCCCGGATATTGATGGGATTTTTCAGGTAGGAACGATTGGCTACGTGAAACAGCTTGTCAAGATGCCGGGCGGCATGGTGCGCGTCACGGTGGAAGGGCAGGAGAGAGCTGAGCTTCTGGAGATGGAGAAGGGCGAGGCATGCTGCACTGCGATCGTGGAGATTCTGGATCCGGTCGAGGACGATCTGGACACGATTCAGAAAGAGGCGATGCTCCGGATTCTGAAAGAAAAGCTGGAAGAATACGGAAAATTAAATGTGGCAGCGGGACGTGAAGTATTAAGTCCGTTGATCGCACAGCCAGATCTGACCGAATTAATGAACCAGATATCAGCCCAGTTCCCGTGGAACTATGAAGCGCGCCAGTCGGTACTGGAATGCCGGACGCTGACGGAGATGTATGAGACAGAGCTGCAGCTTCTGCTGACGGAATTAGAGGTTTACCGCGTGAAACGCGAGTTTCAGACGAAGGTAAAGGCGGCGCTGGATAAAAATCAGCGTGATTATATTCTGCGGGAACAGCTGCGTGTGATCCGGGAGGAGCTGGGAGAGGAAAATCCGGTTTCTGATGCGGATGAGATGAAAGAACAGTTGAAGAAGATCAAAGCCAGCGTGGAAGTAAAGGAGCGGATCCGCAAGGAGATCAACCGTTTCCAGAATATGCCGGCTGGCAGCCAGGATGCGAATGTGATCCGGACATATCTGGAAACGGTGCTGGAACTGCCGTGGAACAAAATGACGAAGGATAACGCGAGCCTGAAGCATGCGGAAGAGATTCTGGAAGCCGACCATTATGGTCTGGAAAAGGTCAAAGAGCGCGTGCTGGAATACCTGGCAGTCCGCATCCTGACGAAGAAGGGCACCAGCCCGATCCTTTGCCTGGTGGGACCGCCTGGAACCGGTAAAACTTCGATCGCCCGCTCGATTGCGAAGGCGATGGGACGCAAATATGTCCGCATCAGCCTGGGCGGCGTGCGCGACGAGGCGGAGATCCGCGGTCACAGAAAGACCTACGTCGGCGCGATGCCGGGACGCATCGTGGAAGGGCTCAAGCAGGCAGGGGTTGCCAATCCGCTGATGCTGCTGGATGAGATCGACAAAGTCAGCAGCGATTATAAGGGAGATACATCCTCGGCGCTCTTAGAGGTGCTGGACAGCGAGCAGAATGTGAAATTCCGCGACCATTATGTGGAGATCCCGATTGACCTGTCGGAGGTATTATTTATCGCGACGGCGAATACAACGCAGACGATCCCTGGACCGCTGCTGGACCGTATGGAGCTGATTGAAGTCAATAGTTACACGGAAAATGAAAAATATCACATTGCAAAAGACTATCTGATTCCGAAACAGCTGGAGAAGAATGGCCTTTCGAAGGAACAGTTAAATATCACGGGTTCGGCGCTGGAGAAAATGATTCACAGCTACACCAGGGAAGCTGGAGTCAGGAATCTGGAGCGCCGGGTTGGCGATATCTGCCGCAAGGCAGCCAGAGAGGTGCTGGAGAAGAAGAAACCGTCGATCCGCGTGACAGAGCGGAATCTGGATCATTATCTGGGACGCGAGAAAGTCTTCTTCGATGCAGCCGGAAATGAGGCACAGGTCGGTATCGTGCGCGGTCTGGCGTGGACGAGCGTCGGCGGCGATACACTGCAGATCGAGGTCAATGTCATGCCGGGCAAAGGCGTGCTGCAGATGACGGGTCAGATGGGCGATGTCATGAAAGAGTCGGCGCAAATTGCACTGACCTATGTGCGTTCGGTTGCATCTGATTACGGCGTGAAGGAGAACTATTTCGAGAAACACGATATTCACCTGCATATCCCGGAGGGCGCGGTGCCGAAGGATGGTCCGTCGGCCGGAATCACGATGGCAACGGCGATGCTGTCGGCGGTGACAGGACGGAAGGTACTGCCGCGTGTGGCGATGACCGGCGAGGTAACGCTGCGCGGTCATGTGCTGATGATCGGCGGTCTGAAAGAAAAACTGCTCGCAGCCCGCATGGCGCAGGTGGAAAAGGTGCTGGTACCGGCGAAAAATCAGCCGGATGTCGAGGAGCTTTCGAAGGAAATCACGAAAGGAATGGAGATCGTATACATCAAGGAGATGAACGAAGTCATCCGAGAGGCATTTGTACCGGAGAAATAGCGGTTTAGTAGGAGAAAAAATATGATTATAAAAGATGTAAATCTGGAAACCGTCTGCGGTATTACCAGTAAGCTGCCGGCAAATACACAGCCGGAGTTCGCGTTTGCAGGCAAATCAAACGTTGGAAAATCGTCCCTGATCAATGCGCTGATGAACCGCCGATCCTATGCGAGAACATCCTCGCAGCCGGGCAAGACCCAGACGATCAATTTTTACCATATCAACGACGCGTTTTACTACGTCGATCTGCCAGGGTACGGCTACGCGCGCGCGAGCGTCGAGGTCAAGGCAAAGTGGGGCAAGATGATTGAGAATTATCTGCACAAATCGCAGATGCTTCGCTGCGTCTTCCTGCTGATTGATATCCGTCATGAGCCGTCTTCAAACGACAAGCTCATGTACGACTGGATCGTTTCCCAGGGCTTCCAGCCGATCCTGATTGCGACCAAGGCTGACAAGATCAAGCGCAGCCAGCTCCAGAAACAGTTAAAGATTCTCAGAACAGGTCTGGGAGTCGGCACCGAAGTGATGATGATTCCGTTCTCCGCCGAGACAAAACAGGGCAGAGAAGAGATCTGGAACTATCTGGAGACGGAGATCTGGAAGGTGGAACATCCGGGGGAATAGATGCCGGTGGGTAACTGTTCACAGGTAGGAATTTTCTGAACTGAAAATTCCGTACGATACAGTTCCGGCAGCAGATTTTGCCGATTTGGAATGCGTAGCATCGGCAAAATCCCGTTGCTGAGCACACATGTGTGAACAGTAACGCCGGTGGAGAGTGCGGACGGCGAGAAATAGAATAGAGTTTTAGAAAAAATCGAAAAATAAACATATAAACTGCGGTATCTGACCGGATATCAGGCGGCGCCTATCCTTGCGGGCGATGTCAAATATCTGGGCTGGGTGGCGCAGTTTTTTGTTTCACAGGAAATTGCGTCCTATGAAACAAAAAAGCGTTAGGTTTTTTTGAGAGAATAAAATATATATTTCTGGAAAATATAAAAATTGAGGTAACTGTTCAGTAGGTCTGCGCATTTACTGCGTTTTAATGGATTTTTGCGCGTGACTGTGAAGGTACTGAACAGTTACGAATTGAGAAAAATAATAAGGCTATCTTGAAGTAAAAAGTGATAGGATGGAATTTAAGCCTTATGGTGGTGCGGGTTGTGATTGAGTTGTGAGATAGAAGGGAGCAGCCATGTTTGAAAATCGGACGGATCTGGCGTTGGAGGAGAGAGAAAGTTTTGAGGGGGATGGGGGCGAAATCGGCGGTGTGGCGCTGCGGGAATGGCGCTGTCATGGCAGTTCGATCCGGATGACGGAAGTCTCGATTTTGAACGAAAAAGGTGCGGAATCAATGGGAAAGCCGATGGGAACCTACCTGACGATGGAAGATCCGGGTCTGTCGGAGACAGAGGATGTATACTGTGAGGCGGCTGCCGGGGAGTTAGGACGGCAGCTGGCGTCCCTGATCCGGAAAAACTGTGCTTCAACCATGGCCGGACTTTCGATTCTGGTAGCGGGACTGGGAAACCGGCAGGTGACGCCGGATTCGCTGGGACCGCGCGTGGTGGATGGGCTTTCGATGAACCGCCATCTGCGGACGGAGCCAGGCAGAAGAAATGGCACATACCTCTATACGGCTGAGAAAGCGGGGCGGACGGTGCATCCGGTTCTCAGCGGTATCCATCCAGGGGTGATGGCACAGACAGGGATGGAGACGGCAGAAATTGTCCGCGGCGTCGTGCGGGAGAGCCGCCCGGATCTGGTGATCGCGGTCGACGCGCTGGCGGCGCGAAACGTCCACCGTCTGGCAAGCACCATTCAGCTGACGGATACAGGAATTCATCCGGGTTCCGGCGTCGGCAACCACCGCCGGGGAATGACGCGGGAAAATCTCGGCGTGCCGGTAATCGCGATCGGCGTTCCGACGGTTGTGGGCGCGGCGGCGATCGTTCACGGGACGGTCAATGCGTTAGTGCGGACACTAACCGCCTCAAAAGAGGGCAGCCGGTACGGTGAATACATCCGGGAACTGGATTCGGACAGCCAGTATGAGCTGATCCGGGAACTTCTGGAACCTGAATTTGGAGCGATGTTTGTGACCCCGCAGGACATGGACGAGCGTATCTGCAAGCTGAGCGCAGCAATCGCCGAGGGGATCCGGCGGGCAGTGGAACGGCTGGAGGAAGAAAGATAACACTGAAAAAAATGCCAGATTGAAAAACAGAACCAAACAGGAAACTACACTTTGCTAATCGCATAGGATAGAACAGGAAAGAAGGGAGATGAATGCGGTGCGGTGGTGGCAGAGGGCAGCCGGGCTCCTGATGGTTCTGTTTTTGCTGACAGTCGGCTGGAAGATGCGTGCATTCATCTGGACAGCTGTGCAGAATGCGGTGGTAAGGTCCTGGTATCCGGTCTGGGGGACTAATTTGCGGGATATACCAGATTCGGAGGAGGGGAAAAGGCATAGACTTGCCGGGTGGAAGAAACAGACGCAGGGAGAAGCCGATCCGTCCTATTATAAATATCTGGAAGAACAGGAAGTCCGGCAGGAGTATATGGATTTCCTGGCACAGTTTTCCGGGAGTAGGCTGGTGGATGGAACTTTACTTGGAAAATGGAACGGGCTTGTTCATGAAAGTGGGAGACAGGGCGGCGGAGAGACGGACGAAGAGAGGCTGTATAGTGTTGGAAAGAATGGAGAAAAGACAGAGAGGGCAAATCCTGCCGCACTGGTGGACAGCCCGCGTCTGCGGAAAAAGCTGGAAGATTATGATTATCTGATCCAGCATTTTTTTACAATCCACCCGACGGCGTCGATTGACCGGAGCCTGATGAACGCAGAGACATTTTTGTCGATGGATCTGACAATCAGGAAGGACGAGGCGGACGGACCACAGATCTTGATTTATCATACCCATTCGCAGGAAAATTATAGAGATTATGCGGGAAGCGACGGAAAGGGCGCGGTAGTGTCTCTGGGGGAAGAGCTGGCAAAACGGCTGCGGGCGAAAGGATATCAGGTCTGGCACGATACAACTGCCTATGATATGAAGTCGGGGCATCTCGACCGGAGCCGTGCCTATACATATGCCTGCGAGGGTGTCACGAACCTTTTGCAGAAATACCCGTCGATTCAAGTGATTTTAGATGTGCACCGGGACGGTGTCAGCGAGCAGACGCATCTAGTCACGCAGATAGAAGGGAAACCAACGGCACAGATCATGTTTTTCAACGGTACCAGCGAGACGCCGGACGGACCGATCGAGTATCTGGCAAATCCCTGCCGGAAGGAAAATCTGGCGTTCAGTTTTCAGATGAAGTGGAATGCCGATCAGATATATCCTGGGTTTACGCGGACGATTTATTTAAAGGGGCTTCGTTACAATCTACATCTACGCCCGCGCTCGGCGTTGATTGAGGTCGGGGCACAGACGAATACATATGAAGAGGCGGTCAATGCGATGGATCCGCTGGCGCAGCTTCTGGATCAGGTGCTGACAGGCTAATGGCAAGGCTTTTAGTCAAGGCTTTTTCTATTTCAGGACTTGCGGCGTACCTGAAAAAATGGTATATTCATTTAGATCAGGTGTTATTTATTATAAAAGATGATTTTAAATAAAAAATAAGATATCGCAGCAAACATTTTGCTGCCAAACAAAGTGATACAGAGAGAGGAATGAACGGATGGCAATTATAGATCAGAGCAAAATCAGAAATTTCTGCATCATTGCACATATCGATCACGGCAAATCAACGTTGGCAGATCGTATTATTGAGATGACGGGACTTTTAACGAGCCGTGAGATGCAGGCGCAGGTGCTTGATAACATGGATCTGGAGCGGGAGAGAGGTATTACCATCAAGTCGCAGGCAGTCCGCACGGTATATAAGGCGAAAGACGGTCAGGAGTACATTTTTAACTTAATCGACACGCCTGGACATGTGGACTTTAACTACGAGGTTTCCCGAAGCTTGGCGGCGTGCGACGGCGCGATTCTGGTTGTGGATGCGGCACAGGGAATCGAGGCGCAGACGCTGGCGAATGTATATCTGGCGCTGGATCATGATCTGGAGGTCATTCCGGTGTTAAATAAGATCGATCTGCCGAGTGCGGATCCGGAGCGCGTGGCAGCGGAGATCGAGGATGTGATCGGTCTGGAGGCGTCAGATGCACCGCGCATTTCTGCGAAGACCGGCTTAAATGTCGAGGCAGTTCTGGAGGAGATCGTGCAGAAGATCCCGGCACCGGCGGGCGATCCGGAGGCATCGCTGCAGGCGCTTATTTTCGACTCTCTGTATGATTCTTACAAGGGCGTTATCGTATTCTGCCGTGTGAAGAACGGTACGATCAAAAAAGGCACACGCATGAAAATGATGGCGACCGGAGCGGCTGCCGAGGTTGTGGAGGTTGGATATTTTGGCGCAGGTCAGTTTATTCCGTGCGAAGAGCTTTCAGCCGGTATGGTTGGCTATGTGACTGCCAGTATTAAAAATGTGCAGGATACCCGCGTGGGCGATACGATCACCGATCTGGACAACCCATGTGCAGAGCCGCTTCCGGGTTACAAGAAGGTAACGCCGATGGTATACTGCGGTCTTTATCCGGCGGATGGTGCGAAATATCCGGATCTGCGGGACGCACTGGAAAAATTGCAGCTCAACGATGCAGCGCTCTATTTTGAGCCAGAGACATCGGTAGCGCTGGGCTTTGGTTTCCGGTGTGGTTTCCTGGGGCTTCTCCATCTGGATATTATCCAGGAACGCCTGGAACGCGAGTACAATCTGGATCTTGTGACAACGGCGCCGGGCGTTGTATACCGGGTGCACAAGACGAACGGCGATATGATTGAGCTGACGAACCCGTCAAACCTGCCGGATCCGTCCGAGATTGCCTATATGGAAGAGCCGATCGTGTCGGCGGAGATCATGGTTACGACCGAGTTTGTCGGTGCGATCATGACGCTGTGCCAGGAGCGCCGCGGCGTTTACCTGGGAATGGAGTATATTGAGGCGAGCCGTGCGCTGCTGAAATATGAACTTCCGTTAAATGAGATTATTTATGATTTCTTCGATGCATTGAAATCGCGCTCCCGCGGTTACGCGTCGTTTGATTATGAGTTAAAGGGCTACGAGGAATCCAAGCTGGTAAAACTGGATATTCTCGTCAACCGCGAGGAAGTGGACGCGCTCTCTTTCATCGTATTCGAAGGTTCGGCATATGAGCGCGGCAGAAAAATGTGCGAGAAGCTCAAGGATGAGATTCCGCGTCATTTATTTGAAATTCCAATCCAGGCGGCGGTCGGTGGAAAGATCATTGCCCGCGAGACGGTCAAGGCAATGCGGAAGGACGTTCTGGCAAAATGCTACGGCGGCGATATTTCCCGAAAGAGAAAACTTCTGGAGAAGCAGAAGGAAGGAAAGAAACGTATGCGTCAGATCGGAAACGTAGAGATTCCGCAGAAGGCATTTATGAGCGTCCTGAAGCTGGACGAGGAATAATGGAATTATATATACACATCCCGTTCTGCGTCCGCAAATGCCGTTACTGTGATTTTCTTTCGTTTGCGTCCGATGCGTGCGTGCGGGAAAAATATGTGGATCAGCTGATCCGGGAGATTGAAAGCATTCCGGAAGAGGATGCAGGGCAGTGTCCTGAAAATGCGGCGCTGCGGCTAAACCTGACAGGGCGGACGGTGGAGACGATCTTTATCGGCGGCGGAACGCCGTCCCTGCTTCCACCATCGGCGATTGAGCGGATTCTGGCAGCCGTCCGGCAGGTCTTTCGGGTAGAGCCGGATGCGGAGATCACGATGGAGGCGAATCCGGGGACATTGACGCCGGATTCGGCAGCCGGTTACCGGAATGCAGGGGTCAACCGCCTGAGTCTGGGGCTGCAGTCGGCTTCGGAGGAGGAATTGCGGCTTTTAGGGCGGATTCATACGCGGGAGCAGTTTTTACAGAGTTTTCGTGCTGCGCGGGACGCTGGATTTGACAATATCAATGTCGATCTGATGTCGGCGCTTCCGGGACAGTCGGAGGAGAGCTGGCAGGAGACTCTGCGGTTCGTCTGCGACCTTGAACCGGAACATATTTCCGCATACAGCCTGATTGTGGAAGAAGGCACGCCGTTATATGAAGAGTACGGGGAGATGTGCGCGGATCTGGAGAAATACGGCGATTACGCCTCTATGCCAAAGCGTTTACAGACGAAGTATGAAGGCTGCAAATGTCTGCCGGATGAGGAGACAGACCGGAATATGTACCACCACACGAAAACAACGCTGGCGAAGCTGGGCTATGAGCGGTATGAGATTTCCAATTATGCCAGACCGGGCTATGCCTGCCGCCACAACATCGGTTACTGGACCGGTGTGGAGTATCTGGGGCTTGGTCTGGGGGCATCCTCGCTGGTGGGCGGGAAACGCTTTCAGGTGACGGCGGATTTGAACCGTTATCTGGTGTTTACGAAAGAAGAGCTGGCAGCGGGCGCGCAGTATGAGGAAATACACGAACTGAGCCGTCAGGAGCGGATGGAAGAATTTATGTTTCTGGGGCTGCGGCTGACCGGCGGCGTCCGGACAGCAGAGTTTGAACGCCGGTTTGGCGTGGCGATGGAAGCGGTGTACGGCGAGGTGATCGAGCGGCTTTTGAAAGAAGGATTGTTGGAAGCATCGGTCCAGACAGATAGCCATATCCGCCTGACTGAATATGGCTTGGATGTCAGTACCTATGCACTGGCGGAGTTTTTGCAATAAGAATAGAAATGTATGCCCGGAGTGCTTTTTGATTTCTGTTTTGCGACGGCAAGAGGAATTTGGGCGCGCATGAAAATTTTGGAGGATGTAGCATGGATTGCACGATACTGCAGTTTATAATCGTCTGCCCGATGGTATTTCTGGCAGGCTTTGTGGATGCGATCGCAGGGGGAGGCGGATTGATTTCACTTCCGGCGTACCTGATCGCCGGGGTTCCGACCCATATGGCGCTCGGAACCAACAAAATGAGTTCCATGATGGGAACGGCAATCGCGACCGGGCGGTTTGCCAAAAACGGTTACATACAGTTTAAGAAGGTGGTCTGGTTTATCGTGGCGGCGCTGATCGGTTCTTCGATCGGTTCGAACCTGACTCTGTTAGTCAGCGATAAGATTTTACAGTATATGATGATCGTGATTCTTCCGATTGTTGCATTTTATGTTATGCGGAATAAGAAAATGGGCGATGATTCGCTGGCGGGCACCCTGCCGGAGCGGAAATCATTCCTGATTGCGCTGGCATCCGCGCTGATCATCGGTATTTATGATGGTTTTTACGGACCGGGAACTGGAACTTTCCTGCTGCTGGTGCTCACAGGAGCGGCGCGCTATACGATGAAAGAGGCGGCGGGTACGACAAAGGCGATCAATCTTTCGTCTAATGTGGCGGCGTTTGTCACATTTGTGATTCACGGCAAGATCATTTACACGCTGGGACTGGCTGCGGCGATCTGCAGTATTTTAGGAAATTATATCGGTTCCGGCCTGGTATTGGGAAATGGACAGAAGATCGTGCGCCCGCTGATTCTGGTGGTGCTGGCGATCCTGTTTGTGAAGATTTTATTGGGAAATTAGAAAAGAAAATTAGAACGATTAGGCGGATTCATTCGTTTGACAGTTACTGTTCACGCATACGTGCCCAGTAACGGAATTTGCCGTGGCTTCGCATTTAAATACGGCAAATTCCTGCTGCCACCACGTTTTCTTACGGCACTTTCGGTTCCAAAAGTGCCTACCTGTGAACAGTAACGTTTGACACATTTACAGTGAAAATGATGCAAAAATAGCTGCGTGATGAAATGTGAATGTTTGGATGATAAGTCGTTTCAATAAAGAGAGGTAACGAACATGAAATGGAAGAAATTTACGCTGACGACCACCACAGAGGCGGTGGATCTCATCAGCTACACATTGGATGAACTCGGCATCGAGGGCATTGAGATTGAGGACAATATCCCGCTGACCGAGAAAGAGACGAAGGGAATGTTCATCGACATTCTGCCGGAGCTTCCGCCGGATGAGGGCGTGGCGAAGGTAAGTTTTTATCTCGATGAGGATGATGATATCCCGGCGATGATGGCGAAAGTCAAAGAGGCGCTGGAAGAATTGAAGCCGTTTACCGATCTGGGCGCCTGCACGTTTGCAGAATCCGAGACGGAGGATAAGGACTGGATCAACAACTGGAAACAGTATTTCAAACCGTTTACGGTCGATCACATCCTCATCAAGCCGACCTGGGAGACAGTACCGGAGGAGCACAAGGACAAGCTGCTGATTCAGATCGATCCGGGTACGGCGTTTGGTACGGGCATGCATGAGACAACGCAGCTTTGCATCCGCCAGCTCGAGAAATACGTGACACCGGATTCAGAGGTGCTTGATGTCGGAACCGGAAGCGGTATCTTAGGCATCACGGCGTTAAAACTGGGCGCAAAACACGTATTTGGAACGGATCTGGATGAAAATGCGATCACAGCCGTTGGCGAGAATCTGGAAGCAAACGGAATCGCACCGGAGCAGTTTAAGGTCGTACAGGGCAACATCATCGACGATAAGGCAGTGCAGGACGAGGTAAAATACGAGTATTACGACATTGCGGTTGCCAACATCCTGGCAGACGTTATCATCATGCTGCAGAAAGAGATCCCGGTTCATATTAAGAAAAATGGTATCTTCATCACATCGGGTATCATTGATATGAAGGAAGAGGCAGTCAAGGCGGCATTTGAGGCGAACGATGCCTTTGAGATTGTAGAGATTACCCATCAGGGCGAGTGGGTTTCTGTCACAGCGAGGAAGAAATAATCATGTACCATTTTTTTGTGGAACCGCACCAGATCGGGGCGGAAGAAATCTGGATTGAGGGCGCGGATGTCAACCATATCCGCAATGTTCTGCGGATGAAGCCGGGCGAGGAGATCCTGATCAGCAGCCGTGAGGGCGGCGACTATTTCTGCCGCGTGGAAGAACTGGAACCAGAGTATGTTTCGGCAAAGATTCTGGAAGAATGGGAAAACAAAGAGCTTCCGGCGCGGATTCACCTGTTCCAGGGGCTTCCGAAGGGCGATAAGATGGAACTGATCATCCAGAAGGCGGTGGAGCTGGGGGCATACCGGGTGGTTCCGGTCAGCATGAAGCGCTCGGTTGTCAAGCTGGATGCGAAAAAAGCGGACGCGAAGAGAAAACGCTGGAATGCGGTTTCTGAGAGCGCCGCGAAGCAGTCCAAGCGCAGCCTTATCCCGGAGGTGGCGCCGCTTATGACCTACAAAGAGGCGGTCAAAGAGGTAGCCGGGTACGATATGGTTCTTCTGCCATATGAGTCGGCGGACGGCATCCGGAAAACGAGGGAACTGCTGGCGTCGGTCAAGCCGGGTACGGATATCGCCGTTTTCATCGGTCCGGAGGGCGGTTTTGAGGACGAAGAAGTCGAGCTTGCCAGGGAAAACGGGGCGGAGATCGTAACGCTTGGAAAGAGAATTTTGCGGACGGAGACGGCAGGCTTGTGTATGCTGTCGGCACTGATGCTGCAGTTGGAAGTGTAATTGGAAAATTACAAAGGGGATAGAGATAAAAATGGAAGCCTATTTTGATAATTCAGCGACCACCAAGGTGCTGGACTGCGTAAAGGATGCAGTCGTTGATGCAATGTGCGTCAACTACGGAAACGCGGCGGCGAAGCACAGAAAAGGTGTGGAAGCAGAAAATTTGATTCGCGAGGCAAAGAAGGCGATCGCGGATACACTGAAAGTGCAGGAGAAGGAGATTCTCTTTACTTCCGGCGGAACAGAGTCGAACAATACGGCGCTGATCGGCACGGCGCTGGCAAACCGCAGAGCCGGAAAACACCTTATCACGACCGGTGTGGAACATCCGTCGATCTACAATACGATGTCATTTCTGGAGGAGATGGGCTTTGAGGTGACCTATCTTCCGGTCGATCATCTGGGACATATTTCTCTGGAGGATCTGGAAAAAGCTATCCGCGAGGACACGATCCTGGTGTCTGTGATGTACGTCAATAACGAGGTCGGAGCAGTAGAGCCGATCGAGGCGATCAGCCAGTGCATCAAGAAGAAAAATCCGAAGACATTGTTCCATGTCGATGCGATCCAGGCATATGGAAAATATAAGATCCGTCCGAAAAAACAGGGAATTGACCTGCTTTCCGTCAGCGGACACAAGATCCATGCGCCGAAGGGCGTCGGATTCCTCTATATCCGCGACGGTGTCAAGATCCGCCCGATTCTGTTTGGCGGCGGCCAGCAGAAGGGCATGCGTTCCGGTACGGAAAATGTGCCGGGGTGTGTCGGACTCGGCGTGGCAGCACGCGAGGCGTACAAAGATTTTGATGCACGCATCGAAAAGCTGTATACACTCCGGGAGCACCTGATTGCGGGATTGAAACCGCTCGGCGGCGTCACCATCAACGGCAGTGAGAACCGCACCAACGCGCCGCAGATCGTCAGCGCCAGCTTTGAGGGCGTCCGCAGCGAGGTACTTCTCCATGCGCTGGAGGACAAAGGGGTTTATGTATCGTCCGGTTCCGCCTGCTCGTCCAATCATCCGGGCATCAGCGGTACTTTAAAGGGAATCGGCGTGAAAAAAGAACTTCTCGATTCGACGATCCGGTTCAGTCTGGGTGATCTGAATACCGAGGAAGAAGTAAACTATGCGATCGGCGTTCTGGGAGAACTGCTTCCGGTACTGCGCCGTTACCAGATGAAATAAAATGGCTGTTTAAAGAATGGCTGCTCAGTTTTTTTGCGGGAAAGCAGAAGAATGACAGCCTGTTGTAGAAAGGGAATTCCATGTTTCATACATTTTTGATTAAATATGCGGAGATTGGCCTGAAAGGTAAAAACCGCTATGTATTCGAGGACGCGCTGGTGTCCCACATCCATCACTCGTTAAAACGTCTTGATGGAAAATTTACCGTAACCAAGGAGGCAGGGCGTATCTATGCGACCGCAGCGGAAGAATTTGATTACGATGAGGTCATCGACGCACTGAAAAAGGTATTCGGTATTGCGGCGATCTGTCCGATGGTCCAGTTAGAGGACAACGGCTACGACGACCTGAAAGCGAAGATTGTTGAGTATGTGGACAAAGCATACCCAGATAAACACTTTACGTTCAAGGTAAACACCCGCCGTGCCAACAAACAGTATCCGCATACCTCCGAGGAAGTCAACCGCGATCTCGGTGAGGTCATCCTGGACGCATTCCCGGAGACAAAGGTAGATGTACACAATCCGGATGTTCTTTTAAATGTGGAACTGCGTGCAAAACGTATCAACGTATACTCTCTGGTGATTCCGGGACCGGGCGGTATGCCGGTCGGAACCAATGGACGCGCGATGCTGCTTTTATCCGGCGGTATCGACAGCCCGGTGGCAGGATACATGATCGCAAAACGCGGCGTTACCATCGAGGCAACCTATTTCCATGCGCCGCCATACACCAGCGACCGTGCAAAACAGAAAGTAGTCGATCTGGCAAAGCAGGTAGCAAAATACGCAGGTCCGATCAAATTAAACGTAGTCAATTTCACAGATATCCAGCTCTACATCTACGAGCAGTGCCCGCATGAGGAGCTGACGATTATCATGCGCCGCTACATGATGAAGATCGCGGAAGAGCTGGCGAAGAAAGACGACTGTCTCGGACTCATCACCGGCGAGAGCATTGGTCAGGTAGCATCCCAGACGGTTCATTCCCTGGCGGTTACCAATGCAGTCTGCACACTTCCGGTCTTCCGCCCGCTGATCGGTTTCGACAAACAGGATATCGTCGATATTTCTCTGAAAATTGGTACCTACGAGACATCGATCGAGCCGTATGAAGATTGCTGCACCATCTTCGTAGCCAAACACCCGGTTACCAAGCCGGTTCTGCACCTGATTGAAAAATCCGAGCGCAATCTGGAAGAGAAGATAGATGCGCTGGTAAAAGAGGCGATCGATACGGTTGAGGTTATCCGGTGCTAGTCATATATAAAAAAGAATGTGCCTTGGCACATTCGGGCGTCTCGCGCGGTCGCTTGCGACAGTTTTTTGCTTCGCGCGAGTGCGCATCCTCGCGGAGTGTTTTTTCATAGGACGCAGTTCTCTATGAAAAAAAAGAACCGCTGCAAAGCGAGTTGCTTAACAGCGGTTTTTTTCGTTTCAAACAGAACCATCTCGATCGTTCTAATGGTTGCTATACAATGTACGGAGCCAGTGTCGTTAAGATCTCATCGATCTGGTTCTCAGAATGGATGTTTAAATCGATCGGTTTAGACAGATCCAGACTGAAGATACCCATGATGGATTTAGCGTCAATCACATAACGTCCGGAAACAAGGTCAAAATCTACGTCGAACTTCGCTAAGTCGTTGACGAAGGATTTAACTTTATCGATCGAGTTTAAAGAAATACGAACTGTTTTCATGAAAAAAACCTCCTCTATCTACAATAATACTTTTATACTACAAAGTAATCTGACAAAAGTCAAGAGAGGATTCAATTTAAAGGAGATAAAAATGAGAAAAGCGGCATTCCACAATCTGGGCTGCAAGGTGAACTCATATGAGACGGAAGCCATGCAGCAGCTCTTAGAGGATGCAGGATATGAGATTGTGCCGTTCCGGGAAGGAGCGGATGTTTATATTATCAACACGTGTTCCGTGACGAATGTTGCCGACCGGAAATCGCGCCAGATGCTGCACCGGGCAAAGAAAATGAACCCGTCGGCGGCTGTTGTGGCGGTCGGCTGTTATGTGCAGGCAGCAGGCGCGGAGCTGAAAAAAGATGAGGCGGTCGATCTGATCGTCGGCAATAACCAGAAAAAAGATCTGGTACAGATCCTGGATGATTATTTTGCAGATCACGAAAACAGCGGTGAGATTCTGGATATCGGACATTCACAGGAATACGAAGAACTCCATATCCGCCGGATTGCTGACCATACGCGTGCCTTTATCAAGGTACAGGACGGCTGCAACCAGTTTTGCAGCTATTGTATTATACCATATACGAGAGGACGCGTCCGCAGCCGCCGCCCGGAGGACATCGAGCACGAGGTGCGCGGGATTGCGGAAGCCGGATACAAGGAAATTGTCTTGACAGGTATCCATTTAAGCTCCTATGGTGTCGATTTCAAGGATGAGCAGCAAGAAAATCTGCTGACTTTAATCAAACGTCTCGACCAGATTCCGGGCATTGAGCGCCTGCGCCTCGGTTCTCTTGAACCACGTATCGTAACCCGCGAATTTGCCAAAGAGCTGGCGAGGCTGCGGACCATCTGCCCGCACTTCCATCTGTCACTCCAGAGTGGCTGTGACGCGACTTTAAAGCGCATGAACCGCCGCTACAACGCTGCTGAATATCAGGCGTGCTGTGAAATTCTGCGGGAAGAATTTGACAATCCGGCGATCACGACCGATGTCATCGTAGGATTCCCGGGCGAGACCGAAGAAGAATTTGCCGAAACAGAACGCTTCTTAAAAGCGATCCATTTCTATGAAATGCATATATTCAAATACTCCCGCCGCGCAGGCACCCGTGCCGCCGATATGCCGGATCAGGTACCAGAAGGAATCAAATCCGTCCGCAGCGATATCCTGCTGGCACTGGAAAAACAGCAGTCCTTAGAATACCGCGGGCGCTTTCTCGGAACCGAAGAAGAAATCCTTCTCGAAGAACCAATCGAGATTGACGGAACCAAATACATGATGGGACACACCCGCCAGTATGTCAAAGGTGCCGTGCCATACGAAGAAGGATTGAAAAATAAGACGGTGAAGGGAATCTTCACGAAGGCACTGAATGAAGAGGTGCTTTTACTGGAAAAAGAATAAAAGACAGAAAACGAAAAAACCAATGATACCCCCAAGATGGGATTCATTGGTTTTTTACATACATATAAAATTAAAAAAAATGACATAAATAGAATATATCGGCTTAACAAATTAATCAGTAAGCAATCAATGAACCCCAACGAGATCCTTAATAACTTCCCCAGCAATAATCAGTCCCACTACTGACGGTACAAAAGAGATACTCCCCGGAATCTGCCGTCTGGCGGTACAGCTGCGTGCGGTTCCCGGCGGGCAGACACAGTGGGAACCGCAGGAGATAGCCATATCATCCACCGGCGTCAGTGGTTTTTCTTTCGAATAAACCACTTTCAGCTTCTTGATCCCGCGTTTTTTCAGCTCCCGCCGCATGACCTTCGCGAGAGGACAAACAGAGGTTTTATTAATATCGGTCACCTCAAAAGCGGTCGGATCCAGTTTGTTTCCGGCGCCCATCGAGCTGATGATCGGCGTGTGGGTTTCTTCCGCCTGTTCCACCAGAAGCAGCTTTCCCGTCACGGTGTCGATTGCGTCGATCACGTAGTCATACTGGGAAAAATCAAATTCCTTCGCGGTATCCGGCATATAGAATGTCTTGTAGGTGTGGACAACTGCATGTGGATTGATGGATTTGATGCGTTCCTCAGCGACATCAACCTTGTACTTTCCGATGGTGGAGGTGGTTGCGATGATCTGGCGGTTGATGTTGGTTAAGCAGACCTTGTCATCGTCGATGAGATCAAGCGTGCCGACACCGCTGCGCGCGAGGGCCTCCACCGCATAGCCGCCGACTCCGCCGATGCCGAAGATGGCAACGCGTGCTTTTGATAAACGCTCCATGGCATCCCTGCCGAGGAGAAGTTCCGTTCGTGAAAATGAATTTAACATATGATACTCCCTTGTAATATATTCTGTCAGTAGCTTCACAGTCACAACTGTGCTATACTAAATAGTAGCAGGCTCTGTTTCTGAACGTTTTTTACCCATCAGTTCGGTATTTTATTGTAAAGGTGCGGTCTGCGTTTGTCAAGAAAGACATGAAGAAACGTAACAAAGTGTGCAAATAATCGTTACTGTTCACGGGTAGGCACTTTTGGAACCGAAAGTGCCGTAAGAAAACGTAGTGGAAGCAGGAATTTGCCGTATTTAAATGCGAATCCACGGCAAATTCCGTTACTGGGCACGTATGCGTGAACAGTAACAAATAATCAAAAAAGGGTTGACAGATATTGCATAAAGTGATAATATACCTACTAAGCTGATAGGAAAAAGAAAAGGAGTGAAGATCATGAAAGCAGTCAATGGTTTTGGGATGAATATGATGTGTTGCAGCAATGTTTGTATTTGTATGGATCGATGTTGTTGTCGCATTTGTGTACGCGAAAACCAGAAAGCTGGACTTCGGTAAGCGGGGTTTCCGGGGAAAACGGGTTTCGTGAATCTTTTTATTCATAAGGGTTAAGGATATAGAAAGAGCGCATCCGCGTACACAGAAAAACAAGCAGGACAGGCGGCAGAAAAGCTGGATTGGACGGGTGGGAAATGTGTATAGAGGATGGGCTCTTTTCGCATTTTAAACTTCTTTTGGAGCGAGTTTTTCAAATTGGAAATGAGTTCTGGAAAAAAGAAGAATCTATAGAAATCTATAAAAATTAAAAAATATAAAAATCATCACAGATATTAGGAGGAAATCATCATGGCAAACATTTATAAGGGAACACTGGGGCTGGTAGGAAACACACCGTTAGTTGAGGTTGTGAATGTTGAGAAAGCGCTGGGACTGGAAGCAACGGTTCTGGTAAAATTGGAGTATTTAAACCCGGCTGGAAGCGTGAAGGATCGTATTGCAAAAGGCATGATTGAGGATGCAGAGAAGAGAGGTGTCCTGAAAGAGGGTTCTGTCATCATCGAGCCGACTTCCGGCAATACCGGTATCGGTCTGGCGTCCATCGCAGCAGCGAAGGGATATCGCATCATCCTGACGATGCCGGAGACGATGAGCGTGGAGCGCCGCAACATTCTGAAAGCGTACGGTGCAGAGATTGTCCTGACTGAGGGTGCAAAGGGCATGAAGGGCGCGATCGAGAAGGCAGAAGAGCTGGCAAAAGAGACACCGGGCAGCTTCTTAGCCGGTCAGTTTGTCAATCCGGTCAATCCGGCGGTTCACAGAGCAACCACTGGTCCGGAGATCTGGAATGATACCGACGGAAAGGTTGATATCCTGATCGCAGGTGTTGGTACCGGCGGAACTCTGACAGGTACCGGCGAATACTTAAAATCCCAGAACCCGAATGTGAAAGTCGTAGCGCTGGAGCCAGCTTCATCCCCGGTATTAAAGACAGGCAAGGGCGGCGCACACAAGATTCAGGGTATCGGCGCCGGATTTGTGCCGGATGTATTGAACACTAAGATTTATGATGAGATTTTCGAGGCGGAGAATGAGGATGCATTTGCGGCAGCAAAACTTCTGGCACACAAAGAGGGCATCTTAGTCGGTATTTCCTCCGGCGCAGCCCTGCATGGTGCGATTGAGCTGGCAAAACGCCCGGAAAATAAGGGGAAAACCATCGTAGCGATTCTTCCGGACAGCGGTGACCGCTATTATTCCACACCACTCTTTACAGAGGACTAAGAGACTAATTATAAGAGACTAATTATAGAAATAGGACTTCCCAGAATGCAGGGAGAGTGTTATAATTGACAGAAAATGAGTGACTGGTTACGTGCGCGTGAACGGTAACAAAACAGCAGAAAAACACAGGACCCGTTTGTTTGGCAGAGCACTGTCAGCGCGGATCCTGTGCTTTTGTTTCATTTCATGAGAATTGTGGTTACTGTACACAGGTAGGTACATTTTTTACATTCTTTTTCTTAAAGAGGATTTTGCAGATAACGGATACAGGAGAATATACAATGAAAACGATTACGATTGAGGAGCTGGAAGCGTTAAAGGATGCGGAGAAGACGATCGTGGACATCCGCCCGCAGGACCAGTATATGCGCGGAACTTTTCCGGGGGCGGTAAGCCTCCCGGCGTCCCGGCTGGAAGAGCAATATGAGGAAGAAACAGCCAGGTTAGACAAAATGCATCCAGTGTACGTGATGTGCCATACCGGTGAGAAGAGTCAGGAGTGGGTGCGTCGTCTGACCGGAGACGGATTTGACGCGGTCAATGTGGAGGGTGGTTACCGTGCGTGGCTGCGCCTCTCCCTGTCCCGCTTCGTAGGCGGAGAATCCGAGGCGGATCGAGAGGAAAAACGGGCGAGAATTGAGCAGAGTATTATAAAAAAATTCCGCAAGCCGATCTGGCGGGCGTTTACGCGGGCGCTCAACACCTACGACCTGATTCAGGAGGGCGACAAGATCGCAGTCTGTATCTCCGGTGGCAAGGATTCCATGCTGATGGCGAAACTTTTACAGGAATTGAAAAAACATGGAAAATTCCAGTTTGAAACCGTTTTTCTAGTGATGAATCCGGGCTACAATGCGGATAACTGGAAGATCATCCAGGACAATGCGAAACTTCTCGGCATTCCGCTGACGGTATTTGAGAGCGATATTTTTGACACGGTGGCGACGATCGAACAGAATCCGTGCTACCTCTGTGCCAGAATGCGACGCGGTCACCTCTATGCACAGGCGAAAGCGCTGGGCTGCAATAAAATTGCGCTGGGGCATCATTTTGATGATGTGATCGAGACGATCCTCATGGGAATGCTGTACAGCGGCAAGATTGAGACGATGATGCCGAAGCTGCACAGCCAGAATTTCGAGGGCATGGAGCTGATCCGCCCGATGTACCTTATCAAGGAAGATGCGGTCAAGGCGTGGCGTGATTACAACGGACTGCAGTTTATACAGTGCGCGTGCCGTTTTACTGAAAATTGCGTGAGCTGCGGAGGCGGACGTGGTTCCAAGCGCGATGAGATGAAGGAATTGATCGCCCATTTCCGCAAGGAGAGCGACGTGATCGAGAAAAATATCTTTAAGAGTGTCCACAATATCAACTTAAAGACTGTGATCGGTTACCACAAGGACGATTGGACGTACAATTTCCTGGATGATTATAATGATAAAAAATAACTTGCCGAATGGGGTAAAGTAGAGTAAAATAAAAAAGAGTAGTTTACCTGCACGCATGGATCCGCAGAGTGACAGAGCGCGGCGGGTATTTAAAAGGACGTGAAGACAAAATGGGTGATATCAGCAATACACAGTTTTTTAGAGCAGTACAGGAAGAGAAGAAGCTGGAGGCAAGCCAGGTTCTGGAACAGGTATATACAGCGCTGACGGAGAAGGGTTACAACCCGATCAATCAGATTGTAGGATATATTATGTCTGGAGATCCGACCTATATTACCAGCCACAAGAGTGCCAGAAGCCTGATTATGAAGGTAGAGCGTGACGAAATTCTGGAAGAGCTTGTGAAGGTATATATTGAGACGAAGCTTCAGTAAAGAGTGGATGCAGCACGGCAATTAAAAAGCGGAAGAGTAAACAGCTGGCGACAACAGTCCAATATCTGACGGGCTGCCAGCTTGTTTTGTTATGGAGAAAATAGAATATGAGAATTATGGGGCTTGATTTTGGATCGAAGACCACGGGAGTGGCAATCAGCGATCCGTTAAGCATTACAGCACAGGGGATTGAGACGATCACACGGAAGGATGAGAACAAACTTCGCCAGACCTGCGCCCGGATTGAAGAGCTGATCCGGGAATACGAGGTTGGGACGATTGTTTTGGGGTATCCTAAAAATATGAATAATACGCTGGGAGAGCGCGTTGAAAAGACGCTGGCATTTAAAGAGATGCTGGAACGGCGGACGAACCTTCCGGTCGTTATGTGGGACGAGCGCCTGACGACGAATGCGGCGGAGCAGATCCTGATCGAGAGTGGAGTGCGCCGGGAAAACCGGAAGAGCGTGATTGATAAGATTGCGGCAGTATTGATTTTGCAGGGATATTTGGATTTACAGGCACAAGGAAAAGCGGAAGAATAAATTATCAGTGATAAAAATCAATGATTGAAAATAAAGAATAGAAGGAGAATCATAGAATGGGAAACCTGGATTCAATGTTAGATGAACTGAATAATATGGAAAACAGCATCACGCTGAGGGATGAGAACGGCGAGGAAGTGAAGCTGTATGTCCTGGAAGAGACAAAGTTAAATGGCGAGTCCTATCTGCTGGCAAGTGATACGAAGGACGGCGATGGAGAGTGCTATCTGTTGAGAGATACATCAAAGCCGGAGGATGCAGAAGCAGCTTACGAATTTGTGGACGATGATGGAGAACTGGAGTATATGTCCAAGGTGTTTGCGGAGCTGATGAGCGATCTGGGCGTTGATATCGAATAAAAATCTAAAAATCGAATTTTTGGAGGTGCATTGATTGAAAAAGGAAACAAATCATAATAAGGTAAAGATCATACCGCTCGGTGGTCTGGAACAGATCGGTATGAATATGACTGCCTTCGAATATGAAGACAGCATTATTGTAGTAGACTGCGGTATGGCATTTCCGAGCGACGATATGCTGGGAATCGATCTGGTTATCCCGGATGTATCCTATTTAAAGAACAACATTGACAAAGTCAAGGGCTTTGTGATCACGCACGGACATGAGGACCATATCGGCGCGCTGCCGTATGTACTCCGCGATGTTCCGGCACCGGTATACGGCACCAAACTGACGATCGGACTGATTGAGAATAAATTAAAAGAGCATAATATGATGAAGACCGTCCGCCGCAAGGTCGTAAAGCACGGACAGTCCATCAATCTCGGATGTTTTCGGATTGAGTTCATCAAGACGAACCACAGTATCGCAGATGCATCGGCGCTTGCGATCTTCTCCCCGGCTGGCATTATCGTCCACACCGGCGACTTCAAGATCGATTACACACCGGTATTCGGCGAACCGGCGGATCTGCAGCGTTTTGCCGAGCTTGGAAAGAAAGGCGTGCTGGCGCTGATGTGCGACAGTACCAACGCGATCCGTCCGGGATTTACGATGTCGGAGCGCACCGTCGGCAAGACCTTTGATTCGATTTTTGCAGAGCACAAGAACAACCGGATCATCGTTGCGACGTTTGCTTCCAACGTAGACCGTGTCCAGCAGATCATCAATACGGCATACCACTATGGACGTAAGGTAGTGGTCGAGGGCCGAAGCATGGTCAATGTCATCGGCACGGCGAGCGAACTTGGATACATTAATATTCCGGAAAATACACTGATCGACATTGAACATCTGAAAAATTATAAGAAAGAGGATACCGTCCTTATCACGACCGGCAGCCAGGGCGAGTCTCTGGCGGCACTGTCCCGTATGGCGGCAGACCTGCACAAGAAGGTTTCGATTATGCCGGGCGACGTGGTTATTTTAAGTTCCACCCCGATTCCGGGCAATGAGAAAGCCGTTGCAAGAGTTATCAATGAGCTGTCGATGAAGGGCGCAGAGGTTATCAACCAGGATACCCACGTATCCGGACATGCCTGCCAGGAGGAGATCAAGCTGATGTACTCCTTAATTCGTCCGAAATTCTCGATTCCGGTACACGGTGAGTACCGCCACCTGATGGCGCAGCGCAACCTGGCAATCTCAATGGGCATTCCGAAGGAAAATGTCATCCTGATGCGCTCAGGTGATGTGATCGAGATCGGGGACGAGGGCTACCGTGTTGCCGACCATGTACAGGCGGGCGGCATCCTGGTCGATGGCCTGGGCATCGGTGATGTCGGAAATATCGTTCTGCGCGACCGCCAGAACCTGGCACAGAACGGTATCATTATCGTGGTACTGACGCTGGAGAAATACAGCAACCAGCTTTTAGCGGGACCGGATATCGTGTCCCGAGGTTTCGTCTATGTGCGTGAGTCCGAGGATCTGATGGAAGAGGCACAGAGAATCGTGGATGAAGCCGTACAAGGCTGTCTTGAGAAGCACGTGAGCGACTGGGGCAAGATCAAGAACATTATCCGCGACAGCCTGAGTGATTTCCTATGGAAGAAGATGAAGAGAAATCCGATGATTCTTCCGATCATCATGGAAGTGTAGAAGACTGCAAAAGCAGCACGGAGGTGGCATATGAGCCGGACATCTGGGGAACCCCATATCGCAGTATCAATTCTGGACAGTGTGTTCCGGATCGTTTTTCTGGTACTGACACTGTTTCTGCTCTATGAGGGCGCAACGAAGGGCTACTGGCTGGGGCATGAGATATTTAAACCGACCGCAGTTGAGGCAGAGCCGGGAAGAATGAGAACGGTTACCATCGAGGAAAGCGAAAGCACCTCCGAGGCAGGCGAAGCGCTGGAACGCGTCGGTTTGATTAGGAGCCGCGTGGTCTTTGTGCTGCAGGCAAAGATTTATGAATACAAGATATATCCGGGAACCTATCAGTTCAGCACCGCCCAGACTTCTCTGGAGATGCTGAAGGAGATGGATGAGGCGGCAGCTTCTGCCGCCAGCCCGGAGGAGGATAAAAGTGATAGTAAATGACAGAATTACCGCCTATATCCAGTCGTTGGACGCGGGCAACGGACCGCTGCTCGACTCGATAGAGGAAGAAGCGCTGGCTGACTGCGTGCCGATCATCCGCAGGGAGACCTCCGCATTTCTGAAAACACTGATTGCTCTCAAGCGCCCGCAGTCGATTCTGGAGGTAGGAACGGCTGTGGGCTATTCGGCTTTACTGATGAGCCGTGTGATGCCGGAAAACTGCCGGATCACGACGATTGAGAAGTACGAAAAAAGAATACCGATTGCCAAGCGCAATTTTGAAAGGGCAGGAAAAGAGCCGTGCATTACTTTACTGGAAGGCGATGCGGAAGAGATACTGGGGACGCTTTCCGGCCCTTATGATTTTATATTTATGGATGCGGCTAAGGGGCAGTATATGCACTGGCTGCCTCAGATTTTGCGTCTGCTGCCGTCCGGCGGCGTTCTTCTGTCGGACAATGTCTTACAGGACGGCGATATCGTGGAATCCCGCTATGCGGTCGAGCGCCGCAACCGGACGATCCACACGCGGATGCGCGATTATTTATATGAACTGACACACATGAAAGAATTTGAGACGTCTGTCATTCCGATCGGGGATGGCGTGGCGTTAAGTGTAAAGCGATAAAAGAAAGGAAAAACATGAGAAAACTGGAACTTTTAATCCCGGCGGGCAGCCTGGACGTCCTCAAGACGGCGGTCCTTTACGGAGCCGATGCGGTCTATCTGGGCGGCGAGGCGTTTGGTCTGCGGGCAAAGGCGAAGAATTTTACGAACGAAGAGATCAAAGAGGGCATTGCGTTCGCCCATGAGCGCGGCGTCAAAGTATATATTACAGCAAATATTTTTGCACATAATGATGATTTAGCCGGTGTGGAAGAATATTTCACAGAACTGAAAGAAATCAAGCCGGATGCGCTGATTATTTCCGATCCGGGTGTTTTTGAGATTGCCAGACGCATTCTCCCGGAGATGGAGATCCATATCAGCACACAGGCAAATAATACAAACTACGGGACGTTCCTTTTCTGGTATAAACAGGGCGCGAAGCGCGTGGTAACGGCGCGGGAGCTGTCCTTGAAGGAGATTCGCGAGATCCGCGAACATATTCCGGAGGATATGGAGATCGAGAGCTTCATCCACGGAGCGATGTGCATTTCCTATTCAGGACGATGTCTTCTCAGCAATTTTCTGACGGGGCGCGACGCGAACCAGGGCGCCTGTACTCATCCGTGCCGCTGGAAATATGCGGTGGCGGAGGAGACAAGACCGGGCGAGTGGATGCCGGTCTATGAAAATGAGCGCGGCAGCTATATTTTCAACTCCCGCGACCTGTGCATGATTGAGCACATTCCGGAGATGGTCGAAGCAGGAATCGACAGCTTCAAGATCGAGGGACGCATGAAGACAGCACTCTATGTGGCAACCGTGGCGAGAACCTACCGAATCGCAATCGACGATTATCTGGAAAGCCCGGAAAAATACCAGTCCAAGATGGAGTGGTATAAGAGTGAGATCCGCAAATGTACCCACCGGGAATACATCACTGGATTTTATTTCCATAAACCGGGTACCGAGTCGCAGGTATACGGAAGCAATACTTATGTAAAACCGTACACCTATCTGGGAACGGTCGGCGCTGTGCGCGGGGATGGCCTGGTTCATCTGGAGCAGAAGAATAAATTCAGCGTGGGAGAGACGATCGAGATCATGAAGCCGGACGGACGTAACCTGCGTGTGGAAGTGAAAGGCATCTTTACTGAGGATGGAACCGCGCAGGAGAGCGCACCGCACCCGAAGCAGCAGCTCTGGGTAGACTTAGGCGGTATGGCAAAGCCGCAGGATATCCTGCGGCGTGAGGACGAAGCGCTGGATTTGTAAAGGTGCGGCTGGATGGACATCAGGAGGATGACAGATGGTTTGGTTTTTAGGAGGAACGGCGGTCCTGTGCCTGTTATATTATATCATAATTGTTATTTATTCAGGTGTTTCGACTTCGTTTGCCTTGATCTGGCCCTGCTTGGCGATCTTTTTGGGACTTCTGGCGGCTGGATGGTGGTTTGGCAGCCAGCATGAGGGCAGAATCCCCGTGTGGATCGGCGTTTCCGTCGGGACAGTATGTGCGGCGGGATTTCTGATTCTGGTGATCACGGAGGTTTTGATCGGCTGGAGCGCCATTACGGCGACGGGACAGCCGGCGGACTATGTGATCGTGCTGGGAGCACGTGTGCGCGGCACCAAGATCAGCAATTCCCTAAAGCAGCGTCTGGATCGGGCGATCGAGTATTCGGAGGAATATCCGAACACGGTTCTGGTGCTTTCCGGCGGAAAAGGTCCGGGCGAGGAGATCAGCGAGGCGCGGGCGATGTACGAATATTTACAGTACAACGGGATTCCGGAGGATAAGCTGCTGATTGAAGACCAGTCCTCCGACACGGTGCAGAACATCGAGTTCAGCCGGACGGTGATCGACCGGCAGGAATACAACAAGGCGCAGGCGGCGCGGGCACACCTGATGGAGTTTTACCGTGAGCGCCCGGACGGCGATACCATCCGGATCGGGATTCTGACGAGCAATTACCATGTGTTCCGGGCGGAGGCGATCGCGCGCAGACAGGAGATCGAGCCGGTCGGTGTGGCAGCTGCGTGCGACCCGGTGCTGGCGGTGCACCTGTGGCTGCGGGAGGCATTTGCCGTACTAAAAGACAAATTTATGGGAAGACTGTAAAAAAAGAAGAAAAAAAGGTGCGATTCAACGTTACTGGTCACGTATGCGTGAACAGTAACGATTCAACAGATGTCTGTATGCGCTGTGGAATCGTTTTAGAGAAAGGAAAGACAGCATGACAGTAAAAGATTTGAAGAGCTATCAGATCCTGAACGAAAAATACGTAAAAGAGCTGAATTCCGAGGGGATTCTTCTGGAACATAAGAAGACGGGAGCGAGAGTGTTCCTGCTCTCGAATGACGATGAGAATAAGGTATTCTGCATCGGATTCCGCACCCCGCCATCTGACAGCACGGGTGTGCCGCATATCATGGAGCACAGTGTTTTGTGCGGTTCGGCGAAATTTCCGGTCAAGGATCCGTTTGTAGAGCTGGTGAAGGGCTCCTTAAATACCTTCTTAAACGCGATGACCTACCCGGATAAGACGGTATACCCGGTTGCAAGCTGCAACGACAAGGATTTCCAGAACCTGATGGACGTCTATATGGACGCGGTTCTGCATCCGAATATCTATAAAGAAGAGAAGATTTTCCGCCAGGAGGGCTGGCATTACGAGATGGAGTCGGCGGACAGCCCGATCACGGTAAACGGTGTCGTTTACAATGAGATGAAGGGTGCATTTTCCTCCCCGGAGGGCGTGCTTGATCGCTACACGCAGAACACGCTTTACCCGGATACCTGCTATACGCATGAGTCTGGCGGCGCCCCGGAGGTTATCCCGGAGCTGACCTATGAGGATTTCCTGAATTTCCACCGCAAATTCTACCATCCGTCCAACAGCTTTATCTATCTGTACGGAAATATGGATATGGCAGAGAAGCTGGACTGGCTGGATCGTGAGTATTTAAGCCACTATGACCGTCAGCCGGTGGATTCTGAAATTCACTACCAGAAGCCGTTTGACGCGCCGAAGGACCGTGAGATCTTCTATCCGATCACTGAGGATGAGCCGGAGGATCACGCAACCTACCTGTCGGTTAATACGGTGGTGGGCGACGATCTCGACCCGATTCTCTACATGGCATTTCAGATCCTGGAGTATGTGCTTTTGGATGCGCCGGGCGCCGTTTTAAAGAAAGAACTCATCAGCGCCGGGATTGGCCAGGATATCCTGGGAAGCTATGAAAATGGTATTTTACAGCCATATTTTTCTGTCATTGCGAAAAATGCGGATGGCAGCCAGAAAGAGGCATTTTTAAAGACTGTCAAGGGAACGCTTAAGAAGCTGGCAGATGATGGCATCAACCAGAAGAGCCTGATGGCGGGCATCAACTACTATGAATTCCGCAGCCGTGAGGCGGATTTCGGCAACGCGCCGAAAGGATTGATGTACGGCTTGCAGTGCTTAGATAGCTGGCTGTACGGCGGCGATCCGCTGATGCACCTGGAATATGAGGAGACATTTGCATTCCTCAAAAAAGCAGCAAAGGAAGGATATTTTGAAGAACTGATCCGCAAATATCTCTTAGATAACCCGTTTGAGGCGGTGATCACGGTCAGCCCGAAGCGGGGACTGACGGCGATCGAGGATGAGAAGCTGCGTGAAAAGCTGGAAGCATATAAGAAGAGCCTGGGCGCGGAGGAGATTCAGGCGATCGTGGATGGCACGAAAGAGCTGAAAGAGTATCAGGACACCCCGTCCCCGAAGGAAGATTTAGAGAAGATTCCGCTGTTGAAACGCTCAGATATCCGCAAAGAGGCGGAGAAATTTATCCTGACCGAGCGCGAGATTGGCGGAACCAAGGTGCTGGCACATGAGCTCTTTACCTCAGGCATCGGTTATCTGCGCGTGATGTTCCGTACCGACCATGTACCGTCCAGGGATCTGCCGTATGTGGGACTTTTGAAAGCAGTGCTTGGATTTGTCGATACGACGAAACACACATACAGCGATTTGTCGGATGAGATCAACTTAAATACCGGCGGTATCACGCTCAGCGTCAGCTCCTATGCGGACAGCCGGAAACAGGGCGCGTTTACCGGTATTTTTACCGCGAGTGCCCGGGTGCTGTGCGAGAAGCTGGACTTCGGATTTTCAGCGATCGCGGAGATTCTGCTTGATTCAATCCTTGATGATGAGAAACGTCTCGGCGAGATTGTGGCGGAGACGAAATCGAAGAGCCAGATGCGTTTAAATCAGGCGGCACATTCAGCGGCAGTGATGAGAGCCAGCTCCTATTTTTCGGCAGAATCGGCATTTGACGACTGCACGGGCGGAATCGGCTTCTACCAGTTCCTTGAAGAGACGGCAAAGCACTTTGAGGAGAAAAAGGGCGAGGTGATCGCGAAATTAAAAGAGACGGCGGCACGTCTGTTTACGAAAGAAAATATGCTGATAAGCTACACGGCAGCAGCCGACGATCAGGCAGGGCTTGAAGCAGCGCTTCCGCTTTTAAAAGAACGTCTTCCACAGGGCGACGGAACCGTTTATCCGTTTGAGTGGAAAAAAGAGAACTTAAACGAGGGCTTCATGACCTCCTCCCAGGTCAATTATCTGGCGCGCTGCGGCAATTTCGTGGAGAAAGGGCTGGCATACAAGGGCACGCTGCGGACGCTGAAAGTCATTCTCGGATATGATTATCTGTGGATCAATGTCCGTGTCAAGGGCGGCGCTTACGGCGTCATGAATGGAGCCGGACGGTTTGGCGACAGCTATTTCGTTTCCTACCGCGATCCGAACCTGCGCGAGACGAATGAGGTTTACGAGGGCATCGTGCCGTATCTGGAGCAGTTTGAGGCAGACGAGCGTGATATGACGAAATTCGTGATTGGAACCATCAGCGACCTTGATGCGCCGCTTCTGCCGCCGTACAAAGGCATTCGCGCCGACGCGGCCTGGTTTACCGGCGTGACGGATGCGATGGTTCAGAAAGAGAGAGACGAGATCCTGGCAGTTACCCCGGAGGATATCCGGGAGCTGGCGCCGATTATCAGGGCAGTGCTCAGTGAGCAGAGCATCTGTGCGATTGGAAATGCAGAAAAAGTCAAGGCAAATCAGGATCTGTTTAAGACGGTGAAGAATCTGTTTAACTAAACAAAATGCAAGTGAAAGGAAACAAGATGGCAAATACAGATACAAAAGAGTTTAAATCTGGCTTTGTGACCCTGATCGGGCGTCCGAATGTCGGCAAATCTACGCTGATGAACCACCTGATCGGACAGAAGATCGCGATCACATCTGAGAAGCCGCAGACGACCCGGAACCGTATCCAGACGGTTTACACAGACGAGCGCGGACAGATCATTTTTCTGGACACACCGGGTATCCACAAGGCGAAAAACAAGCTGGGCGAGTACATGGTCAATGTCGCAGAGAATACGTTAAAAGAGGTTGACGTGATTCTCTGGCTGGTAGAGCCGACCACCTTCATCGGGGCAGGCGAGCGTCACATTGCAGAGCAGCTTTCGAAGATCAAGACGCCGGTCATTCTGGTTATTAATAAAATTGATACGGTCAAATCGAAGGAAGAGATTCTGACCTTTATCGCGGCATATAAGGATATTTTGAATTTTGCGGAGATTATCCCGGTTTCGGCTCTCAAAGAGATGAATATCGAGGATGTCAAGAGCAGTATTTTTAAATATCTCCCGGCAGGTCCGCAGTTTTACGATGAGGATACCGTCACCGACCAGCCGATGCGCCAGATCGCAGCGGAGCTGATCCGCGAGAAAGCGCTTCGGATGCTGGACGACGAGATCCCGCACGGCATTGCAGTTGTCATCGACCAGATGAAAGAGCGCCCAAACGGCATCATCGACGTGGATGCAACGATCGTGTGCGAGCGCGATTCCCACAAGGGCATCATCATCGGAAAAGGCGGATCGATGTTAAAACGTATCGGAACCGCTGCCCGGATGGAAATTGAAAATCTGATGGACACGAAGGTCAACCTGAAACTCTGGGTTAAAGTGCGCCGGGAGTGGAGAGACAGCGATATGTATATGAAGAATTACGGATATAACCCGAAAGAAATTTAAGTGAGGGAAGGAAGGGCTGCATGCGAGATTTGATACAGACAACCGGAATGGTGCTTTATGCAGCCCCGGTCGGTGAATTTGATAAACGTCTGATTCTCCTGACGGGAGACCGCGGAAAAATCACGGCATTTGCCCGCGGGGCGAAGCGCACTGGAAGTTTGCTGCGTGCGGCAAGCCGGCCTTTCGCATTTGGAACCTTCACACTTTCTGAGACGCGGGATGCCTACAATCTTTATGGCGCGGAGATCGAAAACTATTTCGAGGGACTTGAACAGGACGTTGAGTGCGCCTGCTACGCCTCCTATTTTGCTGAATTCGCCGAATACTTCGGAAGAGAAGGTCTGGAGGCAAGAGAAATGCTGCGATTACTCTACCAGTCCTTCCGTGCCCTCCTAAAACCCGCACTCCCCAACAAACTTGTACAGCGTATCTTCGAGTTAAAAATCATGGTCATCAACGGCGAATACACCGAAGATCCACCCCTGCGCGCCGGAGACTCCGCACGCTACGCCTGGCAGTACGTCATCTACGCGCCGATCGAGAAGTTGTATACATTTCTTCTGAAAGAAGATGCATTTGCACAATTTGCGGCGAATGTGGAGCGGAATAAGAGGGCGTATGTAGATAAAAGTTTTCACTCATTGGAGATATTGCAGACGATTACATAACATACAACTATCCAGGGAGGAGCTGTTTATATGCCAGAAGCCAAATTCCACCAGAAAATCGCCTGGTTCAATTTCATCTGCTGCCTCATGGTCATCTGGACGCATTCCGGCAACGCGGATCTGTTTTTCCCGGAACTGGGGCAGGACGCACCGTGGTGGCATTTCCAGTACCCGGTCATGCAGGAAATTCTGCGGGTGGACATCCCATGCTTTATCATGCTGTCTGCCTACCTGTTCTACCGGAACTTCACGATGAAGCGGCTGGGAGAAAAATTAAATAAACGTCTGCATTCGCTTCTGGTTCCGTACCTGCTCTGGAATACTATCTACTACGTGGCGTACGTGGCGGCGAGCCGGATTCCGGGACTGCAGACGATCGCTAACCGGACGGATCTGGTGATTACGCCGTCGGGCGCATGGCAGGCGATCACCAAGTACACCTTCAATCCGGTGTTCTGGTTCATGTACCAGATCATCCTGCTGGTGCTGCTGGCACCGGTGCTGTATCTGTTTCTGAAAAATATCTGGACCGGCGCGGCATTTCTGCTGGTGCTGCTTGTGGCACTTTTCAAGGGGGTGGCGCTGCCGGAGCTGAATCTGGACGCCCTGATTTATTATTCCTTTGCCGCCTATGCGGCGCTGCACGGGAGAAAATGGGCGGAGGCGGTATGGTCGTGGAAGCGGGCGGCACTGGGGGTGTGCCTGCTGGCAGTGGGAATCGTGCTCAGCAGGAGCTATTATACCCACTATTTTGTGCCGGGAATCGTTCTCTACCAGCTTCTGGCAGTCATCGGTATCTGGATGATGGTAAACGAGCGCTGGCTGGGAGAAGTCAGACCGTTTATGACCTGCACCTTTTTTATCTATGCGACGCACTTTGTGGTGGTCCGTTTCCTCAATAAGGCGGCGGCGCTGCTATTTCCGGGCAGCCAGCTGGTTTCGATGTTTATGTATGTGTGTATGCCGCTGCTTGCAGTGACACTCTGTTATCAGGCGGCGCGCGTGTTGCGGAGGTACCGTCCGGATATCTGGAAGACCCTGAATGGGGGACGCTGACAAAAAGCAGGATTTACGGTTGAAAGGCAGGTATCTCTGGAAACGGAAGTGCGAGTATGCGTTTTTTCAGGTCCAAGTCTTGAAAATACATAGAAAAGCAGGTATACTATAAAAACTTGGTTGTAGGAGCATTTTTGCGCTTGGGAGGAAGAGCAATGAAAAAAAGAGGATTTCTTCTGGCAGCGTGTACCGTGGGTGTGATGCTGTCCGGCTGTGGCTCACGGGAAACCGCCTTTTCCCCTTCGGAGAGCTGCGTATATGTGGCAAAAGACGGGGCGCTGTCGAGTGCTCTGGTGGAGCAGACCGGCGGTATTTCGGTCGATGAGAATGAATTAAAGCAGTATTTAGAGACGGCAGTGATTCATTTTAATGAAGAAAAAGGCGCCGGGGCGCTGGCACAGAACCAGAAAAATGCCGAGAGACTGCCGGCAGCATTGAAAAGTGTGAAGGCGGGAAAAGACACGGTGACTGCGATCTTTGATTATGCTTCCTTTGAAGATCTGAAAGCATTCGGAGAGACGAATGACAATGAGGACACCAGCAACTCCCTGACGGCGCTGGAGGCAAAGCCGCTTTCGGAGGCGATTGCCGATGGATGGTTTTCCGAGGGTGAGCTGGTAAAAGCGGATGGAAGCGAAGCCGGAACGGATACGGTTCAGAATGAAAAGAGCGGCATGGCAGTCCGGAGCGAGGGCGGTGCGACGCTGATGGTCGGCGGAAAAGTGCTTTACCGCAGTTCGAATACCGAGTTAAAAGACGATTCAACCGTCAGTCTGCCGGAAACAGGCACGGCTTATGTGATTTTTAAAAGATAAAAACAGAATGATTGTTAAATTCGTCCATCTGCCAGATATCGAAAGAAGAGGCGGGGACGGGTACAATGATAAATGAATCAGGAGGACAAGACAAATGGAAAAGACGATGGACAAAATCGTGGCGCTCGCAAAATCAAGAGGATTTGTATATCCGGGTTCTGAGATTTACGGCGGCCTTGCCAATACATGGGACTACGGCAATCTGGGCGTAGAACTGAAAAACAATGTAAAACGTGCATGGTGGCAGAAATTTATTCAGGAAAGCCCGTACAACGTAGGTGTAGACTGTGCGATCCTTATGAACTCCCAGACATGGGTGGCATCCGGACATCTGGGCGGCTTCTCTGACCCGCTGATGGACTGCAAGAGCTGTAAAGAGCGTTTCCGTGCAGATAAGCTCATCGAGGACTATATGGCAGAGCACAACATCGAGATCGAGGGTTCTGTAGACGGCTGGTCCCAGGAGCAGATGAAACAGTACATCGATGACAACAACATCTGCTGTCCGAGCTGCGGCAAGCATGATTTCACCGACATTCGTCAGTTTAACCTGATGTTCAAGACCTTCCAGGGCGTTACCGAGGATGCCAAAAATACTGTATACCTGCGTCCGGAGACTGCACAGGGTATCTTTGTAAACTTCAAAAACGTACAGAGAACCTCCCGCAAGAAGATCCCGTTTGGTATCGGTCAGATCGGTAAATCGTTCCGTAACGAGATCACACCGGGTAACTTTACTTTCCGTACCAGAGAGTTCGAGCAGATGGAGCTTGAGTTCTTCTGTGAACCGGGAACCGACCTTGAGTGGTTTGCATACTGGAAACAGCACTGCATCGACTGGCTGCAGACACTTGGCATCAAGCCGGACGAGATGCGCGCGCGTGACCATTCTCCGGAAGAACTGTGCTTCTACAGCAAGGCGACGACCGATCTGGAATTTCTGTTCCCGTTCGGATGGGGCGAGCTGTGGGGTATCGCAGACCGTACCGATTACGATCTGACCCAGCATCAGAACACATCCGGTCAGGATATGACCTACTTTGACGATGAGAAGAAGGAGAAATACATCCCGTACGTTATCGAGCCGTCCCTGGGTGCTGACCGTGTGACGCTGGCATTCCTGTGTGCAGCTTACGATGAGGAGGAGATCGGCGAGGGCGATGTGAGAACCGTTCTTCACTTCCATCCGGCGATTGCACCGGTTAAGATCGGTGTGCTTCCGCTGTCCAAGAAGCTTAACGAGGGAGCAGAGAAGATCTACGCAGAGCTTTCCAAGTACTACAACTGCGAGTTCGATGACAGAGGAAACATTGGTAAGCGTTATCGTCGTCAGGATGAGATCGGTACTCCGTTCTGCATCACCTATGACTTCGAATCCGAGACTGACCAGGCTGTTACCATCCGTGACCGTGATACCATGGAGCAGGTACGTGTGCCGATCGCTGAGTTAAAGAACTACTTTGAGGATAAGTTCCGTTTCTAATTATTTAATATAGACAAAAAAGCAGAAACCATATTCCGGGATACAGGAGGTGGTTTCTGCTTTTTGTGTTAGAGAGGGCTTGTGACATTTTTGGCATTTTGCAAAGAACGAAATTTATTTTGGGGCAGATTAGGCACTGTTCTGGATAGTCATCTTATTTAATATTCGCGAAAATTACAAAAAAATATATATTGATCGAAAAAAAGTTGGAAAGAATTCAAAAAAACTCTTTACTAGACCGCAGTTTATGTTATAATATTCACGATGGCTTTTATCTTTCACATAAATACAAATATGTGAATGTAAAACATAAACGAGTATAGGAGGAAAATACTTATGGCAAAATGGGTTTATATGTTTAGCGAGGGCGACATGACCATGCGTAACCTGCTGGGAGGAAAGGGAGCGAACCTGGCGGAGATGACAAGCATCGGTCTGCCGGTTCCACAGGGATTTACAATCACAACTGAGGCTTGTACCCAGTATTACGAAGATGGTCGCAAGATTAACGACGAGATCATGGCACAGACCATGGAAGGCGTTAAGAAGATGGAAGAGCTCAATGGAAAGAAATTTGGCGATCTGAAGAACCCACTGTTAGTATCGGTTCGTTCCGGTGCGAGAGCATCCATGCCAGGTATGATGGATACCATCTTAAACCTTGGTTTAAATGACGAGGTAGTTGCAGCGATGATCGCAGGCAACCCGGACCCGAAATTTGAGCGATTTGTATATGACTCCTACAGACGTTTCATCCAGATGTTCTCAGATGTCGTTATGGAGGTTGGTAAGAAATACTTCGAGCAGCTCATCGACAAGATGAAAGCAGAAAAAGGCGTTCACTACGACATAGAGCTGACCGCAGCTGACTTAAAGACTCTGGCAGAGCAGTTTAAGGCTGAGTATAAGAAACAGTTAGGTGAGGACTTCCCGTCTGATCCGGTTGTTCAGTTAAAATTAGCGATCGAAGCTGTATTCCGTTCCTGGGACAACCCGCGTGCGAACGTATACAGAAGAGATAATGATATTCCGTATTCCTGGGGTACTGCAGTAAACGTAATGCCGATGGTATTCGGTAACTTAAACGATGAGTCTGGTACAGGTGTTGCATTTACCCGTGACCCGGCAACCGGCGAGAAGAAGCTGATGGGCGAGTTCTTAAAGAACGCACAGGGCGAGGACGTTGTTGCTGGCGTTCGTACTCCGATGCCGATCGCACAGATGGAGCAGGAGTTCCCGGAGGCATATGCAGATTTCATCAAGGTTTGTGATGTGCTTGAGAACCACTACCATGATATGCAGGATATGGAGTTCACCGTAGAGAACAAGAAACTCTACATGTTACAGTGCCGTAACGGTAAGAGAACTGCTCAGGCTGCGCTGCAGATCGCTTGCGACCTGGTAGATGAAGGTCATAAGACAGAGGAAGAAGCAGTCGCTATGATCGACCCGCGTAACCTCGATACACTGCTGCATCCGCAGTTTGACGCTGCTGCATTAAAGGCAGCTACTCCGCTTGGAAAAGGCTTAGGTGCTTCTCCGGGTGCTGCTTGCGGTAAAGTTGTATTCACCGCAGAAGATGCTGAGAAATGGGCTGAGAAGGGCGAGAAAGTTATCTTAGTTCGTCTTGAGACTTCTCCGGAAGATATCACCGGTATGAAGGTTGCTCAGGGTATCTTAACCGTTCGTGGTGGTATGACCTCTCACGCAGCTGTAGTTGCTCGTGGTATGGGTACCTGCTGTGTATCCGGATGCGGCGACATCGCTATGGATGAAGAGAATAAGAAATTCACTTTAGCTGGTAAAGTATTCAACGAGGGAGACTTCATCTCCATCGATGGTACAACCGGTAATATTTACGAAGGTGAGATCAAGACCGTAGATGCTACTATCGCTGGTACATTCGGTCGCGTTATGGCATGGGCTGACAAGTTCAGAAGACTGAAAGTTCGTACAAACGCAGATACACCGGCAGATGCTAAGAAGGCTAGAGAGCTTGGCGCTGAGGGTATCGGTCTTTGCCGTACCGAGCATATGTTCTTCGAGGAAGACAGAATCGCTGCTTTCCGTGAGATGATCTGTGCTGACACTGTAGAAGAGAGAGAAGCAGCTCTGGATAAGATCCTTCCGTATCAGCAGGGCGACTTCGAAGGTCTGTTCGAGGCTCTGGAGGGCAACCCGGTAACTATCCGTTTCCTGGATCCGCCGCTGCATGAGTTCGTTCCGACTGAGGAAGATGACATCAAGAAACTGGCTGACGCTCAGGGCAAATCTGTAGAGTTCATCAAGAACCTGATTGCTTCCCTGCATGAGTTTAACCCGATGATGGGTCACCGTGGACTTCGTCTGGCAGTTACCTATCCGGAGATCGCTGTTATGCAGACCAAGGCAGTTATCCGTGCAGCTATCAACGTACAGAAAGCTCACGCTGACTGGTCCGTAAAACCGGAGATCATGATTCCGCTCGCTTGCGATGCGAAAGAGTTAAAATATGTAAAAGATATCGTTGTGAAGACCGCTGACGAGGAGATCGCAGCAGCAGGCGTTGATCTGAAGTACGAAGTAGGTACCATGATCGAGATCCCGCGTGCAGCTCTGACCGCTGACGACATCGCAAAAGAGGCTGAATTCTTCTGCTTCGGTACAAACGACTTAACTCAGATGACCTACGGCTTCTCCCGTGATGATGCAGGCAAGTTCCTGAATGCTTACTATGACAAGAAGATCTTCGAGAGCGATCCGTTTGCAAAACTGGATCAGACTGGCGTAGGTAAGCTCATGGAGATGGCGATCAAGTTAGGTAAAGCAGAGCGCCCGACCCTTCATGTAGGTATCTGCGGCGAGCACGGCGGCGACCCGTCTTCCGTAGAGTTCTGCCACAAGATTGGTCTTGACTATGTATCCTGCTCACCGTTCCGTGTGCCGATCGCTCGTCTGGCTGCTGCTCAGGCTGCAATCGCTGAGAAATAATCATTTAAGGAAAACCTTGAATAAAATAAATGAGTAGATAAGGACTCCCTTACGAAAGTAAGGGGGTCCTTTTGTATAAATAATCTGTGGCTGTTTATGAAAAAATGGAGTTACTGTTCACGCATGTGTGAACAGTAACAAAATGGATGATGGCAACTTTTTGTGGACATGGTATATTTTGAATGCTATAATAAAAAGTGTAAGAATATAAGGTAAGAGTTAAGAGGGCATTATGGATAAAGTTCCTGTAAATTTTTTACATGGAGCTTTTTTTGATCATATAGGAAATTAAGTCTTATATACGGGGACACCTAAGCGCGGGCCACTGAATCGTAATAAATGGCCGGAAATCAGATGTGAAGAAATAGAAAAGAATAACAGGGATGGAATGAAAATGAAAGGAAAAAGAGTGATCGCAGGTATTCTGCTTGTTGGAATCTTAGCAGTTACCCTGGCAGGGTGCAAAAACACAGGTGAGAATAAAAAAGAAACGGAAAAACCCGTCATCACCCTGGGAAGCGACAGCTATCCACCATACACTTATCTGAATGAGGATGGTGTGCCGACAGGAATTGATGTAGAACTGGCTACAGAAGCGTTCAGAAGAATGGGCTATCAGGTGGAGCCTGTCCAGATTAACTGGGAGAAGAAAAAAGAACTGTTGGAGAGCGGGGAGATCGATTGCATCATGGGCTGTTTTTCCATGGAAGGGCGCCTTGACGAGTACCGCTGGGCCGGACCGTATATAGCAAGCCGTCAGGTGGTTGCTGTAAATGAGAGCAGTGATATCTATAAACTGAGTGACCTGGAGGGAAAGAATCTGGCTGTTCAGTCCACAACCAAACCGGAAGGTATTTTTCTGAACCGGACGGATGAGAGAATCCCAAAGCTGGGTAATCTGATCAGTTTGGGACACAGGGAGCTGATCTATACATTTCTGGGAAAAGGATACGTAGATGCAGTTGCCGCACATGAGGAATCGATTGTCCAGTATATGAAGGATTATGACACAAGCTTTCGTATTCTGGAAGAGCCGCTGATGATCACCGGTATAGGGGTTGCTTTTGCAAAAGAGGATGACCGGGGAATCTGTGAGCAGATGGATCAGACCCTGGAGGAAATGCGTCGGGATGGAACATCCCTGAAAATCATTGAAAAATATCTGGATGATCCGGGAAGGTATCTGGAGGTGGATGAACTTGGATATTAAGGGAAGGACAAAGAAAAAGCAGATAGAAATAGTTGGTATTTTGCTTGGAATCTGTGTGGCGGTAGTTTCCCTGACTTATTTCTTTCATGCGGAAAAAGCGGAAGCAGAAGAAAGAATGGTAGAGATTGTAAACTATGTGAAAGTGCAGTGTTCCACCTATACTCATTATAATGAATCTTCGGAATCCAAAAGCCTTCTCCGTGCCATTGAAAGTGCCAGACAGATGAGTACCAATATTAACATGGAAACAGAAAACGGTGGTCAGTTAAGCCGGGAGTTTCTGAAAGATAATCTGCAGACTCTCTGGGTGGATGGCATCCTTGTACTGGATGCAGAGGGAAAGACGGTCTGTGAGTATAGCACAAAAGAGTCTCTGACGGATGAGATTACGAAGTATCTGCAAAAAGAAATTATCATGGATTTTACAGGATATGAAGAAAGAAGCTATTCGGAACGGCTTGCCAGGGAAGACGGGTCCCGGATCGACATTGCAGCCTGCGCCAGAAAAGACGCACCGGGTATTGTGGCAATTTACTATTACACATCTCCTGAATTTACCAGAAACTATACTTTGACGATACAAGGGCTTTTAAATGGATATAGTGTCCAAAAAGATGGAACAATTATTGTTGCAGACGATGGGCTCGTTGTTGCCAGTAACGATGAGAGCCTGTTGGGGCAGAATACGACCGACAATGAGGTTATTCAGGCAATGAAAAAGCACACAGACAGCCAGCATATTTTTCATTTGAAGAATGAAGGAACCGGATGCTACGGAATCATGCTGAAGCAGCGGGATTATTATATTTATGCATATCTTCTGGATGAGGAAGTGTTTCATAACCTTCCATTAAGTGTGGCTGGTGTCATTTTTCTATATTCTTTGATAGTTGGTATATTTTGGTCCTGTATCTTCAGAACCAATCTGGAACATGAGAAACAAGAGCGGGAAAAGGATGAAAAATATAAATCAGAACTTCTGATAGCTGCCAAAAAGGCGGAAGCCGCCAATAGGGCGAAGACGGAATTTCTCCAAAGGATGAGCCATGATATCCGGACTCCGATTAATGGAATCTGCGGTTTACTCAATATGGCAGATCATTGTGCAGATGATATGGAGAAACAGACAGAATACAGAACAAAGGTGAAAGAGGCATCCAATCTGTTGCTGGAGCTGGTAAACGATGTCCTGGATATGAGTAAGCTGGAGGCGGGTGAAGTGATTCTGGAAGAAATTCCATTTGATCTAAGCCGTATTTCCCGGGAAGTACTTGTTGTGATCGAGCAGATGGCTGCAGACCAGAATATCCGGATTGTGTGGGAGAAGAAAGAAATCACACATCGAAAGCTTATTGGAAGTCCAGGACATGTGAAACGTGTGATGATGAATATTCTGTCGAATGCGGTGAAATATAACAGAAAAAACGGATATATCTATATTAGCTGCCGGGAGATTCCATCCGAACAGCCAGAGATGACGACGATAGAATTTGTCTGCCGGGATACCGGAATCGGAATGGCAGAAGAGTTTCAGAAACATATTTTTGAACCGTTTGTACAGGAACACGCAGGAAGCCGCACAAAATTTGCGGGAACGGGTCTGGGAATGTCGATTGCAAAGAAGCTGGTTGAGAAAATGGGTGGAACCATTACCTTTGAAAGTGAAGATGGTGTAGGGACTACCTTTGTGATCCAGGTTCCATTTAAAATAGATCTGAATTCGGATAAATGGGAAGAACAGAAAGATGTATCAGATGGAAAATCTATAAAGGGACTGCATATTCTTATGGCAGAAGATAATGAGCTGAACATAGAAATTGCTGAATTTATGCTTCAGAATGAAGGTGCTGTCGTGACCAAGGCATGGAATGGGCAGGAAGCTGTGGATCAATTCAAAAAAAGTGAGTTAGGTGAATTTGATGCGATCCTCATGGATATCATGATGCCGGTCATGAATGGTTATGAAGCAACGAAGAGGATCCGGTCTCTGGAGAGAGAGGATGCTAAGACGATACCGATCATTGCAATGACAGCAAATGCGTTCACGGAGGACAGAATAAGAGCAAAAGAAGCGGGAATGGATGAACATATTTCTAAGCCTGTTGATGCAAAATTACTGGTAAAGGTAATTTATGAACTAGCGGAACACAGTTTTAGGGGGATTCGTAATGAAAAAGGAAAAAAGAAATAAGTTACTTGCTGTATTCCTGGTGATGGTAATGGCCATATTACTTTTATCAGGCTGCGGCGGGAAAAGAGCGGAAAAAGAAGATGCAGAAACCATCACGGTGTATTTATGGAGCACAAACCTGTATGAAAAATATGCACCCTATATTCAGGAACAGCTTCCGGATATTAACATTGAATTTGTAGTAGGAAATAATGATCTGGATTTTTATAAGTTTCTTGATGAAAATGGAGGATTGCCGGATATTATAACCTGTTGTCGTTTTTCACTGCATGATGCAAGTTCGCTGAAAGACAGCCTGATGGATCTTTCCACAACCAATGCGGCAGGTGCTGTCTATGATACATATCTAAACAATTTTAGGAACGAGGATGGCAGCATAAACTGGCTTCCGGTGTGTGCGGATGCCCATGGCTTTGTAGTGAACAAAGATCTTTTTGAAAAATATGATATCCCGTTGCCAACAGACTATGAAAGCTTTGTCTCTGCCTGCGAGGCATTTGATAAGGTGGGAATCCGAGGGTTTACCGCAGACTATTATTATGACTATACCTGTATGGAGACACTGCAGGGCCTGTCGGCGTCAGAACTTTCTTCTGCCGACGGACGCAGATGGCGCACCACCTACAGTGACCCGGATCATACAGTGAAAGAAGGTCTGGACAATACCGTCTGGCCGGCGGCTTTTGAACGGATGGAGCGGTTTATCCGGGATACAGGATTGAACCGGGATGATTTGGATTTGAACTATGATAATGTGGTTGAGTTGTTCAAAAGTGGTAAGCTTGCCATGTACTTTGGAAGCTCTTCCGGTGTTAAAATGTTTCAGGATCAGGGCATTCACACAACATTTCTGCCATTCTTTCAAGAGAATGGAGAAAAATGGCTGATGACGACACCCTATTTTCAAGTGGCTTTAAACCGTGATCTGGCACAGGATGAAACACGACGGAAGAAAGCCATGAAGGTATTGGATACAATGCTTTCAGAGGATGCTCAGAACCAGATCCTTTATGATGGTCAGGATCTCTTAAGCTACAGCCAGGATGTGGATATCCATCTTACAGAATATCTGAAAGATGTGAAACCTGTGATCGAAGAAAATCACATGTATATCCGTATTGCGTCAAATGACTTCTTCTCTATTTCCAAGGATGTAGTATCTAAGATGATCGCAGGAGAATACGATGCAGGGCAGGCTTATCAGTCCTTTAACACCCAGCTTCTGAATCAGCAGACTATCTCCGAGGATATCCTGCTGGATTCACAGAAATTCTATTCCAATCGTTTCCATGCCAGTGGAGGTAATGCAGCCTATTCGGTTATGGCAAATACGCTGCGCGGTGTCTACGGGACGGATGTGCTGATCGCCACCGGAAACAGCTTTACCGGAAACGTGCTGAAAGCCGGGTATACGAAAAAAATGGCGGGCAGCATGATCATGCCAAATGGTCTTTTGGCTTACAGCAGTAAGATGAGTGGGGCAGAGCTGAAAGAGACTGTCAGAAATTTTGTGGAAGGCTATGAGGGAGGCTTTATTCCCTTTAACAGCGGTTCTCTACCTGTAGTCAGCGGTATTTCTGTGGAGATCAGGGAAACGGATGATGGTTATACATTGAGCAAAGTTATGAAGGATGGAAAGAAAGTTCAAGACAATGATATGTTCACGGTAACCTGCCTGACGATACCTAAACACATGGAGAATTATCCGGTAGAGGATAATATTGTGTTTGATAGGGGAGATACTTCTGTGAAGGATACCTGGATAGGATATATTTCAGATGGTGATGCCGTTCTTGCAGAGCCTGAAGACTATGTGGCTCTGAGGTGAGAAAAATGGATATTAAGAATCATAATACAGACAAAAAGAAACTTGTCAATAGAAAACAATTCAAGGCAGCTGTCGTTATAGCTGTTTTTCTTGGAATCGTATTGACGGTTTCCCGATATTTTAAATTTGTGTCGAAAACGGTATATGAGGAAAGTGTGTCTCATCTGACAGAGATTTTTCATCAGTCTGATAATATGCTGCGGGAACTGACAGACAAGAATCTGACCTATCTTCATATGTGGGGAGAGAATCTGCAGAACACCTCCAATGAAGACGAAATTCGTGATTATATAGAGAAAGCACAGGAAGATGCCGGCTTTTTAGAATTCTTTTTTCTGTCAGCTGACGGAAACTATAAGAAGGTAACAGGTGAAACAGGGTATCTTGGATTACAGGGAAATATGGAAGAGGAGCTCCGACAGGGAAGTGATGTGATAACAAATGCAGCAGTTCCTGGAAAAGCCCAGCTGCTTGTTTTTGCAACTCCCAAGGCCTATGGAAGTTATCAGGGATTTGAATATGATGCGATTGCCATTGCCTATGAGAATTCTGATATCGTAAATGTACTGGATATCTCTGCTTTCGACGGAAATGCCCAGAACTATGTGATTCATCCGGATGGTCGTGTTGTGGTGGAGCATTCTTCTGGGTCATGGGGGAGAGTGTATAATTTCTTCGGTGTTCTGAGAGAGCATTCTGATATGTCTGAAAGAGAGATCAATGAGCTTTCGGAGAAGTTTAAAGAAGGACGTACCGATGCGAAGCTGGTAAAGCTTGATGGAAGGAGCTATTATCTGGTCTATGAAAAATCAGATATCAAGGATTGGATGTTTCTGGGACTTGTCCCGGCGGATATCGTGAATGCCAGTATGAATAGCCTGCAGTTTAATACAATGCTTCTCGTGGGAGGAGTCGTGCTCTGTATTGCCGCTTTACTTATCAGTTTTATTGTTCAAAAAGGCAGAACAAACCTCAGGAAAAAGGATACGGAGATCCTGTATAGAGACGAATTGTTTCAGAAGCTGTCAATGAATGTAGATGATGTTTTTCTGATGCTGGATGCTAGAACATATCAGGCAGATTACGTCAGCCCGAATGCGGAAAAATTGTTGGGGATTACGGTAGAAGAGATCCGTAAGGATATTCATGTTTTGGGAAAATTGCATTCTGAAAATCCGAAAGAACCGGATAAAAATTATCTGGAGAGAATCCGGGTTCATGAACAGAAAGAATGGGAGTTTGAATACGTTCATTATAAATCAGGAGAGCAGCGCTGGTTTCATAATGTTGCAATGTGCAGCGAGGTAAACGGAAAAAGAAAATATATCTTGGTTATGTCGGATCGTACCTCTGACAGGAAAATGAATCAGGCACTTTCTGAGGCAGTCCGTGCTGCGGAGACAGCAAACCGGGCCAAGAGTACGTTTCTTTCCAATATGTCTCACGATATCCGGACACCCATGAATGCGATCATCGGTTTTACCACACTGGCTGTAAGTAATATTGATGATAAGGAAAGAGTCCGGGATTATCTGGGTAAGATTCTTTCATCCAGCAACCACCTGCTCTCACTGATCAACGATATACTGGATATGAGCCGGATTGAGAGTGGAAAAATCCATCTGGAAGAAACAGAGGTCAGCCTGTCGGATGTGCTTCATGACCTGAAGACGATCATTGGTGGGCAGATCCATGCGAAGCAGCTGGAGCTTTATATGGATGCAATGGATGTGACTAATGAGGATATCTATTGTGATAAGACGCGTCTGAACCAGGTACTGTTGAATCTTTTGTCCAATGCGGTTAAGTTTACACCTGCTGGTGGAACCGTTTCAGTCCGGCTCAAACAGTGTCCGGGGACGCAAAGCGGCAGTGCGCTGTACGAGATCCGGGTAAAGGATAACGGAATCGGTATGAGCCAGGAATTTGTACAGAAGCTCTTTTCTCCTTTTGAGAGGGAGCGGACTTCCACGGTCACCAGGACTCAGGGTACCGGACTTGGCATGGCTATTACCAAGAACATTGTGAATATGATGGGCGGAACTATCGAGGTTCAGACAGAATATGGCAAGGGAACTGAATTTATTGTCCGCCTGCCATTCCGGATTCAGCCTGAGCATCACCATGTAGAGAAGATCGCAGAGCTGGAAGGTCTTAAGGCACTGGTTGTAGATGACGATTTTAATACCTGTGACAGTGTGACAAAGATGCTTGTCAAGGTTGGAATGCGTTCAGAATGGACTCTTTCCGGTAAGGAGGCTGTTCTCCGGGCGCGGCAGTCTATGGAACTGGGGGATGCATTCCATGCGTATATCATTGACTGGTGTCTGCCGGATATGAATGGCATTGAAGTTACCCGTCAGATCCGCAGTCTGGGTGACCATACGCCAATCATTATCCTGACGGCTTATGACTGGTCAGATATCGAAGTGGAGGCCAGAGCGGCAGGGGTTACAGCATTCTGTTCGAAACCTATGTTTATGTCAGATATCAGAGAGACCTTGATGACAGCTATCGGTCAGAGGCAGGCTGAGCAAGAGGATAATATTCTCCCGGCAGCAGGTTCAGATTTCAAGGGCAGATGTATATTGCTTGTGGAAGACAATGAACTGAACCGTGAAATTGCGGTGGAGATCCTGAATGAATATGGCTTTCTGGTTGACACTGCCGAAAATGGAGCAGAGGCAGTGGAGAAGGTAGAAAAATCGAAACCGGGCGGTTATGATCTTGTGTTGATGGATGTGCAGATGCCTGTCATGAACGGGTATGAGGCCACAAAGCGGATTCGTGCCCTGGATGATCCGGCACAGGCGGGAATCACTATTCTTGCCATGACTGCCAATGCTTTTGATGAAGACAGGAAGGAAGCGCTGGAATACGGTATGAATGGATTTCTATCCAAGCCAATTGTTGTAGAGGAATTAATTGATGCATTGCAAAAAAATCTTTCATAGAGGGGATACAGGAAGCAATGGCAAAAGTAACGGAAGTATATGAGTTAACCATTTGAGAAGTTAAGAAGGGATTGCATTAAGTAATGTGGCATGTTGCTAATTGACAAATTCATCTTTTCTAAGTATCGTATATACGTGTACAATAGTACGTATGATTTGAATGTGGAGTAAATATGACCGAAAAACATAGTTATGAGATTATCGTCCTGGATCTGGACGGAACCTTAACAAACAGAGATAAGGTGATTACGCCAAAGACGAAGCAGCGTCTGATGGAGCTTCAGGAGCGCGGAAAGAAGATTGTACTGGCGTCCGGGCGTCCGACGCCGGGAGTGCTGCCGCTTGCGAGAGAGCTGGAGCTGGCAAAATACGGCAGTTATATTCTGTCGTTTAATGGAGGCAGGATCACGAACTGCAAAACCGGCGAGATCATATTCAGCCGTTCCCTGCCGCAGGAGGCAAATCAGAAGATTATACGCTTGGCCGAGGAGGAACAGGTGGGGCTTTTGAGTTACGATGAGGCGGGGGCAAAGCTTCTGACGAACCAGAGTGACAGTCCCTATGCGAAGTTGGAAGCGCGGATCAACGGCATGGAGTTAGTACAGGTGGACGACATAGAAGCTGCGATCACGTATCCGGTACCGAAATACCTGATGATGGAGGATGGAGACTACCTGGCGATGGTCGAGCCGCGCGTCAAGGCGGCGATGGGGAAGAATTTCAGCGTTTACCGTTCGGAGCCGTTTTTCCTGGAGGTGCTTCCGAGGGGCATCGATAAAGCACAGTCGTTAGAGCGTCTTCTTTCTCACATCGGGCTTTCGCGTGAGCAGATGATTGCCTGTGGGGACGGCTACAACGACCTCACGATGATTCAGTATGCCGGATTAGGTGTAGCGATGGAGAATGCGGTGCTTCCGGTGCGGAAAGCTGCAGACTTTATTACCTATTCCAACAACGACGACGGTGTGGCTCATGTGGTGGAGAAGTTTATGCTGTAGAAGATTTGGCAGATTCGCATAAATGTATATTGCGTGAACAGATGAAAAATAAAATATTCATAAAAATAGGCAAGATACTAGACTTTAAAACTTTAATATGTTAATATAAGAAAAACGGAAAAATGAATATATTTTCGGAGTACATATTAAAAAGGGGTGCCTTGCATTATGAATAAAAAACTGAAAACCGAAGCTGTGGATCATCTGTTCCAGGCGATTCTGACACTGAAAAATACCGACGAATGCTATAGCTTTTTCGAGGATGTATGCACAGTTAATGAACTTTTATCATTTTCCCAGAGATATGAAGTAGCGAAGATGCTGCGTGAGAAGAAGACATATCTGGAGATCGCGGACAAGACCGGCGCATCGACAGCGACGATCAGCCGTGTCAACCGTTCTTTAAATTACGGAAGCGACGGATATGATATGGTATTTGCGCGTGTGAAAGAGCAGGAAGAGGCGGAGAAAACGGAAGCGTAAGACGAAGTAGGAATATACGCACGATAGATAAAGCGCGTACTTTCATAGGTGTAGCAAACCAACCTGCCAAAGATGGACAAATTTGGCTTGGGGTGGAATTGTCCCAGGAGCTGGCAGCTGGTTGAATGAAAGATAAAAAGAAATGAAAGAAAAAAGACATTGAAAGAATTTCCACAAGGGGAAGTGATTCCAGTGTCTTTTTTATCGTGTATGGTGCAATGGGTTGAATTTTTTGTTGTTTAGCCTGTTTTTGAGTGTGGCGGTACAGCGGAAGTGCTGCCTATTTCTTCTTCTTCGGATTCACCGGCGTCTCCTGCCGGAGCTGTTCCGCCAGGATTTCAATCATCTGTTTTTTCAGATAGACATCAAACGCCAGCTCACTGATAAAGGCGAACAGCTGTAAATACTCGCGGTCTTCACAGTCATAGTCCTTGAATGTCTGGCTGGCGGCGTCAAATTTTGCCATGACGTCTTCCTGCAAGCGCTTGCGCTGCCCTTTTTCCAGCGAAAAGATTTCGTTGTAAAGCTCTTCTAATTCCGGGCTGGAACCATGGGAAAAGTGGTGCTCGCTGATGGGCGAGAAGAGCTGCTCAATATCTCGAAAGGATATCACATTTTTAAAATAATAAATCAGAATCAGCATCAGCAGATGATTCTTGGAGTAGCGTTTTTTGACGGGCGGCGGCAGCAGGTTATTTTTGGCATAGTTATTGATCATGGTTTTGGTCAGGATCTTATCCTCGCCCAGCCATTTGGAAGTGTTCAGGTGGCTGTCCATGAAGGTCGTGACCTGATCCATATATAAATCAATACCGGGAATCTCCGACGGATGCACCCGGGTCAGACTATCAACATAAGCCAGCAGATCCTGCAGGCGTTCTTCGTTCGATTTCATGTATGTACCTCGCTGCGTTGAAATTCGAAAGCTGCGAAACAGGGAGGCGATTTTGGCGCTTCCGCTGTCATGAACTCTCTATGTGATATTATATAGTTTTGAAAACCAGATAGCAAGGAGAAATTTAAAATCAATGAAAATTCCGTGACATCCAAGAGAAAATAGATTATACTAGAGCGTATTCGAACATACTTTTTGTCATTAAAAATAGATTATATAAGAGGATAGAAGGGAACGAAACATATATGAGCAAATACGACACACTTAACCCGATGCAGCGGGAGGCGGTTTTTCACACGGAGGGACCACTCCTGGTTCTGGCAGGCGCCGGTTCAGGAAAGACGCGCGTCCTGACACACCGGATTGCGTATTTAATCGAGGAAAAACGGGTGGCGCCGTGGAATATCATGGCGATCACATTTACCAATAAAGCGGCGGCGGAGATGCGCGAGCGTGTGGATAAGATTGTGGGGGAAGGCGCGGAGGCGATCTGGGTCAGCACGTTCCATTCGAGCTGTGTTCGGATTCTGCGCCGGTTTATCGACCGTCTGGGATATGACTCGAATTTTACTATCTATGACGGCGACGACCAGAAAACGCTGATGAAGCAGGTGCTCAAGAAAATGCAGGCGGATCCGAAGCAGTTTAAGGAGCGGGCGGTGCTGTCACGGATTTCTGCGGCGAAAAATGACCGGATCACGGCGGATGAGTTTGAGCAACAGGCGGGAGCGGACTTCCGGGAGAAAAAGATTGCTCAGATTTACCGGGAATACCAGAAAGAACTCAAGAAGAATAATGCCCTGGATTTCGACGATCTGCTGGTGAAAACGGTAGAGCTTTTCGAGGCAAACGCGGATGTGCTGGAATATTATCAGGATAAATTCCGGTATATCATGGTGGACGAGTACCAGGACACGAACCTTGTACAGTTTAAGCTGGTCGATCTGCTGGCAAAGAAGTACAGAAATATCTGTGTGGTCGGTGATGATGACCAGTCGATCTACAAATTCCGCGGGGCAAATATCGAAAATATTTTAAGTTTTGAGAAAGCATTTCCGGGCGCACGCGTTATCAAGCTGGAGCAGAACTACCGTTCCACCCAGAGCATCCTGAACGCGGCAAATGAGGTGATCCGCCACAACCGCGGCAGAAAGGACAAGACGCTGTGGACGGCGAATGACGAGGGACCGAAGGTGCGCTTCCGTCAGTATGACACGGCATACGAGGAGGCAGACGCCATTATCTGTGATATTGAGCGTGAGAAAGAAGAGAAAAATGCGGAATATTCGGATTTTGCCGTGCTGTACCGTACCAATGCACAGTCGCGTCTTCTGGAGGAAAAATGTATTTATTACAGCATTCCGTACCGGCTGGTCGGTGGCGTCAATTTCTATCAGCGCAAGGAAATCAAGGATATTCTCTGCTATTTAAAGACGATTGCGAATGGGCGCGATGATCTGGCGGTTCAGCGTGTTATCAATGTGCCGAAGCGCGGCATCGGTGCGACCTCGATCGGAAAAGTGACGATCTATGCGTCTGCCAATGGCATGAGCTTTTATGATGCGCTGCTGCGCGTGCGCGGCGTGCCGACGATCGGCAAGGCGGCGGATAAGATCGAGAAGTTTACGGAGCAGATCGAAAACTTCCGGTCGCGGCTTTCGGCCCTTTCGATCCCGGAACTTATCGAGGCGATTCTGGAAGAGACGGGATATAAGAAGGATCTGGAGGCGGAAGGCGAGATCGAGGGAGAAACACGTCTGCAGAACGTGGAAGAGCTGGTTAATAAGGCGACCGGCTATATGAGCACAGCGGAGGAACCGACGCTGGACGGATTTTTGGAGGAGGTTGCGCTGGTAGCGGATGTAGATAGCCTGGACGAATCCGAAAACAGGATTGTCCTGATGACTTTGCACGGCGCAAAAGGTCTGGAATTTCCGTATGTCTATTTAAGCGGCATGGAGGACGGGCTGTTTCCGAGCAGCATGTCCATCTTTTCGGATGATAAGGACGCCATCGAAGAAGAACGGCGTCTCTGCTATGTCGGAATCACCCGTGCGGAGAAAGAACTGACGCTGACGGCGGCGAGACAGCGCATGGTCAATGGAGAAACGCGGTTTGCGAAGGTCAGCCGCTTCATCGAGGAGATTCCGCCGCAGCTTCTGGACGAGGAAGAGCAGCCGACCGTCTTTGAACGGGCTGCTGGTATGAGCCGGGGCAGACGCGGATTTGAAGATTCGGGGACTTCTGGCTGGACAACGGGCAGCTTTGGTGTATCTGGCGCGGGAGACGGCGATCGGGTGCGGATTGGCGGAATGTCTGGAAAACACCCTCTTTCAGAGAACGATGCCGCCTGGGAGCGCGGCGCAGCCCGGATGAGCGGCTGGGGCGGTGTGAATGGTTCCGGAAGTGCTGGTTCTGGCCGCACGCTGGATCCATATAAGAGCGCTTATAGTTCCAGCAGCCGTCCAGCCAGCCCGGCACCGTCATTTGGCAAGGCATTTACGGTCCAGAAGGCCGACCATCTTTCCTACGGTGAGGGCGACCGAGTCCGCCACCTCAAATTTGGCGAGGGAACGGTGCAGCAGATCGCGGACGGCGGCAAGGATTTTGAGGTGACGGTTAATTTTGACCGCGTGGGCGTGAAAAAAATGTTCGCTTCATTTGCAAAACTGGTGAAATGTTAGACCGTGTTTGCCGTATTGTTACGGTACACGTATGCGAAAACAGTAATGCCGTATTAAAACATTTTCGCCAGATCCAATAAAAAATATAGTAAAATCGGCTGAGAGATGGTATAATAAAATCAAGAATTGCGGATCAAAACGCGGGAAAGGATGTGGAGTGTATGAATAAATTTGATATGATGAGCAAAGATGCGCTCTCCAGAGTAGAAGAGATCATGAATGCAACCAAACTGAATGAATTCCTTCACAGAAAAGAAGAAGAGGAGAAACAGAAAAACTGTATTCTCTGGATTTTAGCCATTATCGGTATTGTAGCAGCAGTTGCAGCGATTGCATACGGCGTATATCGTTTCTTTACTCCAGATTATCTGGAAGATTTCGAGGACGACTTCGATGATGATTTCGACGATGATTTCTTCGAGGATGAGAGCGACGAGAAAGAGAAGAAAGACTGATTGTGATAATTTAGTCAATGAATCATAAAAAATACTGCGCGGAACCGGAAAATCGGTTTCACGCAGTATTTTTTATGCCATAGGAAAGTTTGTAGATAAGTTTGTATTTTTTATATCTTGGAAAAAGAAAAAAATTCCTGTATACTATAAAGATATGAATTAGAACCGCAGATGAAAATTAGCTGTGAGTTGAAAAATCATTTGCAGTTGGTGATTATAGTGCGGTAAAAGCCACTGAGAGAAGGAGCTATATAGTTATCAATGAAAAAAGGTGAGATTTACGAAGGAACTGTAGAACGGATTGAGTTTCCAAATAAGGGCGTAGTTGTGATAGATGGAGAGAAAGCGATCGTCAAAAATGCGCTTCCGGGACAGAAGATCCGGTTCCGTATCAATAAAAAGCGCGGCGGCCGATGCGAGGGTATGCTTTTGGAGGTTGTCGAGCACTCAAAGTTAGAGACGGCAGAGGATATATGCCCGCATTTTGGTATCTGCGGCGGATGTCTTTATCAGCCGATTCCGTATGAGAAACAGCTTGCGATCAAGGAAAAACAGGTTCGTTCCCTTCTGGATGCGGTATGTCCGGAATATGAGTTTGAGGGCATCTTAGGCAGCCCGCTGGTGCAGGGCTACCGGAATAAGATGGAGTTTTCCTTCGGTGATGAGGTCAAGGATGGTCCTATGTCGCTGGGAATGCACAAGCGCGGCAGTTTTTATGATGTGGTTACAACCGGCGAATGCCATATCGTGCATCCGGATTTTTGCAAGATTCTTGTCTGTACAAAAGAATATTTTGAGGAAAAGAAAGTTGGATTTTATAAAAAAATGCAGCATACCGGCTATCTGCGCCATCTTCTGGTGCGCCGTGCGATCAAGACAGGGGAGATTCTGGTCGATCTGATCACGACGACACAGACGGACACCTTTGAGGGAACCGAGGAAGCACTTTTACGGGGATGGACGGAGCGCCTTCAGGCACTTTCTATGGAGGGAAGCTTTGCGGGCATTCTGCATACCAAAAATGATACATTGGCGGATGCCGTAAAAGATGAGGGGACGGACATTCTGTTCGGACGCGAGCATTTTTACGAAGAGCTTTTAGGGCTGCGGTTCCAGATCTCGCCGTTTTCTTTTTTCCAGACGAACTCATTGGGCGCGGAGGTACTGTACGAGAAAACGCGTGAGTATGTGGGTGAGACGAAGGGAAAAGTCGTATTTGACCTTTACAGCGGCACCGGCACGATCGCGCAGATCCTCGCACCGGTGGCGGAGAAAGTAGTCGGCGTGGAGATTGTCGGGGAAGCAGTCGAGGCAGCCCGTGAGAATGCGGCGCGCAACGGACTTGGCAACTGCGAATTTCTGGCGGGGGATGTCCTCAAGGTGGTGGACGAGCTGGAAGAAAAGCCGGATCTGATCGTTCTGGATCCGCCGCGCGACGGAATCCATCCGAAGGCGATCGGAAAGATTTTGAATTTTGGCGTCAGCCACATGGTTTATGTGTCCTGCAAACCAACCAGCCTTGCGAGGGATCTGGAACCGATCCAGGCGGCAGGATATCAGGTGGATAAGGTGTGCTGCGTGGATATGTTCCCGCATACTGCCAATTGTGAGACAGTGGTTTCATTGACGCGGAAGAAATAAGATCCCAAAATGGATGTGGGAAAAATGGATGAAACAAAAGAGAATGAAATAAAACCAGATACAGCAGATTGCCAGGTACAGGAGACAGCTGTGCAGCGCCGGAAGAGGGAGACTTTACTGCGCGAACAGACGCCGGATGCCCTGTGGGAAGCGATTCTTGCATTTGAAGGGGCAATATTTTACACGGCGAAAGGGCTGGAATATTCGTACACGATCCGGGGAAACGAGATGTTTGTCAGCCGGAAAGAAAAGTCGGTTACGCGTGCAAGCATCCTGGTGGCGTATAAAAAAGCGCAGGAGCTTGGCTGCGTGACCGGACCAAAGCAGCTGGGAGTGTTTGGGGCAAGCTATCTGTATCCGGTGTTCCTGAGGCTGGGGATTATCTGCGCCAGTGCTGGTTGATTTCCGCCCCGAAAAACAGGATGCAGATGCAGGCGTACAGCCACAGCATCAGGATCACGACGGCGGTCAAGCTGCCGTACATATAAGAATAATTACCGAAATAGTTGAAGTAGATGGAAAATCCGTAGGAACATCCGATCCATCCGACGGTGGAAATCAGCGCACCGGGAAGCTGGAGACGGATATCCTGCCGTTCATAGGGCAGCCAGGTGTACAGCGCGACGAAAAAGAGCGTCAGCAGCGCCAGCGCAAGAAACGTCCGGAGACTAATCAGGCAGGAAACGAATCTGTCCAGCATCGGAAAGTAACGGAATAGCAGGCGCTGCAGGGAGGAACCGAACACCATCAGAACCAGGGAGAAAATGCACATCAGGAGAAAAACGATGGTATAGCCAGAGTTGATGATACGTCCTAAAAGGTAATTTCTGCGCTTGCGGCAGCCGATGATCCGGTTTAAGCCGCGCTCGATCCCAAGCATGCCGCGGGCAGCCGACCAGATGGTTGCCACGGTGGTAACCGAGAGCAGGGCGGCCGGGGATACAGTCTGGATGTCCTGGATTACCGATTCAATCAGCGGGTGGATGCTGGAGGGAAGAAGCTGTGTCATCACGTGCATCAGATCCTCCGGGCTGACGGCGGGGATGAGCTGGATCAGCGTCAGCAGAATCATGATAAAAGGTGCGGCGGAGAGAACGATAAAAAAAGAAGCCTGGGCGGCGTACACCGTGACTTCGTCTTTGATGAAATCGTTGTAAATCCGTTTACAGTTCAGGAGAAAAGAAAGCATGGAAAACCTCGCTTGATTTATGTTATTAAGAAAATATCCGTAACTGGCTCATTTCCCTTTGAAAAATGGCTGACGATAGGTGAATGCCATTTCAGTGTTGTTAAAAGTATATTATCATGAGGTCGAAAAAATAGCAACGGATTTGCCTGTCTTGACGAAAACACCGGTTTCCCGTATGATAACAGGATAGAAATGATTCGGGTCTGCAGGGCATAAGGATGGCAGTGATGCGGACAGCAGCAAAAATCAGCCGGCAGCCAATTGGAAAATGGGACATGGGAGGAAACAAAATGATCGCAATCACAGCATGTGCGGCGGCACTGGCAGCCGTGACAGTGGGGCTTTTGCTCCGCTCGGAATATGAAAAAAAACATTTTGTGACCGACCAGTATGAGATAGAGAGTCCGAAGCTGCCGGATGGCGCTGCGTTCCGCTGCGTATTTTTGTCGGATCTGCATGATAATGTGTATGGAACGGACAATGAGCCGCTGGTGGCAGCGATCCGCACATTCAAGCCGGATGCGGTGCTGATCGGCGGCGATATGATGGTCTGTAAGGGAAAAGGTGATTTAACCGTCACGGTATCGCTTCTGGAAAAATTGACCTCCTTTGTGCCGGTTTACTATGCGAACGGAAATCATGAGGAGCGGATGAATCGGGAGCGGGATGTGTACGGAGATTTGTATGATCGGTTCCAGATGGAATTAAAACGTCTGGGGGTTCATTATTTGTCGGATCGGAGCGAGGAGATCAATCCGTGGATCCGGGTGACTGGGTGCAATTTGCGGGAGATATATTATAAGCATCATTTCACGGTGCCGGAACTGCCGATGGAAGAGCTTTCGGAGCGGGTTGGAACTGCGGCAGAGAAGACGTGTTTTCAACAGATGAAAGAATCGTTTTTTCCTGACTTGGCGGAAAAGGAGCGGGAAGCCGGACATGAAATGTATGAGATATTATTATTTCATTCTCCCCTCTTTTTTGAGACCTGCCGGAAATGGGGCGCGGATCTGACGCTTTGCGGACATTTCCACGGCGGAACCATCCGGATCCCGGGGCTGGGAGGCGTGATGACGCCGCAGTACCAGTTTTTCCTGCCATGGTGCGCCGGACGGTTTGATGCGGACGGAAAGACGATGATCGTCAGCCGGGGGCTTGGGACACATTCGATCAATGTGCGGCTGAATGACCGGCCAGAGCTGGTTTGTGTGACGTTGCGGGGAAAACAATAGAGAGATCCTGGTTATTGTACACGGGTAGGCACTTTTGGAACCGAAAGTGCCGTAAGAAAACGTGGTGGCAGCAGGAATAACTCTTCGGCACAGGTGGATGTATACGGAATTTGGTATATGATTGTAGAAAAAGCTGGCTAAAAGAAGGAGTTCGGAAAGAATGGAAATTTCCTATAAATTAGATAATTTTGAAGGACCGTTGGACCTGCTGCTTCATCTGATTGAAAAAAATAAAGTAAGTATCTACGATATTCCGATCGTCCTGATTACGGAGCAGTATCTGGAATATGTTAATCAGATGGATCATGAGGATCTGGATGTGGTCAGCGATTTTCTGGTGATGGCGGCGACGCTTCTGGACATCAAATCGCGGATGCTCCTTCCGAAGGTGGAAAAAGAAGAGGAAGAAGACGAGGAAGATCCGCGCGCCGAGCTGGTGCGCCGGCTGTTGGAATATAAGATGTATAAATATATGGCGCAGGAGCTGGAAGAGCGGGAGCAGGAGGCAGAGCTTCTCTTTTTTAAGGAACCGACGATTCCCCGGGAGGTGGCGAAATATGAAGAACCGCTGGATCTGGACAAGCTTCTGGATGGTCTGACGCTGGCAAAGCTGCAGAAAGTGTTTGACGCGGTCATGAAGCGGAATGCCAATAAGCTTGACCCGGTGCGAAGCCGGTTCAGCACGATCCGCAGAGAACCGATCAGCCTGGAGCAGAAGGTAAAGTCGGTGCTTTCTTATGCGCGGGAACACCGTCATTTTAAATTCAGCGATGTGCTGGAGAGGGAATCCGATCGCCTGGAGATAGTCGTGGCGTTTCTGGCAGTGCTGGAGCTGATGAAGATGGGACGGATTCATCTGGTGCAGGAAAAATTGTTTGATGAGATGCAGCTCGATACGGTGGATGTGGATGAAACGGAAGGCGAGGCAGAGCTGGAACTTTCGACGGAGGAAGGAGAAGAGTATGCCAGAATTAGATGAAAAACGCGAGGAAGCCATCGTGGAATCGGTTCTCTTTACAATGGGAAAATCGGTTGAGCTGCGCCAGCTTGCGGCGGCGCTCGGGACGGATACAGAGCGCGCGGAAGCGGCGGTCAGACGATTACAGAGCCGTTATGAGGCAGAAAAGCGGGGCATGCAGATCACGCAGCTGGAGGACAGTTGGCAGATGGCGACCCGCGCGGAATATTATGAGAATCTGATCCGGGTGGCAGCGACGCCGAAGAAGCAGATTTTAACGGATGTTGTGCTTGAGACACTCTCGATCATTGCTTATAAACAGCCGATCACGAAGCTTGAGATTGAAAAGATCCGCGGGGTTAAATCGGATCACGCGGTCAATAAACTGATTGAGTACAATCTCGTTTACGAGGTAGGGCGTTTGGATGTGCCGGGACGTCCGGCATTGTTTGCGACGACGGAGGAATTTTTGCGCCGGTTTGGAGTCGGATCGACGAAAGAACTGCCGGAACCGGCACCGGGACGAATCGACGAGTTCCGCATGGAGGCGGAGGAAGAGCTGAAGTTTGAGGGGAAACTGCCGGAAGAGGCAGAGAAGGAAATAAAATATTAACGTTTTCTTAACAATATTCATTCAATTCTGACATTAACAGATTCTTAACATCATATTTCTGTATTTTCTTGTAACTTTTTGTAGCCAACGTGGAAAATGAGGTCAACACAAACAAACAAGCAGCTCTTTCAAATCGCTACATAAATGAAAGAAGCCAGCAAAACAAAAGGGGGAATTGTTTATGTTGACACTTGAGCTTGATATGTATCAGGCGTGTGCTCTTGGCGCACTGGTCTACTGTCTGGGAAGATTGCTTGTACAAAAGCTGCCCTTCCTGAGCAAGTATTGTATACCGGCTCCGGTTGCGGGCGGTGTCGTATTTGCATTCGCTCATCTGGCGTTGTATGCAACAGGAGTTCTGGAGCTTTCCTTTGATACAACCTTACAGAGCGTATTTATGACGATCTTCTTCTGCAGCGTCGGTTTTACCGCCTGCTTCCGTCTGTTAAAGAAGGGCGGCGTTCAGGTATTTATGTTCCTGGCGCTGGCAGTTGGTATCTGTATCGTGCAGGATGCAGTCGGCAGCGGTCTGGCAGCAGCGTTTGGTCTGAATCCGCTTCTCGGCTTATGTATGGGTTCTATGCCGTTAGTTGGAGGTCACGGAACGAGTGGTTCCTTCGGACCGCTTCTGGAGCAGGAATACGCAGTTGTAGGCGCAACTACAGTTGCCCTGGCATCCGCTACATACGGTCTGGTATCCGGCAGTATGATGGGTGGTCCTATCGCCCGTGCCCGTGTTGAGAAACACCATCTGAAATCAACCGCAGCCGAGGAAGGCAATGCAGTTGACGAAGTAGCATCGCCGATCGACGGTCAGAAATTCACCACCGCGGCTGTATTCCTTGCAGTTGCAATCGGTGTTGGTACCTTCATTTTCGCGTTCTTTAAGAGCATTGGTCTTACATTCCCGACTTACATCGGTGCGATGCTGGCAGCAGCCGCTATCCGTAACATCTGGGATGTACAGCACAAAGATCTTCCGATGGAAGAAGTTGACGCACTGGGCGGTCTGTCCTTGAACCTGTTCTTAGCGATGGCAATGATGAGCCTGAAGCTGTGGCAGTTAGCAGCTCTGGCGCTTCCGATGATTGTTATCCTGTTAGTTCAGACGGTTGTTATGTTCCTGTATGCAAACTTCCTTGTATTCAACATCATGGGCCGTGATTACGAGGCAGCTGCAATGACCACCGCATTCTGTGGTTTCGGTATGGGCGCAACCCCGAACGCAATGGCAAATATGAGAGCACTGGTAGAGCGCTATGGTCCGGCTCCGCGTGCATTCTTCATCGTACCGTTAGTAGGAAGCTTATTCGTAGACTTCTTTAACTCCATGGTACTGACTACTTTCATGAACCTCTTATAATTTGATGGCTGGTTCAGCAAAGTATCCATTTAAAATATCCCGATATTGAAGTAGCTCCAACCTATTTCCTTCCCGGCGGTTCTGGATTTCCAGGCCGCCGGGATTTTTCGCGTGCAACGAGCGAAAGTCTGTGCCTGCACGAATTAATACTTTCGGAAAACGCGCGCGTGTGGTATTATAGAGAAACTGGAAAGTTGAAAAATATTTTTCGGGGAGGTGCTTTGTGAAAAACAAACTTGCAAGGCAGCCATTACCAGATAAAATGTGACATAAGAAAGGATTTCATACAGATATGAACAGCATGAACATAAAGATCAAATATTTCACAGACGCCATTGACCGCCTCGCCTACATTGACGGCAAATCTGACTGGATCGACCTGCGTGCGGCGCGTGAGGTGGTGCTGAAAAAGGGTGATTTTGCCCTGATTCCGCTTGGCGTGGCGATGGAGCTGCCGAAGGGCTATGAGGCGCATGTAGTTCCGCGCAGCAGTACCTTTAAAAATTTCGGCATCATCCAGACCAATCATATGGGTGTGATCGATGAGAGCTACTGCGGGGACAATGATCAGTGGCATTTTCCGGCATATGCGCTGCGTGATACAGTGATCCATGTCAATGACCGCATCTGCCAGTTCCGCATCATGGAGCATCAGCCGAAGATCGTATTTGAGGAGACGGAGAAGCTTGACAATAAAGATCGCGGCGGGATCGGAAGTACGGGAAAGAATTAATAAAAAGGTTTGGTAAAAAATGAAGCAGATAAAGAGGTTAAAACGAGAAAAAGTAAGTCTTTTTCTGGCGGCAGCGGTGCTTTCACTGGGCATCCTTTCCGGCTGCGGCGGTGAATCGAAGGAAGCGAAAGAGGCGCGTATGACCGGAATCGAGCAGTTAAATGCAGGTAATTATCAGGATGCGATTGATTCGTTTGGAAAAGCGCTGGATGAGAGCGATGGGATCGTCAATTCTTTTGAGCTGGATGTTTTAAAATACCGCGGCGAGGCAGAATACAAACTGGCGGATTATAAGGCGGCAGCGCAGACCTATGGAATTCTGGCGGAGGTAGACGGCGGAAAAGCGGAATACCTCTATTATAAAGCGGCATCGGAGGCAGCAGCCGGACAGGCGGAGGATGCCGAAAAGGATTTTGCGGCAGCGGAGGAAAAGGCGAAGAACAGCAAAAAGAGCAGCGCCGCGGCTCCGGGTGTGAGTCTGGCGTTTACGGCGCTTGCGTCGGCGGCGCGGGATGCCGGGGATAGTGAGCTCGCAGCCCAGTACTGCAATCAGGCGATCGAGCGCGGCGTGTCGGGGCCGGAGATTTATAATCAGCTTGCGATCAGTGAAATGGAGGCTGGCGATTATGAGAGCGCGATGTCCCATTATGAGGAGGCGCTTTCGCTGGCGGACAGTGAGACGGCGCTGGTAATCCGGCAGAATATTGCGGTTCTCTATGAGAAAGAGGGCGATTTTGCGAAGGCGCTGGAACAGTTTAAGGAGTGCCAGGCAGCCGGTGCGGACACACCGGAGGTGCAGAAGGAAATCCGTTTTCTGGAAAGCCGGTAAATATTGGAGGTAATATGGCAGAATTGTTCGATATGAAAGAACTGGAGGAGCGCGTCATTCTGGTGGCGGTCAGCACCTCTGATGAAGATGATACGGAGGCGTCCTTGGATGAGCTGGAGGAGCTGGCGGATACCGCCGGAGCGACGGCGATCGGGCGTCTGGTGCAGAACCGGGAGAAGATTCATCCAGGCACCTATCTGGGCAGTGGAAAGATCGGGGAACTGCGGGAGATGGTCTGGGAAATGGGCGCAACCGGCGTGATCTGCGACGATGAACTGTCCCCGGCACAGCTTCGCAATCTGGAATCGGCGCTGGATACGAAGGTAATGGACCGGACGATGGTCATTCTCGATATTTTCGCGGCGCATGCGACGACGAGCGAGGGAAAAATCCAGGTTGAGCTGGCACAGCTGCGTTACCGCGCAGCGCGCCTGGTCGGTCTGCGCAGTTCCCTGTCCCGTCTGGGCGGCGGTATCGGTACGAGAGGACCGGGTGAAAAGAAGCTGGAGATGGACCGCCGTCTGATTCATGAGCGGATCGGGCAGCTAAAGTCGGAACTGGAAGATGTCAAACGCCACCGCGAGGTGACGAGAAAACAGCGCGACCGGAAATATACGCTGTCGGCGGCGATCGTCGGCTACACGAATGCCGGTAAGTCAACGCTTTTAAACACCCTGACGGGTGCAGGAATCCTGGCACAGGATAAACTGTTTGCGACGCTGGATCCGACGACGCGTGGATTAAAGCTGGCGAGCGGACAGGAGATCCTGCTGACAGATACGGTCGGATTCATCCGCAAACTGCCGCACCATCTGATCGAGGCGTTCAAGAGTACGCTGGAGGAGGCACGTTATAGCGATATTGTCCTCCATGTGGTCGATGCGTCGAATCCGCAGATGGACACGCAGATGTATGTCGTATATGATACGTTGCGTCAGCTGGAGATCGGCGATAAGACGGTGGTAACAGTCTTTAACAAGATGGATCAGGTGGAGCAGCCGGAGACGCTGAAAGATCTGCATTCTGATTATCAGGTGCAGATTTCCGCGAAGACGGGCGCGGGGCTGGATGAGCTGAAGGATATTCTGGAAATGATTCTGCGAAACCGCAAGATTTATCTGGAAAAGGTATTTTCCTACCAGGAGGCTGGACGCATCCAGACGATCCGCAAATACGGTCAGCTTTTAAAAGAAGAGTACCGGGAAGATGGCATTTACGTGGAGGCGTATGTGCCGACGGAGCTCTACGCAGGGCTGATGCGCTAACAGGCAGATGATAGGTTACTGTGTTACGGTTCACGCATACGTGCCCAGTAACGGAATTTGCCGTGGCTTCGCATTTCAATACGGCAAATTCCTGCTGCCACCACGTTTTCTTACGGCACTTTTGAAACTGCCGGGAATTGACTTTTTATTTTAAATTTGTTAGAATGTAGCATATTTATGGCTGTACAGAATGCTGGAAGGCAGATGCGTACAGATCCATACGGTAAAGAGGTGTGCGGGGAAAAACCGTATGCCTCTTCTTCATGTTTTGGCGGATGCTAAGAAGTTGTTAAGATGAAGAGAAAAGAGATGACAGGGCGCAGGCTGTTTGTGTCGGATAGAATGACCGCACAAGTTTTCAGACATCTGGGATAAAGGAGTTAGAAGATACAGAATGGAACAGAAGGGACAAAACAGACAGGAACAGATTCTCGTCGGAATTGACGTTGGCTCAACGACGACGAAGGTGGCAGTGATGGAGGCGGCAACGGGGAAAGTCCTGTTTTCGGACTATACACGCCATCACTCGGATCAGCTTCAGAGTGTGTCGAGAGCTGTAAAATTGGTGAAAGAGACGCTTGCGGGGCGGTCATTTCTGACGGCGATGACCGGTTCGGGCGCAAAGCACCTCTCGGAAGAGCTGGGGATCCCTTATGTACAGGAGGTAGTGGCGAACTCGATCGCCTTGAAAGCCATGTACGGGGAAATCGGAACGGCGATCGAGCTGGGTGGACAGGATGCGAAGATTATCTTTTTCCAGAGGGATAAACGGACGGGCGAGCTGCAGGTCGCAGATATGCGGATGAACGGCAGCTGTGCTGGCGGTACAGGTGCGTTTGTGGATGAGATTGCTTCTCTTCTTAAGACACCGGTTGAGGAATTTGACGCGCTGGCGGCACAGGGAACAACCGTATATGATATATCCGGACGGTGCGGCGTGTACGCCAAGACCGACATCCAGCCTCTTTTAAATCAGGGGGTGAAAAAATCAGATTTGGCGCTTTCCTCCTTCCATGCGATTGCCAAACAGACGATCGGCGGTCTGGCACAGGGACTTTCGATCGAGAAGCCGGTTGTCTTTGAGGGCGGTCCGCTGACCTTTAACCGGACGCTGGTGCGCGTGTTTGCTGAACGTCTGGACCTTCGGCCGGAGGAAATTTTAAGTCCGGACCGGCCGGAACTTCTGATTGCCTGCGGTGCGGCGCGTGCGGCAGTGAAGCTTTTTTCGAAGGAAGAGGCGCTCGCCACGGCAGACGGACTGTTAGATCGGATCGAGAAGGTGCGTGCGGCGCGCGAGGAAGCAAAGAAACAAAGTGAAGCCGGAAATGGCGATGAGATGGCGGAGGGCACGTTCCGTTCCCGTCCATTTTTTGCCGATCAGGCGGCGCAGACGGAATTTCAGGAGAGACACAGACGTCCGGAACGAAAAACAGTATATCCGCAGTCAGGCAGTACGCTGCGGGCATATCTGGGTATTGATTCGGGCAGTACGACGACAAAATTTGTCCTGTTAGATGAGAATGAGGAACTTCTGGATTCCTTTTATGCGCCGAATCAAGGCGATCCGCTGACGGTGGCAAAGAAAGCATTGATTGCGATGCGGGAAAAGTATGCGTCCCACGGCGTGCGGCTGGAGATTTTGGCAGCCGGGACGACCGGTTATGGAGAAATGCTGTTTTCACGTGCATTTTCGGCCGAGACACACGCGGTTGAGACGGTGGCACATGCACGTGCGGCGGCAAAATACACGCCGGATGCGACGTTTCTTCTGGACATCGGTGGTCAGGATATGAAGGCAATCTGGCTGGACAATGGCGTTATCACAAATATTGTCGTGAATGAAGCCTGCTCATCCGGCTGTGGGTCTTTTTTGGAAAATTTTGCATCCTCCCTGCATATTCCGGCGCGGGAGATTGCTGAAAAGGCATTTTCTTCGCAGCATCCGGCTGCGCTCGGAAGCCGCTGTACCGTCTTTATGACGAGCAGTATCGTGACGGAGCAGAGAAATGGAAAGCTGCCGGAGGACATCATGGCGGGGCTGTGCCGTTCGATCATTGAAAATGTATTTACAAAGGTTATCCGTGTGTCGAACCTGGATTCTCTGGGAAAGAGGATTGTCGTACAGGGCGGAACGTTTGAAAATGATGCGGTTCTCTGTGCGCTGGAACAGTATGTCGGCCGCCCGGTGATCCGGGCGCCGTATCCGGGCATTATGGGGGCGATCGGTGCGGCGCTTTTAGCGAAGGAAGAGGCAAGGAGCCGGAAACAGCCGCATTTTACCAGTTTGGATCAAATGGAGTCCCTGACCTGGCAGCAGGAGGCGAATGTGCCGTGTCCGTTCTGTATGAACCATTGTCAGCGTGCGGTGGTGCGGTTTTCGAATGGAACCTCATGGATCACGAACAACCGTTGTGAGCGGGGCGAGATTCTTGGCGATCCGAAGGATGTGAAGGTGCGCGAGCGACTGAAAATAGCGTCAGAAACCCGGAATAAAGTGCCAAATCTCTATAAATTGCGGGAAGAACTCCTGTTTGCAGATTATCTGGATCAAGCGGAAGAGGGGGATGCATCGTCTGCAAAAAGTCATTCAGAGCGGGCAGCCGCTAAGACTGGTCTTGTGCCGAATGCTGTGTCTGATACTGTGCGGCGAAATATAACCATCGGTCTGCCGCGCGTCCTTGCTTTCTGGGATACGATGCCGTTCTGGACGACGTTCTGGCGTTTTTTGGGCTTTGAGATTCAGATTTCATCCCCGAGCACGCACAAGATGTTTGAGGAAGGCTTAAGCGCGGTAACTTCAGATACCGTCTGCTTTCCGGCAAAACTGGTGCACGGGCATATCCGCGATCTGGTAAAGAAGAAAGTGGATCGTATTTTTATGCCGTCGATTGCGGCGATCGGATCGGAAAATACGGAATCAACGAGCGAGTCCATGTGTGCAGTCGTGAAGGGATATCCGCTTGTGATCCGCAACTCGGATTCTCCGGAGAAACAGTGGGGCATTCCGTTTGATGCACCGTTATTTTACTGGTACAGGGAGGAAGATAAAGAACGTCAGCTTATTACATATATGGAACAGACATTTTCCATCCAGCCGTCGGAAACGAAAAAGGCGGTTCTTGCAGGAAATGATGCGATGCGGCAGTTTGGGAGCCGCCTGAAAGAGGCGGGAGCGAAGGTTCTGGAAGAGGTGGAAAAAGAGGGGCGCTATGCGGTGGTGCTGGCGTCAAGACCGTATCAGAATGATGCGCTTGTCAACCACAGCCTGCCGGAGCTTTTGACCGAGTTTGGCGTTCCGGTTCTGACGGCAGATTCTGTTCCGGGCATTGAAAATGTGGATTTAAGCCACAGCCGTCTGGATGTCGTAAACAATTACCACGCGCGGATACTGGCGTCCGCGGTTCTGGCGGCACAGAGCCAGAATCTGGAATATGTCCAGTTTGTAAGCTTTGGATGCGGGCATGATGCATATTTGTCGGATGAGATCCAGCGTATGATGCGGGGAATCTCCGGAAAATCACCGCTGATCCTGAAACTTGACGAGAGCGAGGTACAGGGACCGCTGCGGATCAGGGTGCGTTCCTTCCTGGAGACGATCAACATGCGGCGGAAGAAGCGGGAGATGGCGGAGAGGCTGCAAAACCAGCCTGGAACAAGCCGACAGGAGAATGCGGGCGGCGGAAATGAATGCGGGACGGCTGCGCTGGGACCAGACATTCAAAAATCCTGGCAGGTTCACGAACTTTCGGATCCATATCCGGTTAAATTTGAGGTGGAAGACCGCAAGAAGCGCACGGTTCTGGTCCCGAACACCTCCCACGCGTTCTGCCGGATTATGTCGGCGGCGTTGAAGACACAGGGAATCCGGGCAGTTCCGCTGGCGGTCGGCAGGGAAGAGGCGATCCGCCTCGGAAAGCAGTATGTCCACAACGATATCTGTTTCCCGGCGCAGATTGTCATCGGCGAGGCGCTGGCAGCACTTCGGAGTGGTCAGTATGTGCCATCTGAGACGGCGATCGGTATGGGAAAATACATCGGTGACTGCCGCCTGACCCATTACAGTGCGCTGCTTCGCAAGGCGCTTGACGACGCCGGCTACCCGGAGGTGGCGATTCTGACGAACGATGACGTCGATTATCATGATCTGCATCCGGGCTTCCGGATGAACCTTGTGTCGGCGATCCGTCTGGCGGGAGCGCTTCCGATGATCGATATTCTGGAAGAGCTGCTTCGCAAGATCCGCCCGTATGAGAAAGTTTCCGGAAGCAGTGATCAGGCATTTGGCGAGGCGATGGATTTCGTCGTGGATGGTCTGGAGCAGCATGGGCTTTCAGGCGCTCTGCGAGGCTTTAAAAAGGCGATCCAGCGGATGAATGCGATCGAATATGACCGGAGCCAGCCGCGCCCGCGCGTCCTGATCATCGGCGAGTATCTCCTCAATTTCCATCCGGGCGCGAATCATGAGATTGAGCGCTACCTGGAGAAAAATGGATTTGAGATTATTGAGGCGCGGATGACGGATGTTATCCGGAAAACGTATTTCTGCCAGGATGAGCAGATTCGGACGTATCATCTGAAAAAGCCGTTTGTCAAGAAAAACTGGTACCATGTGGCGAACCGGGTATTTGACGCTGCGCACGCGGCAGCGGATCGGATAGCGAAACAGCATCCGCTCTATACGCCTGTCTGCCGCCTGCCGGAACTGGTAAAGGAAAGTGACCCGATCATCCCGCACACCTTTGATGCGGGCGAGGGCGTGCTGATTCCGGGCGAGATCCTGCACCATGCGGCGCATGGCTGCCGGGCATTTGTGATTTTACAGCCATTTGGCTGTCTGCCAAACCATGTGGTAGGACGCGGCATCGTAAAAAAAATGCGGGAAATGTACCCGGACGCCCAGATCCTGCCGCTTGACTACGATCCGGATGTGAGCTTTGCCAATCTGGAAAACCGCCTGCAGATGCTGATTATGAATGTGAAAGAAAGAAGCGTGGACACGGTTGCCCTGCCGGACGTGGGGCAGAGAAGCCCCGTGGAGACTATGAATAGAAAACAGAAAAACGCCGATAATAAAAAGCAGAAAGTTTCCTGATTTCGGGTTAGACAAAAATAGAAATCACATAAGCCCACGCGGCGGAAAGGGACAGGCTATGAAACATCTGGAAATTGAAAAGGTGATTGGACGGGAGATTGTTGATTCGAGAGGAAATCCAACCGTGGAGGCGGAGGTTTATCTATCAGACGGAAGCATAGGACGCGGCGCGGCACCGAGCGGTGCATCGACAGGTGAATTTGAGGCTCTGGAGCTGCGAGACGGCGACAAGTCGCGTTTCGGCGGAAAGGGCGTACAGAAAGCAGTCCAGAATGTGAATACCGTGATTGCAGAAGTATTAAAGGGCATGGATCCGGCGAACATTTATGCGGTTGATAAAGCGATGATCGAGGCGGACGGAACCAAGGATAAATCCAAGCTGGGCGCGAATGCGATCCTGGCGGCTTCGATCGCGAGCGCACGGGCGGCAGCCAATGCGTATGGTCTTCCGCTGTACCGTTTTCTCGGCGGCGTATCTGGAAACCGTCTTCCGGTCCCGATGATGAACATTTTAAACGGCGGCGCGCATGCGGCAAATACTGTCGATGTACAGGAATTTATGATTATGCCGGTTGGCGCGGAGAGCTTTTGCGAGGGACTCCGCTGGTGTACCGAGGTGTTCCATGCGCTGGCAGCATTGCTTAAAGAGCGCGGACTGGCAACCTCCGTCGGCGATGAGGGCGGTTTTGCACCGGATCTGGGAAGTGACGAAGAAGCAATCCAGTGCATCTTAGAGGCAGTGGAGAGAGCCGGATATAAGCCGGGCGAGGATTTTGTCCTGGCGATGGATGCGGCATCCAGCGAGTGGAAGAGCGGCAGGAAGGGCGAATATCTGCTTCCGAAGAATGGCAAACACTTCACCTCCGAGGAGCTGATCGCACACTGGAAACAGCTCTGCGGGAAATACCCGATCGCCTCCATCGAGGATGGTCTGGACGAGGAGGATTGGGAAGGCTGGCAGAAGATGACCGCAGAACTCGGCGGACAGGTGCAGCTGGTCGGCGACGATCTGTTTGTAACAAATACCGAACGCCTGGAAAAAGGTATCCGTCTCGGCTGCGGCAATTCGATCCTGATTAAGCTGAACCAGATTGGATCCGTCTCCGAGACACTGGAGGCAATCAAGATGGCACATAAGGCAGGTTACACGGCGATTGTATCCCACCGTTCCGGCGAGACCGAGGATACGACGATCGCAGATCTGGCGGTCGCATTGAATACCTGCCAGATCAAGACGGGCGCACCGAGCCGGAGTGAGCGCGTGGCAAAATACAACCAGCTTCTGCGGATTGAGGAAGAGCTGGGAACCGGCGCACAGTATCCGGGGAAGGCGGCATTTAATAAAAAATAAGTTGTCTTTTTTACGGGATATCGTGCAGACAAGCAATCTGTTACATTGCATGAAATGTGTGAATTGTTCCGAAAACGAATGCATTTCCTCAGAAACAGACAAAAATCATCTGGGGAAATGCCGGATGGCGTCGAAACAAAGGAAAATAGAATACAACTTTGAAAAGGAATGCGTTTTACCGTACAACCAGGACGGAGAGAAACGTATTCCTTTTTGTTTTGCATAAGACCGAAAAAAGGAATATTGCTAAAAGTTTGACAATATTTTAAAAAATAATCGTTTTTATACGAAATTTATTGACAAAACAGTGGGAATGATTGTAAAATAACTGTAAAGCAAATATGAAAAAAGGATTTATTTTTTTTGAACGAATGGAAAAACGTTTTACCAAAGGAATGGTCCGGCGGATAACGTATTTCACATAAAAAGGAGGATGAAAGAATGAGAAAGAGAACATTAAGCATTGTACTTGCAGCAGCAATGTGTGCCAGCTTAACAGCCTGCGGCGGTGGCGGAAGTACTGCTGAGACAACGGCAGCTGACAGCAGCAATACCGAGACAAAGGCAGCCGACGCTTCAGAGAAATCTGACAAACCGCTTCGTGTGTGTGTTGTCTACACCGGCAACTTAGGTGATAAGAGCTACAATGACTCCTGCAACATGGGTGCACAGAAAGCAGTTGAGGATTTCGGCATCGAGCTTAAGAGCCTTGAGGGTACCACTGCTGAAGAGTGGAAAGCAAACCTACTTCAGGCTTGTGATGACGGCTACGATTTAATCATCGGTGCTTCTTCCAACATCGCAGATTATATCACTGAGAATGCATCCAGTTATCCGGATACCAAGTTTGCAGTTATCGATACAACCGTTGATCTGCCGAACGTTGAGTCCATCAGCTTTGCTCAGAATGAGGGCTCCTTCCTGGCAGGTGCGGCAGCAGCTATGTTCACCACCAAGACCGATATCCCGAATGTCAATGAAGATCATATCATCGGCTGGGTAGGCGGTATGGATATTCCGGTACTTCATGACTTCTATACAGGTTATGAGCAGGGCGCGAAGTATATCGATCCGGATATCAAGATTCTTCAGGCTTTTGCAGGAAGCTGGACGGATCCGTTAAAGGGTAAAGAGCTGACGTTAGCACAGTATGAGCAGGGTGCTGATATTGTCATGAACGTAGCATCCGGTACCGGTGTTGGTATTCTGGAAGGTGCAAAAGAAGCTGACAAATACGCAATCGGCGTTGACTTAAACCAGGATTCCGATCAGCCTGGACATGTTCTTACTTCCATGGTTAAGAGAGTTGATAATGCCTGCTATCTGGTTATCCAGTCTGCAGTAGAGGGAACTTTTGAGGGCGGCACAACCAAATATCTGGCATTGAAGGACGGCGGTGTCAGCCTGACCGATTTCTCTGTTATCAAAGAATCTCTGGGCGACAAATTCCCGCAGGATATCGTTGATAAGTGTGATGAGCTTGCCGAGAAGATCAAATCCGGCGAGATCGTAGTTGAAAACTATGAAGGATTTGGCCCACAGGCATAATTGATAAAGACAAGGCCGGGAGCGAGTGAAACCTGGCGGCGAAGGGGGATCTGAATTCTTTCAGGTTCCCCTTCATTTTCAACAAAATGTTTTTTCTTGGAAAGAGCCGTCAGGCATTTCCGGACGAGAGGGTGATCGAATGAACGAATACGTAGTGGAGATGAAAGGAATTGTCAAAAATTTCGGGCAGGTTCAGGCGGTAAAGCATGGTGAATTTACTCTGAAAAAGGGCGAGATTCATTCTCTGATTGGTGAAAATGGAGCTGGTAAATCCACCATGATGAAGCTTCTGTACGGCATGTATCCCATTGACGAGGGCGAGATTATCGTCAAAGGTGAACCGATGGGAACCATCACACCGAAGCTTGCAATTGAGCACGGTGTCGGCATGGTCCATCAGGAATTTATGCTGGTGAATGAGCTGACGGTTCTGGAGAATATTATTCTGGGATTTGAACCGAAAAAGGGATTGACAATTGACTTTGACAAGGCAAGAAAAGAAGTTAAAAAGTATATTGAACAGTATCATATGGACGTGCAGCTGGATAAGAAGGTAAGCCAGATTTCAGTAGGCGAGGCGCAGCGTGTGGAGATTATCAAGACATTGATGCGAGGTGCTGATATCATCATTCTGGATGAGCCTACAGCGGTTCTGACCCCTCAGGAGGCGGAACGTCTGTTTGAAATCCTGAATAATCTGAAACAGGATGGAAAATCCCTTGTCTTTATTTCTCATAAGCTGAATGAGGTTATGGCAATATCAGACCGCATCTCTGTGATGCGTCAGGGACAATATATGGGCACTGTTAATAAAGAGGAAACCTCTCCGCTGGATCTGACCAAACGAATGATCGGACGTGAAGTATTCTTAAACATTGATAAGGCTTATTCTGAGGCGGGAGATACGATTCTGGAGGTTCAGGACGTGTGGATTCCCAGCCAGAAGGAGACATCGAAGATCCGGGGTATGTCCCTGCATGTCAAGACCGGCGAGATTGTCGGCGTGGCAGGTATCGATGGAAATGGACAGAGTGAGCTGGTTGAGGCGATCACCGGACTTCGCAAGGTAGAGAAAGGCAAGATCCTTCTTTGTGGCAAGGATATTACGAATCAGAGTCCGAGAAAAGTAAGGGAGAGCGGTCTTTCCCATATTCCGGAGGACCGAAATACAAGAGGTCTGAACCGTGCCATGACCATTGAGGAAAACCTGATTGCAGTCCGGCTGGATCAGCCTCCCTTTACGAAGGGCATCATGATGAATAAATCGGGACAGGATGCTTATGCAAAGGAGATGGTAGAGCAGTTTGATATCCGCCCGGCGGATTATAATCTTCCTACCTCCTCCTTATCCGGCGGCAATGCACAGAAGGTAGTAGTAGCCCGGGAGGTATCTCTTGGCAATAAGCTTCTGGTAGCATCCCAGCCTACCAGAGGTGTAGATATCGGTGCCATCGAACTGATTCGAAATACCCTGGAAAAGGCGAAAAAGGCAGGCGCCGGTGTTCTGCTGGTTTCGGCAGAGCTGGAAGAGATTATCTCCCTTTCAGATCGTATCGTAGTTATCCATGAAGGTAAAATTACCGGTGAGATGAGAGCCGACGAGGCCAATGAAAACAATCTGGGTCTGCTTATGATGGGCGGTACAGACACAGGGAAGGACGGTGAAGCAGCAGTATGAATCAGACATTAAATGGTATTCGAAGGATTCTTATTACGATACTCGTTGCGATGGGTGTCGGTGCGCTGTTTATCATAGCCATCGGGGAAAATCCCATTGATGCATATGCGGCGCTGTTCCGCGGTGCTTTTGACGGAAAGCTCCGTCTGGGCACAACCTTGGCAGGATTTACTCCGCTGCTGCTGACATCCATTGCCTTTGCAGTTGCAGCGAAAGCAGGTGCTTTTAACGTAGGTGTTGAGGGCGAGGTTTTCTTGGGCGGTATCACAGCTGCTTATATTGGCATTAACTGGACCTTCCTTCCGAAGCCGGCTCTGTATGTGGCCTGTTTTGTAGGCGCTATGGCGGTAGCAGCTGCCTGGGCCTTTATTCCGGCGGTTCTGCGTGCCTATTATAATGTAAATGAAGTATGTACCACCATTTTGATGAACACGGTAGCCCTTTATATTACATCTTATCTGGTCAGCGGACCTATGAGTGCGGGTACTGCTAACGCTCAGTCCCTGCCGGTTACGGTAAGGCTGTATCAGTTTATGAAACCCAGCAGTGTTAACGTAGGTATTTTCATCGCGGCCATCACCGTGATTGTGATTATTTTTATGCTTCAGAAGAGCAGCTGGGGCTATAAGATTCGTACCGTTGGCCTGAATCCGACCCATGCGGATTATGTGGGAATTGATTCTAAGAAGGTGTTTATCGGTGCCATGATGCTTTCTGGTATGTTGGGCGGCATGGCAGGATGCATCGAGGTTCTGGGTGTTCATGGATATTTCCTGAACAACTTTGCAACCGGACTTGGAAGCAATGGTATGCTGGCAGCTCTGATTGTAAAGAACAACATGGTTTCGACTCCATTTATGGCATTTTTCCTGGCAGTTTTAAAATCGGGCGCTATGGGAATGCAGCAGTCAACCGGTGTGCCGAAATCACTGGTTGATACCATTACAGCTGTGTTCATTATCATAGCGACCATGGAGACTGCGTTCCAGTTTGCAAAGAAACGTAAAAAGAAAACGGAGGAGAAGAAGGAGGATAAGGCATGAATGCGATAATGCAGAATTTTGATAAAATCTTTAATGCGTCGCTGATTTATGCAACGTTTCGTTCAGCGACTCCGATCATCTTTGCCGCTCTTTGTGCGGCTATCACTCAGCAGGCCAATATCTTAAATATCGGTACAGAGGGTATCATGCTGGTAGGTGCTTTTACTGCAGTTGCAGTCAGCTTCTTTACCGGAAGCTGGTTATTAGGCATTCTGGCAGCGATGATCGCCGGTGCTGTCATTGCTATGATCATGGCAGTGGGACATATCCGGTACAATTCGGAGATCTGCGCCATCGGTATGGGTATTAATATGCTGGCACTGGCTATTACTAAATTCATGGTAAATGCGATTTTCCACAGTACCGGAAGTTTTTCAAGCCCGGATATCAAGGCGATTCCCCGTGTGAACGTTGCATTTTTAGACAATCTTCCGGTGGTGGGGGATCTGTTTAACAACTGGTGCGTGACCGAGTGGTTTGCCATCGTTCTGATTATCCTGCTTCAGTTTTTCTTCTATAAAACTGTATGGGGACTGCGTCTGCGTGCAGTAGGTCAGTTTCCGGAAGCGGCGAAGACGGCAGGTATCAAAGTAAATGCTGTGAAATATCAGGCAATGCTGCTTTCCGGTCTCATCGGAGGTCTGGCAGGTGCTCATCTTTCCCTGGGTTACAGTACCCAGTTTATCGAGAACATGACCAACAACCGTGGTTTTATGGGCGTTGCAGCCATGTATTTCGGCGGTGCCAACCCGGTTCTGACCACACTGGGCTGTCTGCTGTTTGGATTTTCAGATTCCGTCGGTGCCCGTCTCCAGGCATATGGCATTCCATCCCAGTTCGTTCTGATGATGCCGTATATCGTGACCATCGCGGTACTGGCAATTTCCATGATTGCGAAGATTTCAGCCAACAAGAAGAGAGAATCATCCCTGCATGTGGGAAGCTGATGATGAAGAAAGATAAAACACTATAAGGAGGACATAATCAGATGGAAAAGACAAAAATTATTCTTGACTGCGATCCGGGACATGATGACGCGGTCGCGATCACGCTGGCGGCGAACAGTGACAAGATCGATCTGTTAGGTATTACAGTCGTAGCAGGCAACCAGACGCTGGAGAAAACGCAGATTAATGCGAGAAATGTGTGCCAGTGGCTCGGTGTGGATGTGCCAGTGTATGCGGGCTGCGGACAGCCGATGGTGCGTGAAAAAATGATAGCGGGCGATATCCACGGTGAAACAGGGCTGGATGGTCCGGTTTTCCCGCCGCTGACAAAAGAATTAGAGAAAGAGCATGCAGTCGATTTCATCGTTAAAACCCTGATGGAGTCCGATGGCGATATCACGATGGTGACAACCGGTCCGATGACCAATCTGGCGATGGCGATGCGGATGGAACCGGCGATTATTCCGAAGATCAAACAGATCGTCCTGATGGGAGGCGCGTATACCAATGGTAACGTAACTCCAGCGGCAGAGTTCAATATCATCGCCGATGCGGATGCAGCGTATGTATGCTTTACCAGCGGACGCCCAATCACGATGATGGGTCTGGATGTTACCCGCAAGGTACTGTGCTATCCGGAGATCGTTGACCGGATGGAGAAGATAGGCAATAAGGCATCCAAGCTCTTTGCGGATCTGATGCGCTTCTTCTGCAAGACCCAGAAAGAGGTATTTGGCTGGGAAGGCGGACCTCTGCACGATCCGGTTACGATCGCATGGCTGATTGATCCGAGCGTTGTGACCCTGAAACCGATGCATGTGGACATTGACATCCGCAGCGTCCAGTCCTACGGACGTACTAACTGCGATTTCTTCGGTTACGGCGGACAGGAGCCGACTGCAAACGTAGCGATCGATATCGATGCGGCGAAGTTCTGGGATATCGTTGAGGCAGGGCTGAGAAGATACAGCGAGGCATAGTTTATAATACTTGTGTTCGGAGGCAGATATAGATGAGAGACCTGAAAGAAGTTTTAGAGCAGAACAAAGAGAAATATATCGAAGAACTCAAGAATCTGGTGGGAATTGATACCCATGACTTAGGGCACGGAATCGATGGTGGTCTGGAGAAACAGGGACAGGAGTATATGGTAAACCTGTTTGAATCGATGGGAGCCGACGAGATCACGGTGGATCCGATGGATGAGGCTGTGATTCAGGAAAGCTACAAAAAGCACCAGGAAGGAAACCTGGGGCACAACCAGACCGACCGTGCCAATGTCTATGCGACATTTAAAGGAAAACAGGGCGGAAAAAGCCTGTTATTTAACGGTCATATTGACGTTATGCCGGCGGAGATGGAAGACGGCTGGACGAACCCGCCGTTTGAGCCGGTAATTCGGGATGGCAAGATGTACGGACGCGGCTGCACGGATATGAAGGGCGGTCTGATGGCATCGGTGATGGCGGTAAAGCTTTTGCAGGATGCCGGGTATGAGCTGCCGGGCGATGTGACAATTACCTCCGTGTGTGACGAGGAAGGCGGAGGCAATGGCTCGATCCAGGCGGTAATGCGCGGTCTGAAAGCCGACGGCGTTGTCAACTGCGAGCCGACCGACGATACCCTGATTCTGGCGCATATGGGCTGGGTATTCTTTAAGGTTGATTTTGAAGGAAAAGCGTGCCATTCCGGTGCAAAAGCCGAGGGCGTCAGCGCGATCGAGAAGGCGATCAAGGTAATTCAGGGGTTAAATGAGATGGAGCACCGCTGGCTTCTGACGATCCGCCACCGCCTGCTTCCGCCGCCGAGCTTAAATATCGGCGTGATCGAGGGTGGAACCGCCGGTTCTACCGTGCCGGGCGAGTGCAGTTTTTCTACCTGCGTCCACTATGTTCCGACCCTGATGAATCAGGATATGGTTGTAAAGGAATTTACAGAGGTCGTTGAGCGGATCAGCCGTTCCGACGCGTGGATGGAGGCACATCCGCCGAAGATTTCCATTTACCAGACCGGACACGGGTTTGAGATGGAGGAGGATCATCCGCTGGTAGACACCTTTAAGGAGGCGTACAGTGAGGCACTTTCGCGTAGCGTGAAGGTGGAAGGATCCCATTTTGGCTGTGATTCCCGCCTGTGGCGCAACATTGCCGGATGCCCGACGATCCAGTACGGACCGGGCGAGGGCGCACAGTGCCATACCGTGGATGAGTGGCTGAAGCTCGATTCCTATCTGGAAGCGATTCTGGTGTATGCGAAACTGATTCTTTCCTGGGGAGAGAAGAAATAAGGAATTGATAAATATATAAGGAGATAAAAATATGAGCAAGAAAGTTTTACTGGCAGGCGAGTCCTGGATGAGCTATACCACCCATGTAAAAGGCTTTGACGCGTTTTATACCTCTACCTATGAGACAGGAGAGAAATGGCTGAAAGCTGCATTGGAGGCAGGCGGCTACGAAGTAACCTTCCTTCCGAACCATCTGGCAAATGAGGAATTTCCATTTACAATGGAAGAACTGAAACAGTATGATCTGGTAATTCTGTCCGATATCGGAGCAAACACCCTGCTTCTGCCGGGCGCTACGTTTAACCGCAGTGAAAAAATGCCGAACCGCTGCAATCTGATCCGCGACTATGTCAACGATGGCGGCGCTCTTCTGATGGTCGGCGGCTATCTGACCTTCTCCGGCGTGGATGCAAAGGGCAAATGGCATGACACAGCCGTACAGGAGGTTCTTCCAGTCGAGGTTCTGACGGTCGATGACCGTATGGAACACTGCGAGGGTGTAAAACCGGTAACCGTGGGCGAGCATGAAGCTTTAAAGGGCATTCCGACCGACTGGCCGGAGGTTCTCGGTTACAATAAGGTAATCGCAAAACCGGAGGCAGAGGTTCCGGTTACTGTAGAGGGCGATCCGTTTATCGCGTTTGCTTCTTATGGAAAAGGGCGCAGCGGTGTTGTCACAACCGACTGTGCACCGCACTGGGCACCGCCGGAATTCTGCGAGTGGGAATACTACAATAAATTGTGGCAGAATATCGCAGACTGGCTGATTCAGAAATAAGATAGCAGGAAAAAGGAGAGCGCGTATGGACGGAGCGGTGAAACTTTTAAAAGAGCTTCTGACCATTCGGAGTGTCAATGGACGGGATGACGAGGGAGCAGTGGCAGAATATTTGTGTAAGTATTTCGAACAATCGGGAATTTCTGCACATATACAGCGGATTGACGCGACACACGCCAATGTGCTGGCGGAGCTTGAGGGGGAGTCGGATGGCGCTCCGATCTTCTGGAACGGGCATCTGGACACGGTTCCTTACGGAGATACCGGAGAATGGAAGACTGACCCGGCGGTTCCGGTGGAACGGGACGGTTTTCTCTATGCCCGCGGTGCCAGCGATATGAAGAGTGGGCTTGCCGCGATGGTGTACGCGCTCTGTGAATATAAAAAATCCGGTCGTCCGGTGCCGCGTACGATCCATTTCCTCGGAACCTGTGATGAGGAAAAGGGCGGCATCGGCGCCAGGGAGATCTTAAAGGAAGTCCCGGAGACGTCGATTGGAACGCTTCTGATAGGAGAACCGACGGGATGCAGGCTGGGCGTGGCGCAGAAAGGCTGCCTGTGGCTGGAGATAGAAGCACACGGAAAGACGAGCCACGGGGCATACCCGCAGGAGGGTTGCAATGCCGTGGAACAGGCGATGGCGCTGACAGGTGAGATTGAAACATATGTGAAAAGCTTCACACACCCGGTTCTCGGCGCATCGACCGCGCAGGTAACGCAGATTTCCGGCGGCGTGGCGCCAAATATGACGCCGGACACCTGCCGGATTCTCATGGATATCCGTATGACACCGGGACTGACAAGTCAGATGGTAGTCGGTCAGGCGGAGGCGTTTGCGGCGGCGCGTTCCGTTACATCAGAAGAAAAATTTCGCGTCAGCTGCCGGATTGTCAATGACCGGCGGGCGATCGAGATTGGAGAATCACATCCGCTTGTGAAACAGCTCTCGAAGGAACTGGAGAAAAAAGGGCTTCCAGTGGAGACGACTGGGATTAATTTCTTTACAGATGCTTCGATCCTGGTGGAACACAAGCTGGATGCAGCCGTTCTCTTATTTGGTCCGGGCGAGGCAGGTATGGCGCATAAGCCAAATGAGCGGGTCGAGATAGAAAAATATCAGAAATCCATTCAGGTTCTCATGGATCTGATCGCATCGGAGGTGGATGAGTGAGGGCAACCATCAAGGATATTGCCGCTGAGACTGGTTTTTCCGTGACGACAATCTCACTGGTTCTCAATGGAAAAGGATATAAGATCTCGGATGAGACAAAGAATCAGATCCTAGCGAAGGCGCGGGAACTGAATTATCGTCCGAACCAGCTCGCGGTCAGTCTGGTAAAGCGGCAGAGCAAGACCATAGGATTTATCGTCCCGGATATTTCCAATGTATATTTTGCCAATATGGCGCGCGCGATCGATGAGGCGTGCCGCGAAAATGGTTGGAGTGTGATTCTCTGCAACACGAATGATAATTATGACCGGGATCGCGAGTATATCGATCTTCTGGCGGATAAAGGCGCGGACGGCATTGTGTTTATCATGGCTAAAGATAATACGCGGGAGATGGCGGCGGAGGAGATTGATTATCTGGAATCGATCCACATACCCTATGTGGTAGTTGACCGGATCCCGGAGCTTCGGAACTGTCCGGCGGTCGGTACCGACCATGAGATCGGCGGTTATCTGGCGGCGCGCCATCTGTTAAGCCTTGGACACCGGCGGATTGCCTGCGTTGTGGGACCGCATGCGACCCAGATGGATTCGGAGGCCCGTTACCATGGCTACTGCCGGGCGATGGAGGAGGCGGGAATTCCAGTGGATGAACGTCTCGTCTGTGCCGGCGAGTATACGCAGGAGGGCGGCGCGGCGGCGGTCGAAAAGCTCATTTCACAGGATTTTACGGCGATTTTCGCCTGCAACGACGCTTCGGCGTATGGCGTATGCAGAAAACTCAAGGAATACAGAAAGAAAGTACCGGAAGATGTTTCGGTTGTCGGATACGATGACGTTTTCTATGCCCGGATGCTGGAGGTGCCGCTGACAACGATACGCCAGCAGGTACGGGAGATGGGAAGAGAGGCGGTACGGCTGCTTCTGAAACAGATACGGGAACATAAAAGACCGGAGAGCAAGGTGATCTTTGCCCCGGAACTGGTGGTGCGGGAGAGCACGGCGAGAATACAGCCGTCTCGGTAACCGGAGAGAGAGGGGAGCAGAGTGAAGGTATTGAATTTTGGTTCACTGAATATTGATTATACGTATCAGGTGGATCATTTTGTAAGAGCGGGAGAGACGATGTCCTCCGAGTCGCTGCAGGTATTTAGCGGCGGCAAAGGGCTGAATCAGTCGATCGCGCTGAGCAAGGCGGGCGCAGACGTATGGCACGCCGGAGCTGTCGGAGCCGGGGATGGAGATTTCCTCATCGAGCAGATGAAGAAGGCGTGCGTCCACACGGAGCTGATCGAGCATCTCGACGGGCAGACAGGACACGCGATCATTCAGAAAGATCCGGCAGGGCAGAACTGCATTCTGCTGTATGGCGGTGCCAACCAGCGGATCACGAGGGAAATGGTGGATCGCGTCCTGACACAGTTTGAGGCGGACGATTTCCTGATTTTACAGAATGAGATCAGCGAGATCGGCTATATCATGGAGAAAGCCAATGAAAAAGGCATGAAGATCGTTCTGAATCCGTCCCCGATGAATGCGAAGATCCTGTCCTATCCGCTGGAATATGTGGATTACTTCTTATTAAATGAGGTGGAGGCGTCGGATATCTGCGGCATTGAGGCAACCAAAGATCCGCAGGCGCTGATGAACGGACTGGTAAAACGGTTCCCGGAGGCGAAGATTGTCCTGACACTCGGCGGCGATGGTTCCGTGTACCGCGATGGCGATACAGTCCTTCGTCAGGGAATCTATAAAGTGCCGGTTGTGGACACGACGGCGGCAGGCGATACATTTACCGGTTATTTTATCGGCGGCTTACAGCTCGGTGAAGACCCGAAGACGGCGCTGGAACATGCGGCAAAAGCGGCAGCGATCGCCGTTTCCCGCCCAGGAGCAGCTCCGTCGGTGCCGAACCGGGAGGAAGTAGAGACGTTTGAGGGATAAAAAGCACCTGAAAGCTTGTCTTTTAAAACAGAATATAGTAAAATACCATTTGGTGGCGTTTCCGAAATTCGGGTTGGTACCGGGATTTGCGGAGGCGCCTCTTTTTTGCGCCCGTCTGACTCTTGTCAGTGTGGGCCTGTAGAAATAAAAAAGGAGAAGGTAAGTAGAAATGGGAAGAGAACGTTTTTCCTCTCGGCTGGGATTTATCCTGATTTCCGCGGGCTGTGCGATCGGTCTGGGAAATGTGTGGAGATTCCCGTACATTGTCGGTCAGTATGGCGGCGCGGCGTTTGTACTGATTTATGCGGCATTTCTGGTGCTTTTAGGTCTTCCGATCATCGTTATGGAATACTCGGTCGGCAGAGCGAGCCAGAAGAGTGCGGCGCTTTCATTTGATGTGCTGGAGCCAAAGGGTACTAAGTGGCATTTTGAAAAATGGTTCGCGATGGCGGGCAACTATGTCCTGATGATGTTTTATACGACGGTAGCCGGATGGCTTCTGCTGTACGTGTTCAAGATGGCGAAAGGCGATTTCGTGGGTCTGGATGCGGACGGTGTAGCAGGGGAATTTGGCTCTGTACTGGCAAATCCGGGACTGATGACGGTATTTATGCTGCTCTGTGTCGTATTCTGTTTTTCCATCTGTGCGATGGGACTCCAGAACGGCGTTGAGAAGATCACAAAGATGATGATGGTCTGCCTGTTATTCCTGATGGTTGTGCTGGCAATCAATTCGGTGCGGATGGAAGGCGGACGTCCGGGACTTGAATTTTACTTAAAGCCGGATTTTGGCAAGATTCAGGAGGTTGGTGTCGGCAAGGTCGTATTTGCAGCGCTGGGACAGTCGTTCTTTACGTTGAGTATCGGTATCGGTGCGATGGCGATTTTTGGAAGTTATATCGATAAAGAGCGCAGCTTGACCGGCGAGGCAATCAATGTACTGGTCCTTGACACGCTGGTAGCGTTTATGGCAGGACTTATCATTTTCCCGGCATGCGCGGCTTACGGCATCGAGGCAGGACAGGGACCAAGCCTGATCTTCATCACGCTGCCGAATGTATTTAACCACATGGCAGGCGGACGTTTCTGGGGCACGCTGTTCTTTGTCTTTATGACCTTTGCGGCGGCATCAACGGTCACAGCGGTATTCCAGAATATCGTATCCTTTGCAACGGATCTGACTGGCTGTTCGATCAAAAAGGCAGTCTGCATCAATCTGGTGGTGATTGCGGTCCTGTCGCTTCCGTGTGTGCTGGGTTTCAATCTCTGGAGTGGTTTCATGCCGTTCGGAGAGGGCAGCAACGTGTTGGATCTCGAGGATTTCATCGTCAGCAACAACCTGCTTCCACTTGGAAGTCTCGTTTACCTGATGTTCTGTACCAGCCGGTATGGATGGGGATTTGAGAATTTTCTCAAGGAGGCAAATGAGGGAAAAGGCGTGAAGTTCCCGCGCCAGGTGCGAGCGTATGTGACATATGTCATTCCACTGATTGTGCTGTTTATTTTTGTGCAGGGGTACTGGAGTAAGTTTTTCCAGTAGACTGTGCAGCTCTTTAGGTAACGAGAACAAAGGAAAGTCCGGCAGAGGCAAACTCCGCCGGACTTTCCTTTGTTCGCCAAGGCTATTGACATAGTATTTAAGGGAAAGTTTTACGGGATTTTTACACAGTTTTGTTGATTCTGTATAAACAAAAGCTATATTATAACCATTTGTATTAATTTTTATACAGAGTGAAGGGGGCAGAAGATTCATTTTTCAATTGTGAATTTTTTTTACCTGTGTTATACTATACGCGGTAGATTCTAGCTCCTACGCCCGATAATATTTTCACAATTTCGGCAGAAAAGGCATCTGACGGGAGGTGAATGGGTGGAGGATGAAGGAAAATTTAGTAAGAGAAAGAGGGTTTAATTGATGGGTTTGGCTACATTTATAGGCGGCATTCATCCATATGAGGGTAAAGAACTGTCTGAGGATAAGCCGATCAAGGTTCTCGAACCGTTACAGGGCGAGATCATGGTTTATCCGCTGTCCCAGCACATTGGCGCACCTGCGAAACCACTGGTAGCGAAGGGCGATCACGTGCTGAAAGGCCAGATCATTGCAGAGGCAGGCGGATTTATTTCCGCAAACGTACTTAGTTCTGTTTCCGGTACGGTAAAGGGAATCGAGTCCAAGCTGGTTGCCAATGGTGCAATGGTTCAGTCAATCCTGGTGGAGAATGACGGTGAAGAAGAGGCGATTGAGGGCTTCGGAACAGACAGAGATGCAACAAAGCTGTCGAAAGAAGAGATCCGTAAGATCGTTAAGGATGCCGGTATCGTCGGCCTGGGCGGCGCTGGTTTCCCGACACATGTAAAGCTTACTCCGAAAGATGAGAACGCAATTGATTACGTTATCGTCAACGGTGCAGAGTGCGAGCCGTACTTAACCAGTGACTATCGTACCATGATGGAGCGTCCGGAGCAGATTATCGGCGGCCTGAAGGTTATGCTTCAGCTGTTTGACAATGCGAAGGGTGTTATCGGTATCGAGAACAACAAGCCGGAGGCTATCAAGAAGCTGACGGAGATGGTAAAGGACGAGCCGAGAATCGAAGTATGTCCGCTGCTTACCAAGTACCCGCAGGGTGGTGAGCGTACACTTATCTATGCAGTGACAGGACGTGAGATCAATTCTTCCATGCTGCCGGCAGATGCAGGCTGTATCGTAGACAATATTGATACCGTTGCTTCTATTTATAATGCAGTATGCAAGACAACTCCGCTGATCCGCAAGATCATTACGGTAACCGGTGATGCCATTGCAGAGCCGCAGAACTTTGAGGTACGCCTTGGTACCAACTATCAGAGACTGGTAGAGGCAGCAGGCGGCTTTAAACAGGAACCGGAGAAGATGATTTCCGGTGGTCCTATGATGGGACAGGCTCTTTTCAGCCTTGACTTCCCGGTAGCGAAGACTTCATCTGCTCTGACCACCTTTACCAAGGATCAGGTAGCAGCGATGGAGCCGTCAGCATGTATCCGCTGCGGACGCTGCGTAGGCGTTTGTCCGGAGCATCTTGTACCTCCGCTGATGATGAAGGCATCTACGGCTCACGACCTTGAGAAATTCCAGAGCTTAAACGGCATGGAATGCGTTGAGTGCGGATGCTGTGCATATGCTTGTCCGGCAAGACGGCCGCTGACTCAGGCATTCAAAGAGATGCGTAAGGCAGTAGCAGCCAGCCGCAGAAAGTAGGAGGTGGGAAGAAATGGAAAAATTATTAAAAGTATCGTCATCACCTCACGTTCGTGACGGAGTTACGACACAGCGCCTGATGTTTGACGTTGTGATCGCCATGATTCCTGCCAGTGTTTATGGTGTATGGCAGTTCGGCATGAATGCACTTCTGGTTCTGATCGCTACCGTGATCGCCAGTGTGGCAGCCGAGTATCTTTATGAGAAATTAATGCACAAGCCGATTACGATTTCGGACGGCAGTGCAGTTGTTACCGGCATGATTCTTGCACTGAATATGCCGCCGGAAATCCCGGTTTGGATCCCGGTTCTTGGTGCATTCTTTGCAATCATCGTTGTAAAACAGCTTTACGGTGGTCTGGGACAGAACTTCATGAACCCGGCACTGGCAGCCAGATGTTTCCTTCTGACTTCCTTCGCTCTGTTTATGAATAACTTCTCATCCGCAAAGCTTGGATTTGACAGTCTGACAGGTGCAACTCCGCTGGCACAGTTAAGAGCCGGTGAGACAGTGGATCTGGCATCCCTGGTAATCGGACGTATCCCGGGAACTATCGGTGAGGTATCTGTAATTGCCCTGCTGATTGGTGCGATTTACATGGTAGTCCGCAAAGTTATCAGCCCGGTTATCCCGCTGATTTACATTGGAACCGTATTTGTATTTACATTCCTGTTTGGCGGATTCAACCTGACCTATTCTCTCAGTGAGATCTGTGCAGGTGGTCTTATCTTCGGTGCATTCTTTATGGCAACCGATTATGTAACGAGTCCTCTGACTCCGAAGGGACAGATCGTATACGGACTGATCCTCGGAATCGTAACCGGAATCTTCCGTCTCTGGGGTGCTTCTCCGGAGGGTGTTTCCTACGCAATTATCTTCAGCAACCTGCTGGTTCCGCTGATTGAGCGCTATACGCTTCCGACAGCATTTGGAAAAGGAGGTCAGAAGAAATAATGAACCAGATTATCAAAAATACAATCATCCTTTTCGTTATTACTCTGGTAGCTGGTATCTGTCTGGGAACAGTACATGATATTACGCTGGATCCGATTGCACAGGCACAGGAGGCAGCAGCTACTAAAACTTATCAGGAAGTTTACCCGGATGCGGCAAGCTTTGATGAACCGCAGGAGCTGGCTGACGCAGTAACTGCTGCAGCGGACAGCATCTCTGAGTGGGGATTTGGAAAAGTTACCATCAATGATGCAAAAGAAGCGCTGGATGCAAGCGGCAACCAGATCGGTTACCTGATTACCTCTACCTCCGCAGAGAGCTACGGCGGCAACGTGCAGATCGCAGTTGGTATCAGCAACGAGGGCGAGCTGACCGGTATCGGTTTCTTAAGCATCAGCGATACGCCAGGTCTTGGTATGAGAGCCAAAGAACCGGATTTCAAGGATCAGTTTATCGGCAAGAAAGCTGAGAACCTGGAAGTTACAAAGACAGGCGCGTCTGCAGATAATCAGATTGAAGCCATCAGTGGTGCAACGATCACTTCCAAGGCAGTCACCAACGCGACAGATGCAGCTATCTATTTCGTGGCTAACTGCCTGGCACAGTAGGAGGTGGAAAGATTATGAATAAATATGTAGAGCGCTTATATAACGGTATCTGGAAAGAAAACCCGATTTTCGTTCAGATGCTGGGTCTGTGTCCGACCCTGGCGGTAACCACTTCCGCCATCAACGGTGTCGGCATGGGACTTTCGACAACCGCCGTACTGATTGCGGCGAACTTTCTGATTGCATTGCTTCGTAAGATCATTCCGGACGGCGTGCGTCTGCCGGCAGAGATCGTAGTCGTAGCATCCTTCGTAACCATCGTAGATATGTTGATGGAAGGTTTCGTTCCAAGCTTATATGCTTCCCTGGGACTTTACATTCCGCTGATCGTAGTTAACTGTATCATCCTTGGCCGTGCCGAGGCATATGCTATGAAGAACGGTCCGATCCTGTCTGCATTTGACGGTATCGGTATGGGACTTGGATTTACAGTTGCTCTGGCACTCATCGGTTCCTTCCGTGAGCTTCTGGGTGCAGGTACTATCTTTGGTATCCAGATTATGCCGGCTTCCTATCAGCCGATCTCAATCTTCATCCTGGCGCCGGGTGCATTCTTCGTACTGGCTTGCCTTACTGCTCTTCAGAATCGTCTGAAGATGCCGTGTGCAACAAACGGTTCCGTAAAAGAGAAGAAGAAGGGTGGCTGCTGCAGCGGCGACTGCTTAAGCTGTGCTGGTCATGATGCAGAAGTTAAGAAGGAACAGGAGGAGAAGTGATGAAAGAATTACTTATTATTGCGATAAGCTCGGCGCTGGTCAGCAACGTCGTACTGAGCCAGTTCCTCGGTATCTGCTCCTTCGTCGGCGTATCCAAAAAAGTTGAAACAGCAGCTGGTATGGGTGGTGCGGTTATCTTCGTTATTACCATCGCATCCATCGTTGCAAACTTGATTTATCAGTTCGTTCTGGCACCGCTTGGTATCGATTACCTGAAAACCATCGTTTTCATTCTCGTTATCGCAGCACTGGTTCAGATCGTTGAGATGTTCTTAAAGAAGTGCATGGTTTCCCTGTATAACGCGCTGGGTGTATTCCTTCCGCTGATTACAACAAACTGTGCCGTTCTTGGTGTTGCCCTGACAAACGTTCAGAACGGATATGGATTTTTACAGAGCGTGGTAAATGGTGTTGGTACAGCCGTTGGTTATACCATCTCCATCGTGCTTCTGGCAGGTATCCGTGAGCACATCGAGGGAAATGATATCCCGTATAACTTTCAGGGATCTCCTATCGTACTTGTAACGGCTGGTCTGATGGCGATTGCATTTCTCGGATTTTCCGGATTACTGTAGAAGGAGGAGACGAAAATGGATATGAATTCAATCATTATCGCTGCTGTCGTGATCGCGGCAGTCGGCATCATCGTCGGTGTCGGTCTGGGTCTGTTCGGCGCGAAATTTAAAGTTGAAGTAGATGAAAAAGAGGCAGCTGTTCGTGAAGAGCTGCCAGGCAACAACTGCGGTGGCTGTGGTTACCCGGGCTGTGATGGTCTTGCAAAGGCCATCGCAGAGGGCAAAGCTCCGGTTAATGCCTGCCCGGTCGGCGGTGCTCCGGTTGGCGAGAAGATCGCTGCTATCATGGGCGTAGAGGCTGGTTCCTCTGAGAAGAAGGTAGCTTTCGTTAAATGTAAAGGTACCTGCGACAAGACAAAAGTACAATACGAGTACCATGGTATCGAGGACTGTGCGAAGGCATCCGTTGTACCGGGTGGCGGTGCAAAGGCATGTTCTTACGGCTGTACCGGTTTCGGAACCTGTGTGAAGGCATGTAAATTCGATGCAATCCACGTGGTAGACGGCGTAGCGGTTGTAGACAAAGAGAAGTGTGTAGCGTGTGGTGCCTGCGTGGCAGCCTGCCCGAAACACCTGATCGACCTGGTACCGTACAAGGCAAAACATCTGGTACAGTGCAGCTCCCACGATCGTGGACCGGCTGTCAAGGCAGCCTGCCAGGTTGGCTGTATCGGCTGTACGCTGTGTACCAAGCAGTGTAAGTTTGACGCAATCCATATGGATAACAACGTAGCTGTTATCGATTATGAGAAGTGCGTAAACTGCGGAGCTTGTGCAGCGAAGTGCCCGGTTAAGGTTATTCAGTAAATAACGTAAATGAATACGCGTGACTGTGAAGGTACTGAACAGTCACGAATACGGAAGTAAAACGTCCGGTTGAACCGTTTGGAAAGACGGTTCAGCCGGACGTTTTGATTAGAAGAAGCTATATGGAGTGATATGAAACTTAAAGGATCGCTTTCGCCAGTGCGGTATGTATCACATTTAAGAGTGCCTGTGAGGTATACTGGCTGCCGCTTTCAAAGGAGAGATTTTCAAGCGACTGCGTGCTCACGATCTGCTCCGAGAGATGCGAAGCGGAAGGGGAGAGCAGCGGGTACATAGTTTCGATGGAATCACTTAAAGGACGGCAGGTAACAGAGGTGATTTGGGTGGAATCAACCGTGACTTCGACATTGACTGCCTGGCTGCCAAGTGTCAGGGTAGAACTGTACATGCCTGGCAGATAGTGGATACCAGCCGCAGCAGGGGCAGAAGCACTCTGTGTCTTCCTTCCAGGACGGAACATGATGAGGAGAAGCGCGATGAGAAGAAGCCCCAGCCCGATAAAGATAGCAGTATAAATAATCTCTTTCATGCGGAGTACGACAATTTTTGTTTTTGAACTCATAAGAAAGCTCCGGAATTCGTTTAGTACAGTGTATGAGACGGTTTGAGGGAAAATGAAAGAATATGATTTGTTATAAAAATAAAAGTCCCTATTTACATTTGTGTGTCTGATGTATCAACAGTATAATGATACATTTCACAAATTGCGTATGCGATTAGAAAATCAAGTAGTCCAAATTCCATAAAATGAAATTTTAGGGTAAATTACAGACATTAGCTTGGCTGTAGTATTTTTAAACAACATGTGTTAGACTACTGTTATACTAATCGGTATTTAACGAGGAGGTAATGATTATGAGTAGAAATATAAAAGGTGGTTTTTTAACATTAGGTGGTGTTGTTGGTATTGTGGGAATGATAATAGTGGCAATGCAAAATCCAGCAACTGAATGGGTAACGCCACCTGGAAGAATGATTGTAAGTATTTTAGAAAATGGATTATTGATTCCTACGGTTTTATTCCTTGTTCTTTTTATTTATGGATTGTATATTCTCCTAACGGAGAAAAACGATTGAGCAATACCGGTTTGTCGAATTAAGAAAACCGGTATTTGTGTAAGAGGAATTCTGTAATGAAATTTTTTGAAAATACCCGTAAGCCACAAGGCTTCGGCGGAAAATTGATGACGAAGATGATGAACAGCGGTCACGCCAAATTATCGCAATGGGGATTCTCAAATATCTCCGCGAAGTCTGATGCTGAAGTTCTGGACGTCGGCTGTGGCGGCGGAGCCAATATTGCGGTCTGGCTTGATAGATGTGGAAATGGCCACGTGACAGGAATGGATTATTCTGAGGTTAGTGTGGCAGAATCTCAAAAATTGAACGCCCTCGCCATTAAACAAGGGAAATGTAATGTAGTTCAAGGAGATGTATCTGCTATACCCTTTTCTGACGCGACTTTTGATTATGTTTCTGCCTTCGAAACAGTTTACTTTTGGCCAGGATTAGTAAAATGCTTTTCCGAGATCAACCGTGTGCTAAAAAGCGAAGGCATATTCCTGATTTGTAACGAGAGTGACGGAACGAATGCCGCAGATGAAAAATGGACAAAGATGATCAATGGTATGAAGATTTACACATCTAAACAACTTGTTGCCGCTTTGAAAGAAGCGGGTTTTACAGAGATCAAAACGTATTCAAATGCAAAAAATCATTGGATAAGTATTGTTGCAACGAAATAGCCAAATTCCAGTTTGTCAATTACAGGTGACATTGAAAGAGTCAGCCCATTCAAGGTGCTGGCTCTTTCAAAAATTCAAATCTAATAAATTGCACGACAACTTAGAGTAAAAATGAATACCCATTAGCCAGAAATGAATAGAAAATGAATAAAAGAGTGGTGTTTCGTATAATTATGAGTTAGTATGCATCAGACACACTTTTGTAAAAAGGGAGAAATAAAAAGAGCTGCCATCCGTTGATATGCTTTGAGAGGATACCCCTCCCCCAAATCTACGAAAAGGGAATCTGATCAGCGGATGGCAGCTTCTGAGATTTTATGACACGATATTAAACATTGAAGCGGAAGAGTACGACATCGCCGTCCTTCACCACGTAGTCCTTGCCCTCCATGCGCACCAGCCCTTTTTCTCTGGCTGCATTGTAGGAACCGCAGTCTAAGAGATCCTGATAGTTGACTACCTCGGCTTTGATGAAACCACGCTCAAAATCAGAGTGGATCTTTCCAGCTGCCTGCGGAGCTTTGGTGCCGACTTTGATGGTCCATGCGCGTGTCTCGGTTTCTCCGGCAGTCAGATAACTGATGAGACCAAGCAGACGGTAGCTGGCTGCAATCAGTTTTTCAAGACCGGATTCAGTCAGACCGAGATCTTCGAGGAACATTTTCTTCTCATCTTCATCTAACTCAGCGATCTCCTGCTCAATCTGGGCGCAGATAACAAATACCTCGCTGTCGTTCTCAGCTGCAAATTCGCGAACCTGTTTTACATATTCATTGGAAGCACCGTCATCTGCCAGATCATCCTCGGATACGTTGGCAGCGAAGATAACCGGTTTCCAGGTTAAGAGATCCAGCGTATTGATGAACGTGAGTTCATCCTCGTCCTCCGGCTCAAAGCTCTTAGCCAGATTGCCGTTTTCAAGGTGCGCATACAGTTTTTTCAGAGTTTCCAGCTCTTTTGCAAGGGATTTATTTCCCATGGCGCTCTTGGTGGTCTTGGCAATACGGCGTTCCAGAACTTCCATATCGGAGAAGATGAGCTCCAGGTTGATGGTTTCGATATCGCGGAGCGGATTGACGCTGCCGTCTACATGGATAACATTTGGATCCTCAAAGCAACGGACAACGTGTACGATCGCGTCTACCTCACGGATATTGGCAAGGAACTGGTTTCCAAGACCTTCGCCCTTGGAAGCGCCCTTTACCAGACCAGCGATATCAACGAACTCGATCACGGCCGGAGTGATTTTGGCAGAATTATAAAGAGCTGCTAACTGACCCAGACGCGGATCCGGAACCGGTACGACACCGACGTTCGGATCGATGGTACAGAACGGGTAATTGGCAGACTCAGCGCCAGCCTTGGTCAGAGAATTAAACAGTGTACTTTTGCCTACGTTTGGCAGACCTACGATTCCTAATTTCATTTTATGATTTACCTATCCGAAAACCCTTTGCTTATCAGGATTTCCGCCTTTCTTTCGGTTTCTTATTGCGCCTTTTTACGCCCTTTTTGTAATCTTTCTTAATTTTAATGAAAGAAATCAATGCAACTATGTATTATAGCAGAAAGACAGCGCTTTTTCAATCTCAAAGGAGACATTTTGTGGCTATAGGAATGCGGAAATGGTTACTGGGCACGTATGCGTGAACAGTAACCAGAAATGTGTAATGGTTGTCTGTTTTCCTGTTTAAGAAGTAAGAAAGGATTTTTTAAGGGAGCTGCGGAGTGGTAGGATAGGGCTGAAATACATGATTTTGCAGTAGAAAGAAACTATAAAAATATAGGAATAATTAGAACAAATAAAAAAAAATAAAAAAAACAAAAAAATGCTTGCATTCGCGGATCGCCTGTGCTATACTAAGCTTCGTCAGTGAGTGACTCACTCGACAGGCAAAAATAAAAAGCAGTAAGCGGGAGTGCTGGAATTGGCAGACAGGCAAGACTAAGGATCTTGTGGGTGTATGCTCGTGTGGGTTCAAGTCCCATCTCCCGCAGTAAGCAGAAGTGGCGGAATTGGCAGACGCGCACGGTTCAGGTCCGTGTGATGGCAACATCATGAGGGTTCAAGTCCCTTCTTCTGCATGACTGATAGCCCGGTACAGAGATGTGCCGGGTTTTTGCTATACTCTGATTCAATAAATTCAGATATAAATTTGCGGAAAACAGGCTTGCAATTCAAATGAAATTGTGCTATACTACTCTTTGTCGGTGAGAAAATCATCGGACAGAGAAAATTGAAAAACAGTAAGCGGGAGTGCTGGAATTGGCAGACAGGCAAGACTAAGGATCTTGTGGGTGTATGCTCGTGTGGGTTCAAGTCCCATCTCCCGCAGTAAGCAGAAGTGGCGGAATTGGCAGACGCGCACGGTTCAGGTCCGTGTGATGGCAACATCATGAGGGTTCAAGTCCCTTCTTCTGCATGACTGATAGCCCGGTACAGAGATGTGCCGGGTTTTTGCTATACTCTGATTCAATAAATTCAGATATAAATTTGCGGAAAACAGGCTTGCAATTCAAATGAAATTGTGCTATACTACTCTTTGTCGGTGAGAAAATCATCGGACAGAGAAAATTGAAAAACAGTAAGCGGGAGTGCTGGAATTGGCAGACAGGCAAGACTAAGGATCTTGTGGGTGTATGCTCGTGTGGGTTCAAGTCCCATCTCCCGCAGTAAGCAGAAGTGGCGGAATTGGCAGACGCGCACGGTTCAGGTCCGTGTGATGGCAACATCATGAGGGTTCAAGTCCCTTCTTCTGCATGATCGATAGCCCGGTACAGAGATGTACCGGGTTTTGTTTTGTTAAAAAAATAGATAGAATATGATGCTGGGATTTGCCATATAAGCATAAACTGTAAAATGAGTGAATTAGTGAATGGCAAGAGCCAGAAAAAAGAAAACCTTTTAAACTTATCTTTGGATGCGACAGAAGCGGAACGGGAAAAGTCCCCGGCACTTCAGATGGGATACGACCAGAATACGAAACGCTGGGAATTAATCATTCAATATAATGGAACTGTGGAAAAGTTGCAGGAACAGCTGCCGCAGGCGGAAATTTATCCACTTTCCGGCGGCTACGCGATTGTGCGGCTCCCTGAATCGCAGGTGGATGATCTGGCAGGATTATCACAGGTTGAGTATATAGAAAAGCCGAAGCGTCTTTATTTTGAGGTGAACCGGGCGATTCGTGATACCTGTATTGCGCCGGTGCAGAGCGGAAATCAAGTCTCTCAAAACGTGTATGGCAGAGATGCTGATTTAAGTGGTCGCGGCACATTGACTGCCATCATCGACTCCGGAATCGATTATTTCCATCCAGACTTTCGAAACGCAGATGGAACGACGCGCATCGCCGCACTCTGGGATCAGGAGCAGAACCGGATTTATACGCGGGAGGAGCTCAACCGGGCATTGGAGGCGGGCAGCCGGGAACGCGCTTACGAGATCGTCCAGTCGCGGGATGTGAGCGGGCACGGGACGGCAGTTGCGGCGATTGCAGCCGGAAATGGCTGGGAGGGCGGCGGACACTACCGGGGAGTAGCCTGGGAGAGTGAACTTCTGGTCGTGAAGCTTGGAACGCCGCTTGCGGATTCATTTCCCAGGACAACAGAGCTGATGCGGGCGCTGGACTATGTGGTGGGAATCGCACAGGAATGGCGGATGCCGGTGGCGGTGAATCTGAGCTTTGGAAATACCTACGGTTCTCATGACGGAACCAGCCTGCTGGAGACGTATCTAAATTCGATGGCAGAGCGGGGGCGGACTTCCATCATCGTGGGAACCGGAAATGAAGGATACAGCATGGGACACCGGGCGGGATTTCTGCAGATGGGACGTCCGGTGGAGATAGAGCTTGCAGTGGGGGAATATCAGACGGGCTTCGGTGTGCAGCTATGGAAATTGTATCAGGACCGGTTTTCAGTAGAAATTTTCAGCCCGGGCGGCAGCAGCACCGGGGTGATCCGGGAATCGTTGGGAGCACAGCGGCTTTCCTATGAGACGGAAGAGATTCTTCTATATTATGGGATGCCGAGTCCATACAGTCAGGCGCAGGAGATTTATCTGGATTTGATTCCAAAAGGAAGCTACATTCAGGACGGGCTCTGGAAAATCCGTCTGATTCCAGAAGAAATACGGGATGGTCAGTATGATCTGTGGCTGCCAGCGGGCATGGCACTGAACAGGGAAACACGTTTTTTGACGGCATCGCCGGACACGACGCTGACAATCCCATCGACCGCCAGCCGGGCGATCTCGGTGGGGGCGTACGATGACGCCACGCAGGCGTATGCAGATTTTTCCGGTCGTGGATTTGCAAGATTGGGGCATCCGATCAAACCAGAGCTGGCGGCACCTGGTGTAAATATTATCACCGCTCGCGCAGGCGGCGGATATGAGGCGGTGACAGGAACTTCCTTTGCCGCTCCATTTGTGACCGGATCGGCGGCGCTGATGATGCAATGGGGGATTGTAAATGGGAACGATCCCTACCTGTATGGGGAGAAGCTGAAAGCATATTTCATCCGCGGGGCGCGGAGTCTGCCGGGGGAGACGGTATATCCGAATGAGCGGGTAGGGTATGGGGCATTGTGTCTGGAGCGAAGTTTCCCGTTGTAAAAACAATAGGAAGTGCAAGGTGCACAAAAAACAATAAATGAAATTGTAAATTATATTTAAAGTGTTAATTGAATTTTCCACTCAAAAGAGTATAATTTACATGATATAAAATGCAATGAGCATGGAAAGACATAAAAGAACGGAAATACAGAGAGTCACTGGATGGATCGGGAAAGCTGTTGGGATAGAAAATTCGCCTTTGTTATCCGACTGGATAGCAGAGGCGTTTTTTTATAAATAAACAAAGGAAAGAGGTTTAACTATGAGTGGAGTAATGATGATGATAATCGCCATCGTTGTTCTGGGAGGAGCATACCTCCTGTACGGGCGTTATCTCCAGAATAAGTGGGGCATCGATCCGAATGCCAAAACTCCGGCATATGAGATGGAGGACGGTGTCGATTATGTACCGGCTGATACAAACGTTGTGTTTGGTCATCAGTTCGCGTCGATCGCCGGTGCGGGTCCGATCAATGGTCCGATCCAGGCGGCAATTTTTGGCTGGCTTCCGGTCCTGCTTTGGATTTTAATCGGCGGCGTATTTTTCGGCGCCGTTCAGGATTTTGCATCCATGTATGCGTCTGTCAAAAATAAGGGACGAACAATCGGATACATCATCGAAGAGTACATTGGAAAATTAGGAAAGAAATTATTCCTTTTATTCTGCTGGCTGTTCTGTATTCTGGTTGTTGCAGCGTTTGCAGACGTTGTAGCGGGAACATTTAAGGGATTTACGGTCGATGAGGCAGGTGCTGTCACAAAGATAGCGGCAAATGGAGCCGTTGCAACTACTTCTATGTTATTTATCATCGAGGCAGTTGCACTTGGATATTTCCTCAAATATACCAAATTCAACAAATGGATCAACACAGCCGTCGCTATTTTATTACTGGTGGCAGCGATCGCACTGGGACTGAATTTCCCGGTCTATGTCGATCTTGGAACCTGGCATATTATTATCTTTGTGTACATTCTGATTGCCAGTGTCGCTCCGGTATGGGCGCTGCTTCAGCCGCGTGATTATCTGAACAGCTATCTGCTGATCTTTATGATCGTCGGTGCAGTTATCGGTGTATTTGTGGCCAATCCGGCATGTAATTTGAAACCGTTTACAAGCTTTAATGTAAATGGACAGTATATGTTCCCGATTTTATTTGTAACGATTGCCTGTGGCGCAGTTTCCGGTTTCCATTCTCTGGTATCTTCCGGTACTGCATCTAAACAGATCAAAAATGAAAAGAACATGCTTCCAGTTTCGTTTGGCGCAATGCTGATGGAGAGTATGCTTGCTATCATCGCACTGATTGCAGTTGCTTCCTTTGCAGATGGCGAGGCAGCAGCACAGGGACTTACCACCCAGCCACAGATTTTTGCAGGCGCGATCGCAAATTTTCTTTCCGTAGTTGGTCTGCCGCATTCGCTTGTATTTACATTAATCAACCTGGCGGTATCTGCATTTGCACTGACTTCCCTGGATTCGGTTGCCCGGGTAGGACGTCTGTCGTTCCAGGAATTTTTCATGGATTCGGACACAGACGAGGAAAATATGAGCCCGTTTGTAAAGGTAGTAACCAATAAATATTTTGCAACCATCATCACACTGGTACTCGCGTACCTGCTTACCAAGGTCGGCTATGCAGAGATCTGGCCGTTATTCGGTTCTGCAAACCAGCTGTTATCGGTACTTGCTCTTGTAGCTTGTGCAGTATTCTTAAAGAAAACCAAGCGTCAGGGCTGGATGCTCTGGGTGCCGATGCTGTTCATGATGGCAGTTACCTTTACTGCACTGAGCATGACCATCATAAAGCTCACAAACGCATTTATGACGACCGGTCTGGATCTGGGAAATACACTGCAGCTTGTATTTGCAGTGCTGCTGTTAATCCTGGGTGTATTAGTAGCAATTCAGGGTATCAAGAAACTGCTTGAAAAAGCGGATAAGTAAAAATAATAAGTGAAAATAAAATGTAGATGAGGTCCATCAGGGACAGCCGTTACGTTTTGTATGTATGATAGTAAAGAGAGGATGTCTGTATTCAAAAGAACAGATGTCTTCTCTTTTTCATTCTAAGCCCCTTTGTTCAATAGATGGAAATAAGTAGTCATAATTCCCCTTCTTTCCACATAAAATAAAAAAAGAAAATAGAAAAAGATCAAAAATCCATGGAAAACCTCTGTCCCAAATTACAAAAATATGATATTATTATAAGATAATGGGCGAACTTTCGAATTTATTCCGTAAATTATTCTGAATAAAGGTGGGATCTGGATGAATATCAGAGAAACGATCGAAAAATGGGAACAGGAAACCCTGAGTCCGTATGCGTCGCTGAGTGCGAATACACGGGGACGGGAGCGGAAAGAACCGCTCTGCGACATCCGGCCAGAGTATCAGCGCGATCGCGACCGTATTCTGCACAGCAAATCGTTCCGGCGTCTGAAACAGAAAACGCAGGTTTTTCTGGCGCCGGAGGGCGACCATTACCGGACGCGCCTGACGCACACGCTGGAAGTATCGCAGATAGCGCGCACGATCGCGAAAGCGCTGCGGCTGAATGAGTCTCTGGCGGAGGCGATCGCGCTGGGGCACGATCTGGGACATACGCCGTTTGGTCATTCGGGGGAGGCGGTGCTCAACCGGCTCTGCAGCGAGGGGTTCGCGCATTATCAGCAGAGTGTCCGCATTGTGGAGGTGCTGGAGCAGAAGGGGCAGGGGCTGAACCTGACCTGGGAGGTTCGCAACGGGATCCTGAACCACCGGACGAGCGGTCATCCGGCGACGCTGGAAGGGAATGTTGTGCGGCTTTCAGATAAAATTGCCTACATAAACCATGATATAGATGATGCGATCCGGGGAAAGATCATGAAGGAAGAGGATTTGCCGCGGGAGTACACGGACATTCTGGGAAACAGTGTGCATGAGCGGCTGAATATCATGATCCACGACATCATCGAGCACAGCCAGGACAAGCCGGAGGTGGCGATGTCACCGGAACGCGAGGAGGCGATGCACGGGCTGCGCCGCTGGATGTTTGACCATGTCTACCATGACGGGATTGCGAAAGCGGAGGAAGGGCGCGCACAGCAGATGATCGAGATGCTGTATGGATATTATATGGCGCATCCGGAGGAACTTCCGGAAGAATCCCACCGGATTATGGAGATGAGAAATGAGACGAAAGAGCGCGCGGTATGCGATTATATCGCGGGTATGACAGATATTTACGCGATTGACCGGTTTAAGGAATTGTTTATTCCGAAAGCCTGGAGCGTATAAGGAGGAAGAAATGTATTATCCGGAAGAGGTAATCGAGGAAGTCAGAATGCGTAGCGACATTGTGGATGTGATTTCCGGATACGTGAAGCTGCAGAAGAAGGGAAGCAACCTGTTTGGACTCTGCCCGTTTCATCATGAGAAATCGCCATCCTTTTCGGTGTCGCCGTCCAAGCAGATGTACCACTGCTTTGGCTGCGGTGTCAGCGGCAATGTGATTACGTTTGTGATGGAATATGAAAATTATTCATTCCGCGAGGCGGTTGAGATGCTGGCGGACCGTTCGGGCGTGAAACTGCCGAAGATGGAATATTCTAAAGAGGCAAAGGCGAAGGCGGACCGCAAGGCGGCGCTTCTGGAGATCAATAAGCTGGCAGCCAATTATTTTTATTACCAGCTCAAGCAGCCGCAGGGAAAGATAGGATATGATTATCTGGTAAAGCGGAAGCTGACGGATGAGACGATCCGGCGGTTCGGACTGGGATTTTCCAATAAAATCAGCGACGATCTGTACCGGTATCTGAAAAGCAAGGGCTATGAGGACGAGCTTTTAAAGGATACGGGGCTGGTGACGATCGAGGAGCGCGGCGCCAGGGACAAGTTCTGGAACCGTGTCATGTTTCCGATCATGGATGTCAACAGCCGGGTGATCGGGTTTGGCGGACGTGTCCTCGGGGACGGGGAACCGAAATACTTAAACTCACCGGAGACGATGCTGTTTGACAAAAGCCGGAATCTATACGGACTTAATTACGCGCGTACTTCGAGAAAGAAATATATGATGCTCTGCGAGGGCTACATGGATGTGATTTCCATGCACCAGGCGGGTTATACGAACGCGGTCGCATCGCTGGGAACGGCGCTGACCGAGCAGCACGCGGCGCTTCTGAAGCGGTATACGGATCAGGTCATTCTGACCTACGACAGCGATGGCGCGGGCGTCAAGGCGGCGCTGCGGGCGATTCCGATCCTCAAGCGGGCAGGAATTTCAACCAAGGTACTGAATATGCGTCCGTATAAGGATCCGGATGAATTTATGAAAAACCTGGGAGCAGAGGAGTTTGAAAAGCGGATCGAGACGGCTAGAAACAGCTTTCTCTATGAGATCGATGTGCTGAAAGCCGGCTTTGATATGGAAGATCCGGAGCAGAAGACGGCATTTTACAATCAGACGGCGCGCAAGCTGCTTGAATTTGGCGAGGCGCTGGAGCGGGATAATTATATACAGGCGGTTTCGCGGGAATACTTTATCAATTATGAAGATCTGCGGCGGCTGGTCAACCAGCTCGGAAGCCGGTATGGCGTCGGGGAGACGGCAGCAGGCGGATATGCGGGTCGCTATGGTGATTCATATAGAACCGGAAATACGACTGGTGCGGTACAAAACAGGGAGGTAGGCGGAAGCGTCGGCAGTGCCGGGGCAATGGCGGAAAACCGCGGTGCTGGAAATGCAGAGTTTCCGGGAAATACGGGACCGGCGGTGAGACCGGTGGGCAGGAAGAAGGAGAAGGACGAGGGCATCCGCCGTTCAGAACGCCTGCTTCTTACATGGCTGATTGAAGAACCATCGCTGTATGCCCGGATCAAGGACATCATCGGACCGGAGGATTTTGTAAAACCACTTTATAAAGAAGCAGCAAAAGCTGTATTTGAGGGTCTGGAAGCTGGAAATGTCAATCCGGCGGCGATTTTGAACCGCTTTATCGACGACGAGGGCAATTATAAAGAAGTCGCGGCGCTTTTCAATGCAAGTCTGGAAGAATCCTTAAACAATGAGGAGCAGAAAAAGGCATTTGCGGAGACGGTGCGCCGGATCAAGAAGAACAGCCTCGACGATCAGATCCGGCGGGCGTCGGATTTGAATGAGCTGCAGCGGCTCATACGGGAACAGGCGGGATTGCCTTCGCTCGTAATTACGTTGGAGTGATTGCGGATTGGGAAAAATTGGGTTACTGTACACGGGTAGGCACTTTTGGAACCGAAAGTGCCGTAAGAAAACGTGGTGGCAGCAGGAATTTGCCGTATTGAAATGCGAAGCCACGGCAAATTCCGTTACTGGACACGTATGCGTGTTCAGTAACAAAATTGGAAATGGTCGGGCAGGTTCTGAGGATGGAAGGAAGGACGAACTATGGAAGAGAAAAAAGTTACATTTGAAGAAAAACTCACACAGCTTCTGGAATTGGCAAAAACAAAGAAAAATGTACTGGACAATAAAGAAATATTGAATTATTTCCATGGTGAGATACTGAGCCCGGAACAGCTCGATCAGATCTATGATTTTCTGGAAAATCATCATGTAGACGTTCTCCGGATGGATGACGATGAGGACATGGAGCCAGAACTTTTTGAAGACGGCGAGGAGGAGCCGATCGACGTGGACAACCTGGATCTCAGCATCCCGGATGGCGTCAGCCTCGATGATCCAGTCCGGATGTATCTGAAAGAGATCGGAAAAGTGCCGCTGCTTTCCCCGGAAGAGGAAATTGAACTGGCGAAGCGGATGGAGCTGGGAGATGAAAATGCCAGAAAACGTCTGGCGGAGGCGAATCTGCGCCTGGTTGTCAGCATTGCGAAGCGCTATGTCGGCAGAGGTATGCAGTTCCTTGACCTGATTCAGGAAGGAAATCTGGGTCTTATCAAGGCGGTTGAAAAATATGATTATTCAAAAGGATTTAAGTTCAGCACCTATGCAACCTGGTGGATCCGTCAGGCGATCACGCGCGCGATCGCGGATCAGGCGCGGACGATCCGGATTCCGGTTCACATGGTGGAGACGATCAACCGTCTGATCCGGACTTCCAGACAGCTTTTACAGGAACTTGGACGGGAACCTACCCCGGAGGAGATCGCGGAAAAGATGGAGATGCCGGTTGAGCGTGTGCGGGAGATCATGAAGATTTCACAGGATCCGGTTTCCTTGGAGACACCGATCGGCGAGGAGGAAGACAGTCATCTGGGCGATTTCATTCAGGACGATCATGTGCAGGTTCCGGTCGATGCGGCAACCTATACATTGCTGCATGAACAGCTCATGGAAGTGCTCGATACGCTGACCGAGCGGGAGCAGAAGGTGCTGCGTCTGCGCTTTGGCCTGGACGACGGCAGACCGCGCACGCTCGAAGAGGTAGGACGGCAGTTCAATGTCACCCGCGAGCGGATCCGCCAGATCGAGGCGAAAGCGCTGCGGAAGCTGCGCCATCCGAGCCGGAGCAAAAAATTGAAGGATTATCTGGATGAATGATCTGGAAAGAAGAAATAAAAAGTAGAACACAGGAGAATAAATCATGCGGACAGAAGTAAAACTCTCGAAGCGTCTGGAACGGATCGCTTCTTTTGTACAGCCGGGCAGCCGGGTGGCAGATATCGGCACCGATCACGGTTATGTGCCGATCTGGCTGGTGCAGAAGGGCGTGTGCCCGTCGGCATTGGCGATGGATGTGCGGAAAGGCCCGCTGGAGCGGGCGGAAGAACACGTGGAAGAGGTGGGGCTTTCCGGGAAAATTGAACTGCGCCTGTCAGACGGACTGGCAAAATTGAAGGCAGGCGAGGCAGACACAGTTGTGATCGCAGGAATGGGCGGAAAACTGACCTGCCGGATTCTGGAACAGGGACGCCATGTGTGGGAGAATTGGAGCGAGGGAAAAGAACGCCTGATTCTGTCGCCGCAGTCGGAGCAGGACGAAGTGCGTCATTTTCTGGAAGAACAGGGATTTTCGATTCTCCGGGAAGCGATGCTGACGGACGAGGGAAAATATTACATAGTGATAGAAGCGGCGCGAGGCACGATGCGGCCGGGGAGAGAGCAGGATTACCGTTTTGGAGCCGATTTGATCCGGAAGAAAGATCCGGTGCTGCTTGCGTATCTGGAGAAAGAAGAGAAGATGACGCGACAGGTGCTGGCAGGGCTGACAGAAAATGATGCCCAGAACAAGAAGAAAACTTTAGAAGCCAGTGAAGCGGGAGAGGCGGCGATCAGCCGCCGTGGAGCACGCATTAACGAACTGACCGCCTATCTGGCGCTGATAGAGGAGACAAGACATGAAATGCAGTGAGATTATCAAGATCCTGGAAACACTTTCGCCGCGCAGCATGGCATGTGACTGGGACAATCCGGGGCTTTTAGCGGGGCGCAGCGGGAAGGAAGTGAAGACGATCTTTCTGGCGGTGGACGCTACCGATTCTGTGATTGAGCAGGCAGAGCAGGCGGGGGCGGATATGATTTTGACGCACCATCCGCTTATTTTCAAAGGAATCAAGCAGGTGTCCGATCAGAATTTCATCGGCAGAAGAGTCCTGCGGATGATTCAGGATGATATTTCCTACTATGCGATGCACACGAATTTCGACGCAGCGCCGGGCTGCATGGCAGATCTGGCGGCAAAGAAGCTGGGATTGACGGATTGTGAAGTTTTAGAGAAAATGGGAGAGACCGGAGACGGTACTTCCTACGGAATCGGATGCACTGGACGCTTCGAACAGCCGATGACGCTGCGGGCAGCTGCCGAGCAGGTCAAGGAGGCATTTGGCCTGCCGTATGTGGCGGTCTTCGGTGAGCTGGACGGTGAGGCAGTGATTCAGAAAGCGGCGGTCTGCCCGGGCGCAGGAGGAAGCACGATGGGAGAGGCACTGGCAGCCGGGGCGCAGGTTTATATCACAGGAGATATCAGCCACCATGAAGGAATCGACGCGGTTGCACAGGGCATGGCGGTCATCGACGCTGGACATTATGGAATTGAACACATTTTTACTGAATTTATGGAGAAATATCTGATGGGGAAGCTGGGAGACGCCGTGAAGGTTGTGCGGGAGAAACCGGCGTTTCCAATCCAGATTGTTTAGGGAGGGGATTACATGCCGGAAGTACGGATTGGGAGTGAGATAAAAACATATCCGCAGGGAACCGCCTATGCGGAGATTGCGGAGGAATATCAGAAGAATTACGAGAATGATATTCTTCTGGTCTCGGTAAATGGACGGCTGCGGGAGCTGCATAAAACACTGCAGAAGGACTGCCAGATGGAATTTATCACAGCGGCAGATACGGCTGGCTATCTGGCATATCAGAGAAGTGCCGTCTTTCTGATGATGAAAGCCTTTCAGAATGTGGCAGGCAGGGAAAATGTGAAAAATATCACGGTCTGCTTTTCTGTTGAAAATGGTCTGTATGTGGAGGTGGAAGGCAGGGTAACACTCAGCCAGGAGCTCTTAGACCGTGTGAAAGCGGAGATGAAGCGCCTGTCTGAGCAGGATCTGCCGCTGCAGAAACGGAGTGAAAATACGGATGAGGCGATGGATCATTTCCAGGAGCAGGGCATGTATGACAAGGCGCGTTTGTTCAATTACCGGCGGGCGTCGCGGGTCAATGTTTACCGGCTTGGCGATTATGACGACTATTTCTACGGATATATGGTCATGAGCACCCGGTATCTCAAATATTTTGATTTACAGATGTACGAGGAAGGATTTATCCTGCGTCTGCCGAACAAGAAGCAGCCGAAGGCGATTCAGCCGTTCCATCCGCAGAAAAAACTGTTTGATGTCCAGCAGGAGGCGGAAAAGCTCGGTCACAAGCTCGGTGTGTTTGACGTGGGAACACTCAACGATACGATCGCGCGGGGGCGCATGAACGACCTGATCCTGATGCAGGAGGCGCTGCAGGAAAAGAAGATCGGAGATATCGCGGAGCAGATTCATGAGAGCGGACGCAAACTGATCATGATTGCAGGACCGTCCTCTTCGGGAAAAACGACCTTTTCACACCGTTTGTCGATTCAGCTCGCCGCGCTGGGAATGAAACCGCATCCGATCGCGGTGGACAATTATTTTGTCAACCGTGTGGACAGCCCGCGGGATGAAAATGGAAATTACGATTATGAGGCATTAAACTGCATCGATGTGAAACAGTTTAATGAAGATATGGAAGCACTTCTGGCGGGAAAACGCGTGGAGCTGCCGGTTTACAACTTTGTCAAGGGCGAGCGCGAATATAAGGGCGATTTTCTGCAGCTTGGGGCGGAGGATATTTTGGTCATCGAGGGAATTCACTGTTTGAATGATGATTTGTCGTATTCACTGCCGCGTGATAAGAAATTTAAGATTTATATCAGTGCGCTGACTCAGTTAAATATCGACGATCACAACCGCGTTCCGACGACGGACGGACGTCTGATCCGGCGGATGGTCCGCGATGCGAGAACGCGCGGTGCGTCGGCACAGGACACGATCCGGATGTGGGATTCCGTACGCCGGGGCGAGGAGCGGAATATTTTCCCGTATCAGGAAGAGGCGGATGCGATGTTCAATTCGGCATTTTTATATGAGCTTTCGGTGCTCAAACAGTATGCGGAGCCGATCTTATATAGTGTTCCGCGTGATTCGGCGGAGTACAACGAGGCGAAGCGGCTGCTCAAATTTCTCGATTATTTTCTGGGTGTCAGCAGCGAACAGGTGCCGCACAATTCGATTGTGCGCGAATTTATCGGCGGAAGCTGTTTTAAAGTATGATTGACTGGACAAATGCCTGAAAATATGGTAGAGTTAGGATGTTTTGAGTAAGACAGATGGTCGCGGCTGCAGAACCGAAAGGCTGCAGGTGAGGAAAGTCCGGGCTTCACAGGGCAGGATGCCAGATAACGTCTGGTGGAGGCGACTCCAAGGACAGTGCAACAGAAATGTACCGCCCGGTTTACCGGGTAAGGGTGGAAGGGCAGTGTAAGAGACTACCGCCCGGCTGGTAACAGCCGGGGCACATGTAAACCCCATCCGAAGCAAGACCGAACAGAGAGCGCAAGGCGGCCCGTCTGCTCTCGGGTAGGTCGCTTGAGCCTGCTGGCGACAGCAGGACTAGATAGATGACCATTCAACGACATAACCCGGCTTACCGTTTTGCTCAAATCATTTAAGAGGGCTGTTGCCGAATGCAGATACCAAAGAGCATCTTTATTTGGCAGCGGCTCTTTTTTCTATATTGCATACAAAAGAAAAGGGGGAAATTTTATGTTAGAAGGATTTGCATCACTCGTTGGTGTGATCAGCAATGTTATGTACAGCTATCTGTTGATTATCATGCTGCTGGCGGTCGGACTGTATTTCACACTCCGAAGCCGTTTCGTACAGCTCCGTCTGCTTCCGGAATCAATCCGGGTAGTCGGAGAAAAGACAGACAGCAACTCCGTATCCGCATTTCAGGCGCTGATGGTATCGACGGCGAGCCGCGTCGGCACAGGCAATATCGTAGGTGTAGCCAATGCGATCGCGATCGGCGGTTACGGCGCGGTGTTCTGGATGTGGCTGATCGCGATTGTGGGCGGCGCATCGGCTTTTGTTGAGAGCACGCTGGCACAGATTTATAAGAAGCGCGACGCATCCGGCGGAAGCTACGGAGGTCCGTCTTATTATATCGAGGCGGCGCTGAAGAGCCGTGCGCTGGGCGTTGTCTTCGCGATTGCCCTGATTGCTACTTATGCTGGCGGTTTTAATATGCTGGCGTCTTTTAACCTGATTGACAGCATGTCGAATTACGGCTTTTACCATCAATTTATGATGGGGGACAGGAGCCTGGTTCCGATGATCGGCGGCGCCATTCTGGCGATTCTGGTCGGCATCTGTATCATAGGCGGCGGAAAACAGATTGTCCGCATTACCGGCGTGCTGGTTCCGTTTATGGGCGTTTTCTACATCCTGATGGCGATTGCGGTCATGATCTTAAACATCGGAAGACTCCCGGAGGTATTTGTCAATATCTTCTCCAATGCCTTTGATTTCAAGGCGATCTTCGGCGGATTTGCAGGTTCTGCCATGATGCAGGGAATCAAGAGAGGTCTGTATTCCAACGAGGCGGGTGTTGGTTCTGCACCGAACGCGGCGGCAGCAGCCGATGTCAGCCATCCGGTTAAGCAGGGACTGGTACAGATGCTTTCCGTCTTTATCGATACAATCCTCATCTGTACGGCAACAGCGATGATGTGCCTCTGCACCGGTATCGTTCCGTCCGAAGAACTGAAAGGCGCTCCGTTCGTACAGGAATCTTTGGGAACGGTATTTGGCGTGATTGGACCGTATTTCATTACATTTGCACTTCTTTTGTTTGCATTTACGACACTGCTCGGCAACCTGTTCTACTGTGAGGGATGTCTCAACTACATCGCACGCCGTACGCTGAAAAACAAAGAAATGAACGTGTTCCGCCTGTTTGCGGTGGTAGTTGTCTTCATCGGCGCACAGCTCCAGTTCGGTCTGGTATGGGATCTCGCGGATGTCCTCATGGGTATCATGGCGATCATCAACCTGCCGGTTATCGTGATTCTGGGAAATACAGCGCTCAAATGTCTGGATGATTACCTGGTGCAGAAAAAGGAAGGCAAGAATCCGTGCTTCAAGGCTGAGAGTATCGGGCTGGAAGGTAAGACAGAGTTCTGGAATTAAGATGTTCAAGGGTAGGCACTTTTGGAATCTATAATCTGGAAAATAATAAAAGCCATGAAATCGCTTATGATCTGTAAATCTACAGAAAAGTCGTTCATGGCTTTTTTGATATTCATTTGATATATTCAGGAGAATTTACAGCGAATACTTCTCATCACAGTACTGGCAGCGGTATACCTCTTTTTCCTCATCCGCGAGATAGAAGATATGCGGAAGCTCCTGCTCGATCGAGGTAATGCAGCGCGGGTTCTTGCAGTGGATGACATTCGTGATTTTTTTCGGCATCTTGACATTTTTTTTCTCTACGATTTTTCCATCCTTGATGATGTTGATCGTGATACGGTGATCGATGTAGCCGAGCACATCAACATTTACCAGATCAAGGCTGCCGTCGATCTTGATGATGTCCTTGCGTCCCATCTTGCTGCTGCGCGCATTTTTGATAATAGCCACCTGGCAGTCCAGCTTGTCCAGCCCCAGTTTAAAGTAAATATCCATACTGCGTCCTGCCTGGATGTGGTCCAGAACAAAACCTTCTTTTAATCCGCTGATATTTAACATGGTTTTTCCACCTCCAGTAAAGTCATGATCAGAGCCATACGGACGTATACGCCGTACTGAACCTGTTTGAAGTAAGCGGCACGCGGGTCGTTGTCCACCTCAACGGAAATCTCATTGACACGCGGAAGCGGATGGAGCACAAACATATCATCACGGGCAAGCTCCATCTTCTTTTTGTCGAGAATGTAGCAGTCTTTCATACGGATGTAATCTTCCTCGTTGAAGAAACGCTCTCTCTGGACACGTGTCATGTAGAGAATATCAAGCTCCGGCATCGCCTCATCCAGGTTTTCCACCTCTTTGTACTCGATTCCCTTTGCATTCAGTGTATCCTCAATGATATAATCCGGGACGCGCAGTTCCGGCGGGGAAATGAGGACGAAACGGATGCCTGTGTAGCGGGACAGCGCATTGATTAAGGAGTGAACCGTGCGTCCGAATTTTAAATCGCCGCACAGACCGACTGTTAAATTGTTCAGGCGTCCTTTTAAAGAACGGATCGTCATCAGATCGGTCAAGGTCTGCGTCGGATGCTGGTGACCGCCGTCGCCGGCATTGATAACCGGGATGGAAGAGTGCAGGGAAGCAACCATCGGCGCACCTTCCTTCGGGTGGCGCATCGCGCAGATATCTGCGAAGCAGGAGATAACGCGGATGGTATCTGCCACACTCTCGCCCTTGGAAGCAGAGCTTGAATCGGCAGAAGCAAAGCCAAGAACCCGTCCCCCTAAGTTCAGCATAGCAGCCTCAAAACTTAAGCGTGTACGGGTGCTTGGCTCATAAAACAGAGTCGCGATTTTCTTTCCGTCGCAGACGTGTGCATATTTGGCTGGATTGGCTTCGATATCGGAAGCGAGATCCAGAAGCTGGTCGATCTCCTCAACGGAAAAATCCAGTGGATTCAGCAAATGTCTCATTTGATTCTCCTTCTCTATTCGTATTAGCATATTTTTCCCAACTATTATAAAACATTTCCAGATGGATTGCTATAGCTTTTAATGATCTGTGATATAAAAAATATGAATAGGGGGGATAGAAAATATGGACAATGTGATGACGGCTGGAAGATTACCTGCGATGAAATAGGAAATAAAAATGACTTTCCAGGGCAAAATAGATTAGCGTAAGGAACGGTCAGACAGGGAGAAAAACTGGTAAGAAGTAACTGTTCACAGGTAGGAATTTTCTGAACTGAAAATTCCGTACGATACAGTTCTGGCAGCAGATTTTGCCGATTTGGAATGCGCAGCATCGGCAAAATCCCGTTGCTGGGCACACGTGTGTGAACAGTAACGGTAAGAAAAGCGTAAGGAACATTAAGAAAAATAAGGTAGGAGAATTGAAACAAATCCGGTATAATGTAGAAAGAAGAACTGGAATTGCAATGGTTGAAACTTGTATAAATCCAGGTTGTCAGGAATGGATTTCGATGGAATATTCAGGAGCATGAAATAAGTTAGAAAATGGAGAAGGCTGATGGAAGAGCGGAAAGTGCCGGGGAAGAATGAATTCCGGAAACGGGAACCTGTCATACAGGTAAAAAATCTATATAAAGTCTACCGCGTCGGCGAGACGAAGGTATACGCGCTGAACGGCGTTGATTTTACGATGTACCGTGGCGAATTCTGTGCGATTGTAGGTACCTCCGGTTCGGGTAAATCTACCTTATTGAATATGCTGGCGGGGCTGGAGAAGCCGACGAAGGGCGAGATTGTCATAGCCGGACAGCACATAGAAAAATTAAACGAGAACCAGCTGGTGGCATTCCGCCGGGAGCGGGTCGGATTTATCTTCCAGTCATATAACCTGCTCGGTACGATGAATGCGGTTGAAAATGTAGCGCTTCCGCTGTCCTTCCGCGGTGTGCCGCGCGTCAGGCGCCGGGAGATGGCGGAAAAATATCTGAAAATGGTCGGACTGGAAAAAGTCGGCGATCATATGCCGAACCAGATGTCCGGCGGGCAGCAGCAGCGTGTCGGCATCGCACGGGCGCTGGTGGTACATCCAGAGATCATTTTTGCAGACGAGCCGACTGGAAATCTGGATTCCCATACGACGATGGATGTGCTGAAACTGATGCAGCGGATCGTCCGGGAACAGAACCAGACGCTGGTTATGGTCACGCATGATAACCATCTGGCGGCGTATGCGGACCGGATCTTCCATATTATCGATGGTAAGATTGTGAAGATAGAGGAGAATCGGCAAATGGGTAAGGAAGATGGGAAAATAGAAGGCTAAAACACAGGAATGCTGACGATAGAATGAGAAATTGATAAAAGCAGCATTTAATGTGAGAGGATATGGAGGTATGAAAAATGAGAGGTATGAGAAAGTGGAAGAGATGGGCGGTGTTTTTGCTGCTTTTTGCGGTGCTGGCGGTGGGAGGAAGCCGGACGGCGCAGGCGGAAATGCTGGATATGACAAAATATAACGATGATTTAATTACCGTCAGTAAAGTGCCGCACGGAAAGGCCGGAAATAAAATTTCGATTAAGATGACGGTTCATAATAATGGCAGCAAAGGAGATAATTATTTAAGAACAATTCGTTTAGCCAATGCGGATCAATACGATCAATTTTATACATATGATGATGACGATGATGACAGTGATTCGGATTCCAATATTTCATGGTCTGGAAAACATTTTCCATTTGAAGCTGATTCAAATACGTTTAAAGAAAAAAGAATTGATGTAAAGCCAGGTTCGTCTAAAAGTGTAACATTGACGTATAAACTGCGCCGGGATTTGGCAGCAGGATATTATCAGGCGTTTTTCTATATTGATGACAGCCTAAAAGTCGGCATCAACATCTGGGTATCCGCCTACGATGGTTCCTCCACCGAGGAAGACGACAACACGAAGCTGGATTACGATTTTTCCATCGGTGACAACCAGCAGACACCGTATGCGGGCTACAATCAGGTCATGAATTTTGGCGTGAATCTGACGAATACGGGGCTTAAAAAGGTTTACGATGTCCGCGTGGATATGCAGCTTGACGCGGATATAACAAAGTTTCCGTTTGATATCAACGAGGGCAACTATAACCGCAAGATGGGCGACATGGAACCAGGGCAGATGGTGACGGTTCCGTACAGCATGATGGTGCGCGAGAACGTAAAATCGGGCTTTTTCCCGATTCACTATCTGGTTACATACCGCGAAGAAGAGGGCGGCGAGTTCTCCGATCCGGTGGACAAGGTATTTTACGTGCGTGTCAAGGGAAAGGATGACGATGAGCTTTCAGCCGATGCGGGCGAGCAGGATCGTACCAAATCCCGAATCATCGTAGATAGTTTCGAGACGATTCCGGCAGAAATCTATGCCGGGCAGCCGTTTGAGCTGCGCGTGCGGATGAAGAATGCCTCCTCCGATGTGTCGGCTTCCAATATCATGTTTACATTTGCGTCAGAAGAGGTTGAAAATACACCGATCTTTACCTCGGAGAGCGGTTCGACTTCGGTGGTAGTCAACAATATGGCGCCGGGGGCGACGGCGGATTTGTCGATGGTATTTAAGGCAGCGCCGACGGCAGAGCAGAAATCATACCGCATGACAATCCAGGAGCAGTACGACAGCCCGGAGTTTAAAAATGCCAAGGAAGAGGTCAAGATTGCACTTCCGGTCAAGCAGGAGCCGCGTCTGAACACCAGTACGATCGATGTGATGCCGGATGCGGTTGAGGTTGGTTCTGAGACGAATGTCATGTTTGGCATCAACAACACCGGAAAAGTAATTCTTTACAATGTTATGGCGCGTTTTGAGGCAGATTCTATCCAACCAGCTGACGCTTATGTGGGAAATATCAAGCCGGGCGAAACCGGCAATGTCGATACGATGCTGACCGCGATTGCGCCGACAACCGATGATGGAAAAGTGAAGATTATCATTTCCTATGAGGATGAAAATGGAGTCGTTTCAGAGACTGAAAAAGAAATGCTTCTGAACGTGAGTGAGGCGTTTTCCGATGACGGGATGGACGGCATGGATGGAATGGACAACGGCATGGATGCAGATGCCGATGCGGCGCAAGCGGGCGGCGCTGGGCGGATCGCTCCGATGCTTGTGATCGCTGCGCTGGTGGGCGCAGGTGTCGGTGTAGTTGTCTGGAAGAGGAAAAAGAAGAAAATAGCAGGAGAAAAGGCGCTTGAAGACGAATTAGAAGAGGAACTGGACAATGAGCTGGGCGAGCCGGAAATGACGACAGCAGATGTATCGGAAGACGAAACAAAGGACGTTGAAAAAGAACAAAACGATCATCTGAAAAGAAAGAAAAAATAGAAAGGACCGGTGAAAATGAGATTCAGTGATCTGCTGACGATGAGCGTCAACAACCTGTTTCGCAGAAAGCTCCGTACCTTTCTGACGGTTCTGGGAGTCGTGATTGGTACGGCATCGATCGTTGTCATGGTTTCCATCGGAATAGGACTGAAAGAATTTACCATCAAACAGTATTCTTCCTATGGAAGCCTGACCGCGATTCAGGTATATAATTATAACAATGGAAATTCCAGTGACAAGAAAAATCCGGAAGACAGCTTCATGACGGATGAGACGATGAAGACATTTGAAAAGATTCCGCATGTGACAAGTGCTTATCCGGATCTGAACCTGAATGTGATTATGCGTCAGGGTGCCTACGAGGGAAACGTGCAGCTGCATGGGATCCCCTTGGGAGCGATGAAGAATATCAAGCTGGGAGAAGGAAGCCTGCCGACAACTGAAACGAAGGACATGGAGATGGTAGTCGGAAATATGGTCGCACAGAATTTTAGCAATGCCAAGACAGGAAAAGGTTACTGGGACACCGGGGAGATGCCGGACATCGATTTTATCAACAAACCGATGTTTACGATCTTTGACACGGATGCGTACTATCAGTCCAAGGGAAATTCCAGCGGCGAGGATGGCAGCCAGAAAGTAGCGGCGCCAAAGAAATATATGATGAAAACGGCTGGAATGGTAGCGGGTGGACCGGAAGACTGGAGTGATTACAGCTACGGCGTCTACGTTGATCTGAATAAGCTCAAGACACAGCTGAAACAGATATTTAAGAAAAAGCCGATTCCGGGACAGCCGACCAACAAAAAAGGAAAACCTTACAATTATTTTGTCTATGAAGAAGCGACGGTAAATGTGGACGACATGGATCATGTAATTGAGGTGCAGAAAGCCATCAGCAACATGGGCTACGAGGCAAACAGCCAGATGGAGTGGCTGGAACAGTCCAAGCAGCAGTCTAATATGATTCAGGCAGCCCTCGGCGGCATCGGCGCCGTCTCCCTCCTGGTTGCTGCGATTGGCATCGCCAACACGATGATGATGTCCATCTATGAGCGGACGAAAGAGATTGGCGTGCTGAAAGTGCTGGGATGTTCCCTTGCAACCATCCGAAATATGTTTCTGATTGAGGCAGGTTTTATCGGTTTCATGGGAGGACTCATCGGACTGACGCTGAGTTTTATGGTTTCCGTGCTGATTAACCAGTTTCTGGCAGCGACTTTTTTATATGGAATGGATGGAAAACTGTCCGTGATCCCGATCTGGCTGGCAGTTCCATCGGTAGGATTTGCCATCATCATCGGCATGGCAGCCGGATTCTTCCCGGCAATGCGCGCGATGAAGCTGAGTCCGTTGGCGGCGATACGGAATGAGTGATACGTTTGCTTATGCGATAAAATAGGCAGATGCCAGTTTTCCTCCTTGCAAATCCCCCCAACTTGTTATATACTTAAATATACTATGTTATTATAGTAATGAAAGAACGAAAAAAGGAAGGAATTACCGATGACACTGTTAGAAAATTGGCGCAATCTGGCATATGGTGACGGGCTGGATGATAAAAAGAAAGAGGAACTCTGGTCTGGATATTTTACGATTGAGAAAGGCATTTACGAGCAGATTCTTGCAAACCCGACTGAGGTTGTAGAAGGTACCGTTAAGGAACTGGCTGAGAAGTATGATACCGAAGTTATGATCATGACCGGTTTCCTGGATGGAATCAATGAGAGCTTAAAGGGCTATGAGAACCCGATCGAGACCATGGATGAGGATACCAAGGTTAAGATTGAGATCGACCCGGAGAAGTTATATTACAACATGGTAGAGGCAAAGGCTACCTGGCTGTATGAGCTTCCGCAGTGGGATGCAATCCTGACTGAGGAGAGAAGAACAGAGCTGTACCGCGAGCAGAAGGCATCTGGCACAGTCCGCAATACACATAAGATTTACCCGAACGATCCGTGTCCATGCGGAAGCGGTAAGAAATATAAGAAGTGCTGCGGAAAGAATAAATAATAGATTTATGAATCAGAGAAGCACATCCGGAACACAGAGAGAACCGGATGTGCTTTTTTTTATGGAAATATAGGACGTGCTCTTGTATAATAGATATAGAGAAAAGACAGCAGACGAATGATGGCAGGAGGCATGATAAAAGAATGGCAGGTACAAAGCAGTGGAGGGCGGCAGATGGGAGACTGCAGCCGGGATTTCAGACAGCAGGTTTTACATTGAAACAGGTGGGAAAACTGCAGGCGCTGGGAGCGCAGACACTGTATTTTGAACATGAGAAAAGCGGGGCGTCCCTGTTTTATATCAGAAATAAAGATACAAACCGGGGATTCTCGATTTCCTATCGGACACCGCATCTGGATGAGACGGACACGAATCATGTGTTTGAGCATTCGGTACTTGCTTCCTCTGATAAATATCCGAGTAAGGATATTTTTTTTGATCTTTGCAGCAAGACATACCACACATTTGTAAATGCATTTACCTATATACCGTTTACGGCATATCCGGTGTGCAGCCAGAGCGAGGAACAGCTGCTTAAGATGGCAGATGTGTATTTAAGCTGCATGAAAGCGCCGGGAATCCGGCGGGAACGCCGCTTTTTTGACCGTGAAGCGGTCCGCTATGAGCTGCGCGACCGCGAAAGCCCGATTACGCTGGCAGGAACGGTGTACAGCGAGGATTTCGGCATGCTGAATGATACAGATAATGAGGCACTGCGGAATGTTTTGCGGGCGCTGTATCCGGGGGAGACGGCGGCAAATGCGAATGGACAGGCGCACCGTTTTTATAAGGATCTGACGTATGAACATACGATGGAGATGTATGATCGATTTTATCGGTTCGATAATGCTCTGATTTTGTTGTATGGGGATCTGGACTGGAAACGGTTTCTGGCATTCCTGGATAAAGAGTATCTGTGTGATGCAAAGAAAAGCTATGGAAAAGAAGACGGATGGAGTTTCCAGTCAGGCAGCGGGCGACAGGAAAAACAGGAAATGCAGAATATAGGGATGAGTGCGTTTTACAGCCCCGAGCCAGATGGTTTGGAAAATGGGGGAGAATCATTCTTCCGTCAGGCAACCGTTCCCAGTCCTGCTTACCGGGGAGACGCATCGGAGAATGCGGCGGTGGTATCGTATGCGATGGATCTGAGCGGCATTTCATGGGAAAAGCTGATCCAGTACAGCATCATTGCGGGAATGATGAATGTGGATGGATCGGTTTTCAGGGAAAAGCTGCGGACGGCGGGCATCCATTGTGATGCGAGTGCATCGGTGATGATGGAGGCAGAAAAGCCATTTTTTGTTTTCGAAATGACAGACAGCAGTCCGAAGGATGCAGAACGGTTCCGGCAGGTGTCGGATGAGACATTATGCGAGATGCAGGAGCGCGGGATCGACCCGTCAGTGGTGGAGACGGCGCTCAAGGCGCGGGCGATACATGATTATACGGCAGGCGAAGATACGGATGTATTTGCGGATTCGATCGTGCCGGAAGTCAGCCTGAAATGGGCATTGACGGGCGATGCGGATGTGTATGCGGATGAGGCGGCAGCCTATGATTCTCTGGATGCAGGGACGGCACAGGCGGAGATTCGCCGGTTTGCGGCAGAGCTTGGCGCGGCGAAGCGGCGGGTTCTTGTCACGACGATTCCGACGCCGGGGATGGCAGAGGCGATGGAGCAGGAGCGCGACGCGTATCTGGCGCAGATGAAGGCGGAGATGAGCGAGGCAGAGCTGGATGCGCTGATTGCGAAGACCCTGGATTTTGATGCGTGGAATGCGTCGGAGTGTTCGAATGCGGATTTTATGATCCGGGTCGATGAGCTTCCGCCGCCGGAAGAGACGCCGGAATATCAGATATATGAGATAAATGGGATTTCGGTCTATGAATCGCCGTCGGATCTGGAAGCGATCAGCTATAACCGTTTATACCTGGATTTGAGCGGCGTGCCGGAAGAGGACCGTTTTTACATTCCTTTATATACAATGTTTGTTTCAGAGCTTGAAAATGCCCGGTATGGCAGAATGGAAAAGGAAAATCAGATTGAGCGCTATCTGCATGATTTTTCCATGAATGAGGGACATCCGGAGGTTCGGGCGGGACGAAACAGCCATCCGACGCTGGCGGTCAGCTGGTATGGGATGGCGGAGGATTATGAAGAGAGCCTGTATGTCCTGTTGGAACTCTTATCACATCCACTCTGGAGAGATAAGAATGCGGTTCTTCAGGCACTGGATGAGACGATTCCGTCCTGTGATGAGTCGCGCAGTGATGCGTATTCGCTGGCGGTGCGTCTGGCGGCATCTGGCTATAGCATCAATACGCGGTATCAGGAATATGTCGGCGGACAGGCGTTTTATGAGTTTTTGAAAAAACTGCGCGGGCGACTGGAACAGGAGGATGCAGCGATCTTCCAGCTGGCAGAGAAGATGGAGGAGGTGCGCGACCGCATCCTGCATGGAACAGCGGTGACGATCCTTCATGTTGCACCGAGGGAAAATCTGGAATGGATGCGGAACTGTGCAGGGCGGATTCTGGGAAATCTGCGGGGAGAACAGATGCCAGACCATGAGAATAAAACGGAAAACAGAGGGGAAAATGCTGGGTATACTTTCCCGGTTCCGGCGCGCAGGGAGGCGGTAATTGTGGAGAGCTCCAGCCAGTATACCGTCTTTTCGGCAGAGCTGAGCGCTGTAGATGGATTTTCCGGGCGGATTCTTCCGTATGTAAATGCGCTGGATGACCGGTATTTTGTGCCGCAGCTCCGTTTTCAAGGCGGCGCATACAGCGCGTCGTTTGCATTTACGCCGACGATGGACCGGATCGTGGCGAGTACATACCGGGATCCGAAGGTCAGTGAGACGATCGAGGCGATCCGGGCGGCAGCGGGTGTATTGGAAAAACTGCAGCTTTCGGAGGCAGATCGGAATGGCTATATTTTAAGCAGTTACGGCAATGCGACGGCGCCGTGCGGATGCCTGGGGCGACGTATGGCAGCGATGCAGTATGCGTACAATGGTCTGGATATTGTACAGATCCGTCGTTGGACAGAGGAGATCCGTGAGACGACCGCAGAGGATCAGAAAGAGGCGGCGCGGATCATCCGGCGGCTTCTGGAAGAAGCGTGGATTGTGACGACTGGAAATCAGACGGCCATCGAGATGGATCGGGACTGCTTTGACCGGATTCGGGATTTCCGCAGTAAAATGGCTGAATAACCAGATCCATATTTATAGGGAGGTAGAGAGAATGCGTACAAAGCGATTGGGAGACATGCTTTTGGAGCTGGGACTGATCACGGAAGGGCAGCTTAAAGAGGCGCTTGACTATCAGGCGAAGGAGAAAGAACGTCTGGGAACAACGCTGGTCAAGCATCATTATATCACGGAAGGGCAGCTGATCGATGCGCTTCGCATGCAGCTGGGCATTGACTATATTGATTTGACGCGGGTCGATATCAGCCCGGAAATGTCGCGTTTTGTGCCGAAAAACCTGGCAAAGAAGATGACGATCGTACCGGTGCGTATTTCCAAAGACCAGCTTTATCTGGCAATGGCGGATCCGCTGAACTTCATGGCGATTGAGGAAGCACAGCATACTTCCAAAAAGAGAATTGTGCCGATGATCGCCTCTGAACCGGCGGTGAAGCGTGCGATCAATATTTTGTATGGCAACGAGGGAGCGGCAGAAGCGATGGCGCAGATGCAGGCAGAGACGGCAGCGGCACAAGAGGTGCGTCAGGTGCAGACGGCGGCAAGAGAAGGACAGGAAAATGTGACGCCGATGATCCGCCTGGTCAATTCGATTATTGAGCGCGCCATTTCGGAAAATGCTTCGGATATCCATTTTGAGCCGACGGAGGAGGAGATGGTCGTCAGGATGCGTATCGACGGGCAGCTTCATCGGATCATGACGATCCCGTCGGAACTCAAGGATTCGGTCATTTCGAGGCTTAAAATCATGTCCCAGCTCGATATCGTCGAAAAAAGAATTCCGCAGGATGGTCGTGCGGTGATGCATTTAAGAGGAAAAGATATTGATATGCGTATATCCACCCTTCCGACCCTGTATGGAGAAAAAGTGGTTATCCGTATTCTGAAACGAAATGAGGAGACGCTGAACCGCCGCGGTATCGGTATTCCGGCAGTGGAGGATGCAAAGATTGATACACTTTTAGGGCTTACTTCCGGAGTTATCATGATTGTAGGACCGACAGGTTCAGGTAAATCTTCGACGATGTATACGCTGATCCGCGAACTTCTTTCGGATCGGACCAACCTGATTACACTGGAGGATCCGGTGGAATACCATATCAAAGGCGCGACACAGGTGCAGATCAATGAAAAAGTGGGGCTGACCTTTGCATCGGGTCTGCGCTCAGTTCTGCGTCAGGATCCGGATATCATCTGCGTCGGCGAGATCCGTGACGGTGAGACGGCAGAGATCGCGATGCGTGCGGCAATGACGGGACATCTCGTTATCACCACGATTCATACGGAAGATGCGATCTCGGCGATTGACCGTCTGCGAGATATGGGCGTGGCGCCATACCTGATTGCGGCGGGACTGCGAGGCGTTATTTCCCAGCGGCTGCTGAGGAAAATCTGTTCGAACTGCAAAACCCAGATTCAGCCGCCGAAAAAAGCGCTTGAGATGGCAGGAATCCCGGAGAACCCTGGAAAATTATACTGGCAGGGAGCCGGATGCGATCAGTGCTTCCATTCGGGATACCGGGGCAGAATCGGTGTGTTTGAGGTAATGCTGATTCAGGAGGAGCTGCGCCGGTGCATTCTGGAAGGAGCTGACCGGACACGTTTCTTAGAGGCAGCCAGAAGAGCGAGCCAGTATGTTCCGATGCTGGAACACGCGCAGAAGCTGGTAGAAGAGGGTGTTTCGACGGTAGACGAGGTGATCCGGACGCTGCTGGCACTGTAAATGGTGCAGAAAGAGAAGAGGAGACAGATGGTATGTATGGAATCGAGGAATTAATCGCGCTGGCAGCTGAAAAAAGGGCATCGGATGTGCATCTGATTGCAGGGCTGCCGCCAAAATGCAGAATTGACGGCAGAATCGAGACGCTGACGGATGGCGGGCTGACGCGTGAGGATTGTGAGGAATATGGACGCCAGCTGGCAGGCAATGCGGCAGATCAGATCGAGGCGATCGGACAGCTGGATTTTAGTGCTTCGTTTGCGGGACGGCGTCTCCGAGTGAATCTGTTCCGGCAGCAGGGCGCGCTCTCTGCGGCGATCCGTCTTCTGGGCAGTACGATTCCGAACCTGTCGGAGCTGGGGCTTCCGGAAGCAGTGAATCAGTTTTCAAGCTGGAATAAAGGCATTATTCTGGTAACCGGCGAGACGGGAAGCGGCAAGTCAACGACGCTGGCGGCAATTTTAAATGAGATCAACCAGAATCGTCCGCTCCATATGATTACGCTGGAAGACCCGATCGAGTATGTCTATGAACCGGCGCAGGCGATCATCAACCAGCGCGAGGTGGGCGTGGACGTAGAGAGCTATGATAAGGGGCTTTATGCGGCGCTCCGTGAGGACCCGGATGTCATTCTGATTGGAGAAATGCGTGATCCGGCGACGATCGAGACGGCGCTGATGGCGGCGGAGACGGGACATCTTGTTTTTTCCACCATTCATACCAATTCGGCAATCGACAGCATTGACCGGATTGTGGGTGTTTTTCCAGAGGATAAACAGCCGCAGATCCGGATGCAGCTCTCGATGACGCTGCGGGCGGTGCTGTCACAGCAGCTGGTGCCGAGGGCGGGCGGCCAGGGCAGGGCGGCAGCTTGTGAGCTTATGATGCTCACGCCGGCGATCCGGAATCTGATCCGCGATGGAAAAACACCGCAGATGCAGAGCTATCTGCTTTCTAGTGCAAAAGAGGGCTCTATTACGATGGATAATTTTCTGATCCGTATGGCGAAAGAGGGCGTGATCACACCGCAGACGGCAGTCGATGCGTCCCAGGACCCGCAGGAACTGAGAGAGAAACTGGCGGCGGTGCAGTATTAATAATATGGTAAAAACGGGTGAATGAAGCCTGCGAGGAATGCAGATTACTAGAAAACATAAAAATGTATGTTTGTGTAAATACTGAGATTGTAGCGAAAGTTTGAACAGTATATTTTTGACAATGTTTTTATGTTTCAGGAGGAATTTTATGCAGGCAGGTAAATCAAGCATCCAGTTTGAGCATCCGCCCATCATCACATCGGCGGCATCGATCGTGGGGCAGACGGAAGGCGAGGGACCGCTGGCAAGTTTTTTTGACCGGGTGGAGCCGGATCCGACGTTTGGGAAAAAGTCGTGGGAGGAGGCGGAGAGTGAATTGCAGCGCCAGACGGTGCAGAAATGCCTGGATAAGGCGGGCAGACAGGCGGCGGATGTGAATTGCCTGTTTGCGGGAGACCTGTTGGGACAGATTGTGGCGACCTCGTTTGGTGTGGAGTCGTTTGATATCCCGTTTTTCGGGCTTTACGGCGCCTGCTCGACGATGGGAGAGGCGATGATTCTGGGGGCGATGGCAGCAGGGGCTGGCTATGCGAACCGGGTTCTGGCGCTGGCGTCGAGCCATTTTGCATCGGCAGAACGGCAGTTCCGGTTTCCGCTGGCGTATGGGAATCAGAGACCGCAGTCCACAACCTGGACGGTGACCGGGTGCGGGTGTGTGATGATCGAGGAAAATGAGAAAAATGAAGGGAAAGATGGGCGCAGAGCGAAAGAAAATGCGTCAGAATCACTGAAAAATGCTGGACAGGAAAAATTGCATCCCAAATTTCAACCTTGTATCCCAGCTGCCACCCCCGGAAAGATCGTCGATATGCAGATGCGCGATTCCATGAACATGGGGGCGGCAATGGCGGTGGCGGCGGTAGACACAATCTTGCAGAATTTCCGTGATTTTAACCGGAAACCATCTGACTATGACCGGATCATCACTGGCGATCTGGGAATGGTGGGGAAGGAAATCCTGCTTGATTTTATGCGCGAGGCAGGACAGGATATTTCCAGCATCCATATGGACTGCGGGATCGAAATGTTTGACCCGAAGACGCAGGATACCCATTCGGGCGGGAGCGGCTGCGGTTGCTCGGCGGCGGTGCTGTGCGGCTATATTCTTCCGAAAATACAGGTGGGTGAGTGGAAACGCGTCCTGTTTGTGCCGACCGGGGCGCTGCTGTCCCAGATCAGCTTTAATGAGGGGCAGAATGTGCCGGGGATTGCCCATGGAGTGGTGCTTGAGGGAAAAGAATCGTTCGGTGAATAATAGATATTTGCAAGAAACTTTAGAGAGGGAGCAGAAAAATGGACTATATCAAAGCATTTGTGACCGGCGGACTCCTCTGTGCCGCCGTGCAGATTCTGATGGATAAAACGAAACTCATGCCGGGGCGGATCATGGTACTTTTGGTGGTATGTGGCTCGATTCTCGGTGCGATCGGATTGTACGAACCGTATGCCAAATGGGCGGGTTCCGGGGCAACAGTGCCGCTGCTGGGGTTTGGGAATACGCTCTGGAAGGGTGTGCGGGATGGAATAGATAAGGATGGGGTTCTGGGGCTGTTCACCGGCGGATTCACGGCGGGTGCGGCGGGGATTTCCGGGGCGTTGATCTTCGGCTATCTGTCGTCGCTGATTTGCAAACCCAAGATGAAGGATTAGAGAGAAGACGAAAGAAAAGTAAAAGAAAGCAAAGCAAAAGAAAATCAGTTGAGGAAATAAAAAGCTGCTGTAAAAGAGGCATATGAATGTCACTTTTTACAGCAGCTTTTTGCAGATATATTATTTTGCTGTTAATGCTCCGGATTCGCCGGGACAATCGGAATATTATTTCCATTCCGTCCACTTCCCGTCATCGGGCGTGGAACCACAGAGTGGATCGGAGCCGATAGATTATCTGAATCGGGGCTGTAGCCCGGAGCTGAGAAATCGGCGCTCTCAGAAGGATGGATGATCGTGGACGAACCATTGTGAATCTTGCACTCGCCCGGCATGGAGAAGCGGGAATCGTCCGTTTCTCCGCCGTCTTCCGGAACGACCATAACTGTCTTGGAAATCTGCTGGTTCGTCGGGCAGAAGGCAGTCGAGATGCCGCCGGAGGCGGAGCAGATTGTCACGCGGGTGTGGTGATCGCAGGTCTCGGTCGGAACCGTGCCCTTCGCGAAATATTCAGTGTAGACGGCCGTTCCGCGCGGGTCACTGCTGCAGACGCCGGAAACCGGAAGCTTGCCGGATTTGCGGCATACTTCAGCAGTTTCAATGCTGTCCGGAACCGTAAATCCGGGGTCGCTTAAACTCTCATGGACACGTGTCATGATATTTCGCCAGATGCGCTTGTGGTAACTGGTACCGCCGTTTGAAACGGTGCCGCCTTTTAATGGCTGGTTATTGTCACATCCGCCCCAGATACCGGCAGTGTAGTACGGCGTAAAGCCTACAAACCAGACGTCGACGTTGCTGGTGGTCGTACCGCTCTTTCCGGCGCAGCTCATATTGGGAATCGCCGCTGTCGTACCGGTCGATTTAACCCCGGAACCGGAACGCGTATACATTGTATTGCTCTGCATAACATCCTGCATCGCGCTGGTTAAAAGATAGGCGGTAGAGTCTTTGAGCGCCTGCCGCGTCTCCGGTTCATTGTCGATCAGTATCTTTCCGTTGCGATCCAGGATCTTAGTAAAGAAGACAGGCTTCGTGTAGGTGCCGCCGTTGGCGATCGCCGCAAATGCATTTGTCAGTTCCAGGTTGCTGACGCCCTTTGTCAGACCGCCGAGTGCTGTCGAGAGAGTCTGATCCTGGCTTACGAGGGAAGTGATTCCCAGCCGTTCGGCATATTCGACACCGAGCTGCGGCGTTACCGTGTCCGCCATGCAGCGCAGGGCGACGATGTTCATGGAATAGGTAATGCCGTCGCGGATCGTGTGATAGCCCTTGTAATCGCTGCCCCACCAGTTTCGGAACTCTTTTTCACCGGAAGAGTATGGCCCGTCATAGTAAACAGTTGATAGGGTCGCGCCGCAGGCATCCAATGCCGGGGCAAAGGAGGAAATGACCTTGAAGGTCGATCCTGGCTGCCGCAGGGAGTCGGTCGCACGGTTTAAGGTGCGGTTTGCCGTCTTCTGTCCGCGTCCGCCGTTGATTGCCTTGACATAGCCGGTGGACTGTTCGATCAGGACGAACGAGGTCTGCGGCTCTAAAATCATGGTAACTGATTCACCGAGAACGGTGCTTCCGTCCTGCGTGAGGGCGGTGCGGTATTCATCGATCGCCGTCTGCGCCTCTTCCTCGGAATTAAACAGCCCGTCAAAACCGCTTTGTCCCTTGACCTGCTGGATCCATGTTTTCAGAGTTTCCTGTGAATAATGCTGCGTTTCCCCGTCTGGATGGGTCAGGGAAAGGCGGTATTCAACCGAATAGCGAGCCGCGTCATAGTTGGCAGGATTGTTGACTTCCTCATCGACGATCGCCTGAATCTGCGGATCCTGCGGGGTGTAAATCTGCAGTCCGCCGCTGAACAGAAGATTGGACGCCTGCGTGTCAGTATAGCCGAGCTGCTCTTTGAGTGCTTCGGTGACCTGGCTGATCAGCTCGTCCGTGTAATAGGAGTACGGTGTCTCATTTTCCTTGAGCGCCGTGTCGACATTCTGGATACGGGCGTAGACGTCGTCTGCCAGCGCTTCCTCCTGTTCTTCTTTTGTGATATAGCCCTGCTCATACATTGCCTGCAAAATGACCTTGCGCCGGGCGGCATTTGCCTCCGCGCCGCTGATCGGATTCAGCTTTGACGGATTCTGTGTGATACCGGCGATGACCGCGCACTCAGAAAGAGTCAGATCGGAGACGTTCTTATTAAAATAGCGCAGCGCTGCTGCTTTGACGCCCAGCGTATTGCTGCCGAGGTTGATCGTATTTAAATAGTTCGTTAAAATGACCTTCCGATCGACGTTTTTTGTCAGCTGCAGCGCCAGATATTGTTCCTGGATTTTTCGCTCGATTTTGGAACCCTTGCTTGTCTCCATACCGCCGTTGAAAACGGTATTTTTGATGAGCTGCTGGGTCAGGGTGCTGGCGCCGCCCTTATAATTATTTGTCAGGACGCCGACCACGGCGCGTGAAATGGAGCGCAGATCGATACCGCTGTGCTGCCAGAAACGCGAGTCCTCGATGGAGACGAACGCGTCGATCAGATCCTGAGGAAAATCCTCGTAGGATGCTTCGATTCGGTTCGAGTTGGAACCGACCAGCGTGTCAGTCACTTCCCCGGCGCTATTATATATAGTAGAAAAATATCCGCTTGGGGTGAAGCTGTCCGGGTTGAAGTCTGGCGAACTGTCCAGAATGCCTTTAAACATGCCGATAAAGGTGCTGGCACCCGTCACGCAGAGAAACAGAACAAGAACAAAGGCAGTCTTGAAGAAGGTCAGAAACAGCCGGTTGGCGTATTTCTTCTTCCGGGAATTGGCTGCCCGGATCCGTTTCTTGGTTGCTTTTACACCGTAATTCATGAGAACCTCCTTTGGGTTCGTAGTGGTTCATTCTATTAATAAATACAGTATTTCCAATTATATCAAAATTCATAGGATAAATAAATACTATTGTCATGAAGTTTTTTTTACGGTATCATAAAAGATAAGGTTTGTTACTGGGCACGTATGCGTGAACAGTAACTAAGGTTTACAAGCGGTTAAAGAAGTGAAAAAACATCCGTTTTAAGGATGCGTAGTTCATAGATGGAGGAAAAGATGAAAGAGCGCTATAAAATCGTCTATCAGGGCGGCGAGGGCGAGATTGTGGAGAAGAAGTCCCGCTTTATCGCGGAGATCCGCCCGGTGGAATCGGAAGAAGAGGCGACGGCATTTATTGCGGAAGTCAAGAAGAAATATTGGGATGCGAGACATCATTGTTCGGCATTTACGATCGGAGAAAATAACGAGGTGGCGCGCTGCAGCGACGACGGCGAACCGGCGCAGACGGCGGGACGCCCGATGCTGGATGTGCTGCTGGGACGCGAGCTTCACAACGTCTGTGCGGTTGTGACCCGGTACTTTGGCGGGACACTTTTAGGAACTGGCGGACTGGTGCGGGCATACGGCGGCGCGCTCCAGGAAGGTCTTAAAAACTGTGTGGTTCTGGAAAAATGCCTGGCTCGTAAATGGAAGGTCGGGACAGACTACAGCGGGCTTGGAAAGGTGCAGTACATTTTGGCAGAAGCAGAGCTGCCGATTCTGGACAGCGAGTACGGCGAGGGTGTGGATCTGACGATCCTGGTGCCGTTTGACCAGGCGGGAGCAGCGGAGAAGAAGCTCATAGAGGGCACAAATGGAAGATGCCGGATCGAAAAACTGGATGAGGTTTATTTTGGCATGGATGACGGAAAAATCATTTTATTGTAAAAAAAGATTGAATAATGGATAAAAAAATGCTAAAATAACAAGCTGTATTATTTTGTGGGCGGATCCTTTGCCAAAGACGAAACGGCAGGATGCTTGTCTGTGACAGAAAATAATTATTAATTAGTACATGTAATGAATCATCATAAGAAAAGAGAGTAAGCAGATATGAAAATGAAACGGGAAGATGTCAGAAACGTTGCAATTATCGCTCACGTTGACCACGGTAAAACGACGCTGGTAGACCAGCTGCTCCGCCAGAGCGGTGTATTCCGTGCCAATCAGGAAGTAGTCGATCGTGTCATGGACTCTAACGATATTGAGCGTGAGAGAGGTATCACGATTCTGTCCAAGAATACGGCTGTTAATTACAACGGCACCAAGATCAACATTATCGATACACCAGGACATGCGGACTTCGGCGGCGAGGTAGAGCGTGTTCTTAAGATGGTAAACGGCGTTATCCTTCTGGTAGACGCATACGAGGGCGCGATGCCGCAGACCAAATTCGTTCTGCGTAAAGCACTGGAACTGGATCTGCCGGTTATCGTATGTATCAATAAGATTGACCGTCCGGAAGCACGTCCGGAGGAGGTTGTGGACGAGGTTCTCGAACTTCTGATGGATCTGGATGCATCCGACGAGCAGCTTGACTGCCCATTTTTGTATGCATCTGCACGTTCTGGCTATGCAAAGAAGAACCTGGACGATCCGAATGTGGATATGCAGCCGCTGTTCCAGACCATTCTGGATTACATCCCGGCACCGGAGGGAGATCCGGATGCAGAGACACAGGTTCTGATCAGTACGATTGATTACAACGAGTATGTAGGACGTATCGGCGTTGGTAAGATCGACAACGGTTACCTGAAAGTAAATCAGGACTGCGTCATCGTCAACCATCATGAGCCGGACAAGTTCCGCAAAGTTAAGATCGGTAAGCTCTATGAGTTTGAGGGTCTGAATAAAGTAGAAGTACAGGAGGCAAAGATCGGTTCGATCGTAGCGATTTCCGGTATCGCAGATATCCACATCGGTGATACCCTGTGTTCACCGGAGAAACCGGAGGCAATTCCGTTCCAGAAGATTTCTGAGCCGACCATTTCCATGGATTTCATGGTAAACGACAGCCCGCTGGCAGGTCAGGAAGGTAAATTCATCACTTCCCGCCACATCCGCGAGCGTCTGATGCGGGAGCTGAATACCGATGTCAGCCTGCGTGTAGAGGAGACAGACTCCGCTGACTGCTTCAAGGTATCTGGCCGTGGCGAGCTGCATCTGTCCGTCCTGATTGAGAATATGCGCCGCGAGGGCTTTGAGTTCGCAGTCAGCAAGGCGGAGGTACTCTACAAATATGACGAGAGAAACCGCAAATTAGAGCCGATGGAGATTGCTTACGTCGACGTACCGGATGACTTTACCGGTGCTGTTATCCAGAAGCTGACCAGCCGTAAAGGTGAGCTGCAGGGCATGAGCCCGATCGGCGGCGGATACACAAGACTGGAGTTCTCGATTCCGTCCAGAGGTCTCATCGGCTACCGTGGCGAGTTCATGACCGATACAAAGGGAAATGGTATCTTAAACACCAGCTTTGACGGCTATGCACCGTTCAAGGGCGAATTAAGTTACCGCAAACAGGGATCCTTGATTGCATTTGAGGCAGGCGAGTCCATCACCTACGGTCTGTTCAATGCCCAGGAGCGCGGAACCCTGTTCATCGGACCGGGCGTTAAAGTTTACTCCGGCATGATTGTCGGACAGAGCGCAAAACCGGAAGACATCGAGTTAAACGTCTGCAAAACCAAAAAGCTGACCAACACCCGTTCTTCCAGCGCCGATGAAGCCCTCCGCCTTGTTCCGCCGAAAATCATGAGCCTGGAGCAGTGCCTCGACTACATCGATACCGATGAACTTCTCGAGATCACCCCGACCAGCTTACGAATCCGTAAAAAGATTCTTGATCCGACTCTGAGAAAGAGAGCGATGATCAGCCGTAAAAATAGCTAAATAATCGTAAAGTGGGAGCAGCCGCGCAAGCCAGCTGCTCCTTTTCGTATATTCAAGCGAGAGATATCCAGGAAACGACGCGCCCCGCCGTTTCCGTCCCTCTGCCGCTCCCATTCCCTCTGTCGATTCATGTCACCCACCCTGTCGAAATTTCTCATTCACTTCTTCTTCTAAAACGCATATCTTCTTCATACATATATACAGTAAGAAGCAGGACTCCAAGAACCTGCCGTGAAAAACTGCAAAAAAGAAGAGGAGAGAGATACTATGTCGGAAAAAATGATTGAAAACAACAAGGTTAGCGTGATTGGTGAGGTCGTATCGGAATTTACATTCAGCCACGAAGTATTCGGGGAAGGATTTTATATCGCAGACCTGGCAGTCAGCCGTCTGAGCGATCAGGTGGACGTGATTCCACTCATGATTTCGGAACGGCTTCTGGATGTATCGAAAGACTACCGCGGAATGACGATGGAGGCGATCGGCCAGTTCCGTTCCTACAACCGTCATGAGGGCGCGAAAAACCGTCTGGTGCTATCTGTGTTTGTCCGTGAGATTCATTTCCTGGAAGAATTTACGGATTACACCAAAACCAACCAGATTTTTCTGGAAGGCTATATCTGCAAGGAGCCAATCTATCGGAAAACACCGCTGGGACGCGAGATTGCCGATATGCTGTTGGCGGTCAACCGTCCGTATGGAAAATCCGATTACATACCGTGTATTGCGTGGGGCAGAAATGCCCGCTATGCGTCCGGATTTGGCGTGGGAAGCCACGTGTGCGTGTGGGGGCGCGTGCAGAGCCGTGAATATACGAAGAAACTGAGCGAGACAGAGTGCGAGAAACGTGTGGCATACGAGGTGTCGGTCAGCAAGCTGGAGTGCGTGGAAGAATAGGATAGGTTTAGGATGTTACAGCAAAGTTTGAAGTCGGTTATGCAATCTATAGGGCATGATAAATGGCTGGTTTTGCCATAGCTTGCCAAAACAGATAAAATATGCTAGAATAAGGCAGTTTACAGAATTCGTAAAACGATCATTGGATGGATAGAAATAAAACACACAGGCCTGTGTGTAACAAGACATCAGGAAAGACAGTCTGTGCGCCAGCGCAGCGGGAAGCACAGAAAGAGGAGAGGGAAATGAAAAAGGGGAAAGTTCATATCATCTTCGGCACCGGGATGGGAAAAACAGCGATGGCACTGGGACGTGGTGTCAGTGCAGCCATGCACGGCCGGAAGGTAATTATGATACAATTCTTAAAGGGAGTGCTGAGCCATGAGACAGCAGATGGGTTAAAACAGCTGGAGCCGGCATTTAAAGTATTCCGATTTGAAAAACAGAATGAGTATTATGAAAATCTCTCTGAAGAAGGCAAAAAGGAAGAGCTCTGCAACATTCAGAACGGGTATAATTTTGCAAAAAAAGTACTCTGTACCGGCGAATGCGATATGCTGATTCTGGATGAATTTCTTGGGGTGTTAGATCAGAAACTGGTCGGAGACGATGCTCTGGAAACACTGCTGGCAGCGCGCGAGGAGAATGTCGATCTGATTCTGACCGGAAAAGTATGCCCGGCTGGGGCCAAGGAGCATGCAGACGAGGTGACGCGCCTGGAATGCCTGAAGCCGTCAAACGATCATGCGTGCATGAACGGTTGACAAGTATTCAAAGTAATGCTAAGATAGAAAAAACAAGTAGAGGTTGCGTTGATTATCAGTAAGCGGTCGGATGCGGCAGGTGCAGGAGAAGACAGCTGAAAGGATGATACGCCGAAGGGCTGCGGCGCCTGTATCTGCAGTTCCTGGGTGCAGGATGAAGAATTCTGTAACTGTCATCGACAGATGGGGAGCTACTGGGAGTTTGGATTTGAATTCATAGAGCTGGCCATTGTGCCAGCTTTTTGTACGCTCAGGACCGACAGGCTGCAAACATTCGTTTGAAGCAGGGACAGAAACGGACTCTGGAATAGAAACTCAGCCATCGTGCAAAAGAATAAGGAGGAAACAAAATGTCTATTTTTGAAGGAGCAGGCGTAGCGCTGGTAACGCCATTTCATGAGGATGGAAGCGTAAATTATGAGAAACTGGAGCAGATCGTAGAAGAACAGATCGCTGGCGGTACAGACTGTATTATCGCCTGCGGTACGACCGGCGAGGCGGCTACATTAAGCCATGAGGAGCACATCGAGGTGATTCGTTTCGTATGTCAGGTCGTAAATAAGAGAATCCCGGTTGTAGCAGGAACCGGTTCCAACTGCACAGAGACAGCGGTATATCTGTCTACCGAAGCGAAAAAGGCAGGCGCAGACGGACTTCTGCTCGTATCCCCGTATTACAATAAATCAACCCAGAAGGGTTTAAAGGTTCATTTCTCAGAGGTCGCAAAGGCAGTTGATCTTCCGATCCTTCTGTACAATGTACCGAGCCGTACCGGCGTCAATATCACCCCGGAGACGATCGTGGCACTGTGCAAGGAATATGATAACATCGTCGGTGTCAAAGAAGCAAGCGGCAATTTCTCCGCGATCGCACAGATTGCAAGCCTGTCAGGCGGAACAGTAGATATTTACTCCGGCAACGACGACCAGACGGTTCCGATGATGGCACTGGGCGCAAAGGGCGTTATCTCCGTATTATCCAACGTGGCACCGCGTCAGGTACATGATATGTGCGCGGCATTCAAGGCTGGCGATGTAGCGAAGGCAAGACAGATGCAGATAGATGCAATTCCGCTGATTGAGGCGCTGTTCTGCGAGGTAAACCCGATTCCGGTTAAGGAAGCGATGAACATGATGGGCGAGGAAGTGGGTCCGTTCCGTAAACCGTTAGTGGATATGGAACCGGCAAACCGCGATCGTCTGAGAAGAGAACTGGTAAATTACGGAATCAGCCTGAAAGAGTGATAAGAACCGTTAAAATTAGGATGAGATAGGGAAATGAGGTTTTAACAGATGGTACGAGCAATTATGCATGGCTGCAACGGCGCCATGGGACAGGTTATTTCCGGAATCGCAGCGAAGGACGAGGAGATCTCTATCGTTGCGGGTATTGATATGAGAACCGAGCAGAAAAATGATTATCCGGTTTTTGCGTCTCTGAACGAATGTAAGGTAGAAGCGGATGTTGTGATTGATTTTTCCAATGCAGCAGCTGTCGATGAACTTCTCGACTGGTGTGCAGAGAAGAAAATGCCGGTTGTTCTGTGTACGACAGGACTTTCCGAGGTACAGCTGGCAAAGGTAGAAGAGACGGCAGAGAAGACAGCTGTTCTTCGCTCTGCAAATATGTCTCTTGGTATCAATATGCTCTTAAAGCTTCTGAAAGAAGCAGCGCAGATTCTGGCTCCGGCTGGATTTGATATTGAGATTCTGGAGAAACACCACAATCAGAAGGTGGATGCACCAAGCGGAACTGCCATTGCCTTGGCTGATTCTATCAATGAGGCGATGGGAAATACCTACCATTATAAATATGATCGTTCAGCAACCCGTGAAAAACGGGATCCGAAGGAGATTGGTATCCAGGCCATCCGCGGCGGCACCATCGTTGGAGAGCATGATGTGATCTTCGCCGGTCAGGATGAGGTGATCACCTTTAATCATACCGCATATTCCAAGGCAATTTTTGCCAAGGGTGCCGTACAGGCGGCGAAGTTCCTGGCGGGAAAACCGGCAGGACGTTATGATATGGCAGATGTGATTGGTTAAGAACAGGCATATAATTGAATTTGGAGAGGCACCTGCAGGGAGGTATGCAGATGTCAGATAATAGTAAATTTCAGCAAAAGAAGGTGCGGCGCTACCTGAAAGGTGTACGTTTCCGGATGAGGCGGAGACAGCGTTTCTTCCTTTACGGACTGGCGGCAGCGGTCTTTTTCTATCTGGCCAGTGTCTATGAACTTCGGGAGAAGATCTGGTCCATCAGAGAGTGTGAGGAGATCGAATACCGGCTGCCGGAGGGGGATTCAGAGGCCGCCACAAGGATCCGCATTAACCTGAAAACCTGGCAGCTGGAGATGATTCATGAAGAAAATAGAGCGGAGTAATGATGCCTTTTTCTTGACAGGTTATCTGAAAAAAGAGTATAATCAACAAAAAGATTAGACATATCAGATGTGAGATGACTCCCACCTCTTTAGGTGGCGAGGCATTCAGAACATGCAGCTGAAAGGAGATGTGCATATGAAGGAATATGAGAAACCGGAAGCAGAGGTTGTCATCTTTGAGACGGTGGATGTGGTAGCTACATCAACATCGCCAACCGCTTATCCTTGGGAAACTTGAGGCTTTTAGTATTCGTAGTAGTAAAAGAGGTATATATCGCTGGATATATACCCTTTTTTCGTATGAGCGGGTCAAGGTATGTGTGAACAGGCCGATTTTGCCGATTTGGAATGAGAATTAGGAGGGAGAAGTTTATGAAGGTAAAGTCAGGATTTAAGCTGATGAAAGTGGGAGTCCAGAATCTGGTTGTGGCAGTGGATGAGAGGGCGGAGGAGTTCAACGGAATGGTCCGCCTCAACTCCACCGGAGCATTTCTCTGGGAGAAGATAGAAAAGGGAAGTGAGAAGGAGGAGCTGGTATCTGCCCTTCTTGCACAATATGGAATTGATGAGGAGACGGCGAGAAAGGATCTGGATGATTTTCTGGGAACATTGACAGAAAACGGAATTCTGGAGTGAAAAACAGATGAATATATTGATGGCATTTAATTCGGAATACTGTAAGCCTGCGATGGTAACCATCTACTCTCTGCTCTGCAATCATGACTGCGAGGTAGTCTTCTATATTATTTATTCTCGACTGACCGAAGCGGAAAAAGACAGGATTTCAGAAATAACCATGGCAGAAGGCCGCGGCCGGTGCGTGTTTCTGCTAGTGGCTGAAAGCACCTATGCGGATCTGCCGACACTGGAATGGATCTCTCCGGAGACATATTACCGGCTGCTGGCTCAGAAACTTCTGCCCGAAAGTGTGGACCGGATTCTATGGCTGGATGCCGATGTGGTAATCTGCGGAGATATCACAGAGTTTTATCATCAGGACCTGGAGGGGAATCTTCTGGCTGCCTGTTCTGTCATGGATGAGGAGAGTTACCATGCATCCTTAAATCAATTGACGCTGCCTCCGGATGCCAGATATTTCAATGCTGGTGTCCTTCTGTATGATTTAGAAGCCCAGAGAAAGAAACTGGATCCGGATATATACCCGGTATCTGCAGGTCTTTGGAAAGCGTCTGATCTATGGGGATCAGGATGTGTTGAATGCGGTATTTTACCGCTGCGTTAAATTTGAGGATCCGAAATACTATAATTGCACGACCTATGCGTTGGATAAACTAACTTCCGGGGAAAGAAGAAAGGTCTTAAAGGATTGCCGTATCCTTCATTACAACGGGAGTTCCAAACCCTGGAACCCCGGATATTGTCTCGTTTCTTCGGATATATTCCGCAGGTACGCATCTGTATTTCCGGAGTTTTCCTATCTGGAGGATCCGGAATGGGAGAAACAGGAGAAGAGGGCCAGACAGCGCAGGCTTTCCTATAAAAGAAAGCACAAGGAAAGCGAGAAAGAGAGGCTACGGTACTCGTTTGTGATTCAGATTGCCGGAGTGAAAATCCGGGTTGTCCATCGGTACCAGAAGGTACTGATGCACTGCAGAAAGTATCTGGTGCCTTCCGGAGAATCGGAGCTTGAGGTGACCATAACCAGAGAGGATCTGGCCTATGAGAGAAAACAATATGAGGCGGTCTGTGCGGCAGAAAAACGGGAGAACGGATCGGTCAGTGACGAAGAACTGGAAATATCTGCGTTAAACCGCAAGATCGCAGAGGCGCTTCTTGATTTCCATATACTTCTCATTCACGGTGCAGCGGTGGAAGTGGAGGGGCAGGCTTATCTGTTTTGCGCCAAAAGCGGAACAGGAAAGACAACCCACATCGGATTTTGGAAAGAACTTCTGGGGGAGGCTCTTACCGTGATAAACGGAGATAAGCCGTTTCTGAAGATAGAAGAGGCGGTGACGGTATATGGTTCCCCCTGGTGCGGAAAAGAAGGACAGAATACAAATACTTCCTGCCCCCTTGCGGGGATCTGCCTGTTAGAGCGGGGGACGAAGAATGAGATACGCAGGCTGTCACCGGAGGAAGTATTTCCCCGCATGATGTCTCATGCGTACCGGTTCCGGGATAGGGGAAAAGCAGAGCAGATGATGAACCTTCTGAGCAAACTGGCTGAGATGGTGCCGTTTTATGGATTAAAAGCCTTGCCGGATGTAGAGGCGGCCCGGCTTTCTTATGAAGCTATGAGGACAGAATGATGCGATCAGCGATTCAGGAAGAACTGGATAAAAATGGAATCACAGTCTGCACCACCAGAGGCGACAGCATGGAGCCGCTTCTGGCAAATCGAAGGGATATTGTGACGATCCAGAAGATAGAGCCGGGGCAGCGGCTGAAAAAATATGACGTTCCCCTGTATCGGCGGGATGGAGGGGAGAACTATGTGCTTCATCGGATTCTGAAGGTGCGGGAGCAGGACTACGTGATCTGCGGCGACAACCGGTGGCGGCTGGAATACGGGATCAGGGACAGACATCTGGTGGGAGTTATGACGGGTATTGTGCGAAAGGGAAAGGAAGTTCCCCTGGATGGATGGAGGTACCGTCTGTATGTCCGGCTCTGGTGCGGACTTTTTCCGCTGCGTGCCTTCATTCTGTTTTTACGGGATGTTTTCGGAAGGATCATGAGGAGAACGAAAAGATGATAACAGAAGAACAGAAATTGTATTTGAAGAGCCTTCGGGGAGCCGTTCTTCGCCTTCCGGCCTCTTATTTCGACGAGATAAACCCGGGGGAGGAGGCGGTGAGCCGGATGTTTCGTACGGCCTATGCCCAGTCTCAGGCAGAACTCATCTATACCTGGTTTCTGGAAGAGAAGATAGTGCTGCCGGAGAAACTGAAGGGACAGCTGCAGCTGTCATACGATCATGCCCTGCACCGGGAACTTCTTATGAATACAGAGCGGGCAAGGATTTTTGATTTTATGGATGAACAGGGGATCTGGCACTGTCCGCTGAAGGGGATTCAGATTCAGCCCCTGTACCCGTCAGTGGGCACCCGATATGCATCGGATAATGATATTCTGGTGGATCCGGAGTACTGCCAGACGATCCGCAGATACATGGAAAAACGAGGATACAAGGCATCACCTTCATCTGGAAAACATGATAGTTACCTGAAAAATCCATCGTATCATTTTGAGATGCATTGGAGACTTATGGACGAGACGGAGGAAGAAGATGCAGCGGCTTCTTATTTGAACCGGATATTTCCGAAGCTTCATAGGGTGGAGAATAATAAATTTTTGTATGAGATGACACCGGAGGATTTTTACCTGCATTTTCTGGCTCACGCAGACCATCATTATCAGGGCAGCGGAACCGGTATCCGGTATATCACGGACACATACTTTTACCTGAAAGAATACGGAAAGGACATGGATTGGGAGAAGCTTGGAGAACTTCTGAAACAGCTGGGTCTCTCTGAATTTGAAGAGAGAATCCGGACTCTTTCGGATAAACTTTTTGCAGATGAGATTCCGGTATTTGATTTCTCCGAAGAAGAGGAGAAATTTTTATCCTATATGTTCCGGTCCGGTTCTCATGGAAGTGAGCAGATAAGTGCTGAGAACAGCATCCGTAAGTTTAACTATCGGGCACATACGGGAATCGGGCGAAAGGCAGAATATATCGCCCGGAGAGTGGTTCCGGATCGATGGTGGTGGAAAACAAATTATCCATTTTTGTATAAATACAAGATAGGGATCCCCTTTTTTGTAGTTTTCCGCCTTGTGAGAGGTACATTCTGCTCCGCTTTTGCAAGAGAGGAACTCAGACAGCTGCTTTCCCGGGGAAAGGAGCCAGATGAGAGAGATTTGTAAAAAAATTGCAGTTCTTTTAAAGCCGGATCAGAAAAAGCATCTGTTTCTTCTGTTTTTTGCCATGCTGCTGGGAGCTTTTTTAGAGACCCTTAGTGTGACTCTGGTGGTTCCGATGATCCAGGCGATCCTGGATCCGGATCTGGCAGAAAAAAAACGGTATGTAGGGGCCATGTGTACAAAATTGCCCATGGTCTGCAGGAATTCCTTTCTGGCGTTCTGCATCGGCGCCCTGATTCTGGTGTATATAATTAAAAATCTGTATATGTTCTGGGAACAGAAACTTTGCGCGGGATTTTCTTCTGATTGCAGCAGGCGGCTGAAAAACCGGATGACGGACTTTTATATGCATCGTTCCTATGAACATTTTCTGACAACCAATTCCAATGATATCTTCCAGCTGATTGTGAATGATACATCTGCAGTTGTCTCTATTATTCAGGCGATTTTGACGATTCTGACGGAAAGTGTCATCGCCATCTTTCTGGCAGCTGCTATCTTTCTTATCAATCCTTTCATGACGATCTGGGCCGTCTTTACCATGACGGTGGTGGTGGCAGTGATTCTGGCAGTGATACGTCCCCGAACCGGTGAAATTGGAAATCAGGAGATTCAACACAATATCCGTAGAAACAGCTGGCTCATACAGGGATTAAGAGGCATTAAGGAGATAAAAACACTTCGGACCGAAGATTATATCGTGAATCATATCGAACGGGAGGCGGAGGTGATCTGCCGCCTGGAATGCCGGAATGCCGTGTATGCTTCGATTCCGCGGATGTTTGTGGAAACCGTATGTATCTGTTCCATGCTTGGTTATCTGTATCTGCTGGTGATGTCGGGAGTGGAACTGGAACAGGTTCTGCCGGCAGTCAGTGCCTTTGCCATGGCAGCGGTCAAGCTGATGCCTGCGGCAGTCCGGATCTCGGCAGCCGTATCCCTGATTCACTATCGCAAAAAATCATTGGACCGGATTACAGGGGCATTAGAAGACGCTTCCGATGAGAGGTGCCATGTATATGGAAGCATTCCGTGCCGGACAGTGGAACACGAGATGACGGATATGCTTTATATGAAGGATCTCAGTTACCGTTATCCATCCGGCAGCAGGTGGATTCTGGAACATGCAAATGCAGCATTTCCTCTTGAACAAATCACCTGCATCATCGGGGAGTCCGGTGTGGGTAAAACAACACTGGCGGATCTTCTTCTGGGTCTTTTGACTCCGGAATCCGGAGAAATCTATGTAAATACAGCAGGAAAGAAGGAAGTGAAAGTCGGTTATATTCCACAGAATTCATTTATGCTGGACGATTCAATCAAGGGCAATATCGCCTTCGGTCTGGAAAATCAGAACATGGATGAGAAGAAGGTTATGGAATGTCTTCAGGCGGTTGGACTGGATTCCTTTATCAGAAGTCTTCCGGATGGACTGGATACGCAGATTGGGGAAGGCGGCATCCGGCTTTCCGGCGGCCAGAGACAGCGGCTTGGGATTGCCAGGGCGATTTACCGGGATTGTGATTTCTTTATTCTGGATGAGCCGACCGCCGCACTGGATAAAGATACGGAATTTATCGTGCTGGATACCATCAGGGAGATGGCAAAGAAAAGAACATTTCTGATTATTGCTCACAACATGTATACTATAGAAGCTTGCGATGTAGTGTATGAGGTGGCGGGTGGAACGCTTGTGCCTGTAAAGGAGAAAAAATGGTAAAAGTTTCGGTTATTATACCTGCTTATAATGCGGAAAGGTATGTGAAGGATGCACGAATTCGGGTGATTCATAAAAAGAATACTGGATATGGGAATACTATGCAGGAAAAGTGATTGATTTTGAAAAGTGCCTGTATTATAATTTGCAGGTAGGATATTGAGAAAATGTGTCGGTGACGCCTTCAAATGGCTGCGAAAGAGACTATTTTCCATACCCGGAAAAAAGAAAGCGAGGTAAATTAGCCATGTATGACAGATATGTAAGCCCTCTTTCTGAGCGCTATGCAAGTAAGGAGATGCAGTATATTTTCTCCCCGGACAAGAAGTTCCGCACCTGGAGAAGACTCTGGATTGCGCTGGCAGAGACGGAGAAGGAGCTTGGCCTTCCGATCACGCAGGAGCAGATCGATGAATTGAAAGCACATAAGGATGAAATCAATTTTGATGTTGCTAAAGAGCGTGAGAAACTGGTGCGCCACGATGTTATGTCCCATGTGTATGCGTACGGCGTACAGTGCCCGACAGCAAAAGGAATCATCCATCTGGGTGCAACTTCCTGCTACGTAGGAGACAACACCGATATCATCATTATGACAGAAGCCCTGAAGCTGGTACGTAAGAAACTGATCAGTGTTCTGGATGAGCTGGCTAAATTTGCTGATAAATATAAAGCACAGCCGACCCTGGCATTTACCCATTTCCAGCCGGCACAGCCGACCACCGTCGGCAAGCGTGCAACTCTGTGGATGATGGAGCTCAAGCAGGATCTGGATGATCTGGATTATGTGCTTGGATCCTTACGTCTCCTTGGCTCCAAGGGAACAACCGGTACACAGGCAAGCTTCCTGGAGCTCTTTGATGGGGATCATGCAAAGTGCCGCAAGGTAGATCAGATGATCGCGGAGAAGATGGGCTTTGATGGCTGCTATCCGGTATCCGGACAGACCTATTCCCGTAAGCAGGATACACGTGTATTAAATGTTCTTGCAGGTATTGCACAGAGTGCCCATAAATTCTCCAACGATATCCGTCTTCTTCAGCATCTGAAAGAAGTAGAAGAGCCTTTCGAGAAGAATCAGATCGGTTCCTCTGCTATGGCATATAAGAGAAATCCTATGAGAAGCGAGCGTATGGCTTCCCTGGCTAACTACGTGATGGCAGACGTGATGAACCCGATGCTGGTTGCATCTACCCAGTGGTTTGAGCGTACATTGGATGATTCTGCGAACAAGCGTCTGAGTGTTCCGGAAGGCTTCCTTGCAATTGATGGTATTCTGGATCTGTACCTGAATGTCGTTGACGGTCTGGTTGTATATCCGAAGGTTATCGAGAAACACATGATGGCAGAACTTCCGTTCATGGCAACCGAGAATATCATGATGGATGCAGTAAAGGCAGGCGGTGACCGTCAGGAACTGCATGAGAAGATCCGTACTCTGTCGATGGAAGCTGGAAAGAATGTGAAAGAGAAAGGTCTGGATAACAACCTTCTCGAGCTGATTGCAGCGGATCCGGCGTTCAATCTGTCCTTAGATGATCTGAAAGCAGCGATGAAACCGGAGCGCTACACCGGCCGTGCAAAAGAGCAGGTAGATGAGTTCTTGGCAGAGGTAATCCAGCCGATTCTGGATGCAAATAAAGAAGATCTGGGCGTAAAAGCAGAGATTAATGTCTAAACAGGATTTACATGGAAGTGTGAATCTGGAGTATTACCGGGTATTCTGCAGCGTGTGCGAATGCGGCGGCATCACGGCGGCCGCAGAGGCACTCTGCATTTCCCAGCCGGCGGTCAGCCAGGCGGTCCGACAACTGGAGACCGCGCTTGGCTGCCGCCTTTTTTTGCGGACATCCCGCGGCGTGAAGCTGACGAGCGAGGGAGAATTGCTTCTGTCGTATGTCAGACGGGGAATTGATGCGATACAGGACGGGGAGACGATGCTGCGGCGCATGAAGGACCTGGAAACGGGCGAGATCCGCATTGGCGCGAGCGATATGACACTCCAGTTTTATCTGCTTCCATATCTGGAACAATTTCATGAGCAGTATCCGAATATCAAGGTGACGGTTTCAAACGGTCCGACGCCCGAGACCCTTGAAGCACTCTATCAGGGACACATTGATTTCGGTATTGTCAGCACACCTTTTGAAACCAAGCAGGAGGTAAAGAGTCTTCCGGTTCAGGAGATCCGCAATGTGTTTATAGCCGGACCCAAATACGCAGCCCAGTTAAAGGGCAGAAAACTTTCATATAAAGAGCTGTTGAACTGCCCCTGCATCTTCCTGGAGCGCAATACCAGTACGCGCCGCTTTATGGATGAGTTTCTGACAAAGCGCGGGGTTCGGCTGGAACCGGAGTTTGAACTGGCCACCAGTGAGATGATTGTCCAGTTTGTTAAGCGGAATCTGGGAATCGGCTGTCTGATGTCGGATTTTGCATCGGAGGCTCTTGGAAATGGGGATGTTTTTGCGTTGGAATTTGACGAAGAGATGCCATCCCGTGAGTTTTGTCTGGTGGCAGCTGAGAAAGCCTGGATGTCCCCAGCGGCTGCGAAGCTTTTTAATCAGCTGGCGAAGGTAACCACATGAGAAAAATAGGAGCTGCACAGTAGTGGTTTTTCAAATCACATTGCCTGGCATATGTGTGAGCATCAATGATATAAGTGTTAATTATGTAGTTTATAAATAATATTGATTTTACTTATATAGAAAAGTTGTGTATGATTATACAGTAAGAAGGCATGATCGTTTTTCGAACATGCCAAAAAGTATTTATATTCTTCTGAGGGAGGAAAATTCATGGTACGAGCAATAGTAGGAGCTAACTGGGGAGACGAAGGCAAGGGTAAGATTACCGATATGCTTGCTAAGGAATCCGACATCATTATCCGTTTTCAGGGAGGAAGCAACGCAGGTCATACGATTATCAACAATTATGGCCGTTTCGCACTTCACCTTCTGCCGTCCGGTGTATTTTACGGACACACAACCAGCATCATTGGCAATGGTGTGGCATTAAACATTCCATTCCTGGTAAAAGAGCTGGAAAGTCTGGTATCTCAGGGTGTTCCGATGCCGCATATTCTGGTATCGGATCGCGCACAGATCCTGATGCCGTATCATGTTCTGTTTGATACGTATGAGGAAGAGCGTCTGGGCGGCAAGTCCTTCGGTTCCACCAAGTCCGGTATCGCGCCGTTCTACTCTGACAAATACGCGAAGATTGGTTTCCAGGTCAGCGAACTGTTCGAGGACGAGGCAGCTCTGAAAGATAAAGTACAGCGTGTCTGCGAGACAAAGAATGTCCTGTTAGAGCATCTGTACCACAAACCGCTGCTGAACCCGGATGAGGTTCTGGCAGAGCTGATGGAATACAAGAAGATGGTAGAGCCGTATGTATGCGATGTATCTGCATATCTGCATGACGCGATCAAAGAGGGCAAAAACATCCTTCTTGAGGGTCAGTTAGGTTCCCTGAAAGACCCGGATCACGGTATTTACCCGATGGTTACTTCTTCTTCGACTCTGGCAGCTTACGGCGCTATCGGCGCAGGCATTCCGCCGTACGAGATCAAAGAGATCACAACCGTTGTAAAGGCATACTCCAGTGCAGTCGGCGCAGGCGCATTTGTCAGCGAGATCTTTGGTGATGAGGCAGACGAACTTCGCCGCCGCGGTGGTGATAAGGGCGAGTTCGGCGCAACCACCGGACGTCCGAGACGTGTGGGCTGGTTCGACGCAGTAGCAAGCCGTTACGGCTGCCGTATTCAGGGTGCAACCGAAGTGGCTCTGACCGTTCTGGATGTTCTGGGATATCTGGACGAGATCCCGATCTGCGTTGGCTACGAGATCGACGGCGAAGTTGTCAAAGACTTCCCGGTAACCTACAAGCTGGAGAAAGCAAAACCGGTTCTGAAGACACTTCCGGGCTGGAAATGTGATATCCGCGGAATCAAGAAATACGAAGATCTCCCGGCAGAGTGCCGCAACTACATCGAGACGATCGAGGCAGAGCTTGGCGTACCGGTAACCATGGTATCCAATGGTCCGGGACGTGATGAGATCATTATGAGAAAGTAACTTTATAGAATCAATTTCAGCGGCGGTCCTGCATGATGAGTGCAGACCGCCGCTATTTTTGTGTAATAGGAAATTCCTTGGAATTCTCTATTACACAAAAAGGCACATTCTTTTTCAAGTTTATTCTGAAATCAGCCAGTCAATTAAATTTTTAGGACAATAAGCGGGAATCCTCGGCAATTTAATTACCGAGATGAAAGCGCAGGAGTGTGCATATCTGCACAATGCAAATAGTATAATAATTCTCATCCTTTGATAGTAATGCCGTAACCGGCATACAATAAAAACGAAAATATGTTCGAATAATAATTGCGTATTACACTTCAATATGATATACTATATGTATGAAAGGAAATCTGATACATTATAGAACTTGCGTGTGTAATATTAACTACCATATGGTATGGTCGGTGAAATACAGACGGAAGATATTAACCCCAGAAGTTGAGAAATACCTGCAGGAACTCGTGCAGCAGATAGCTGACGATAAAGGCTTTACCGTTCATTTATTTGAATGTGGTGAAGGTGATCATGTTCACTGTTTTGTATCAGCTCCACCAAAGCTGTCAATAACAGCCATTATCAAGTATCTGAAGGGGATCACAGGCAGGAAATTATTCGAACGTTTTCCGGAAATAAGAAACCAGTTGTGGAAGGGAGAACTGTGGAACCATTCCTATTATGTGGAAACGATCGGATCCGTATCTGAGGAAAATATTCGCCGTTATATTGAACATCAGAGCAAGTCGTATTAATTCAATGTGAATTGTAAATATTCATATGCATGGCTGTCTGAAGGGGGGAAGGGGAATGCTGCTGTCTCACAGAACATCGGTTAATATCCGGCCGGAATATTCTAATATTATAGGGCATATGTGTTACGCTGCTTCCAAGCTCTGGAATGTCTGCAACTATGAACGTCGTCGATATAAAGAATTGGGGCTGGAGAAGTATCCTGACTGGTATTATCAGAAGAAAGCGCATAAAGGAGATCTGTGGTATAGGCAGCTTCCGTCCCAGACAGCGCAGGAGACCTGCAAGCAGCTGGATAAAGCCTGGAAATCATTTTATGTTCTTAAAAAGACCGGTGGGATCAAAGAGCCAAATCCACCGCGATTTAAACAGGACAATATACCGATCACTTATATGCAGATGGGAATCCGGCACGAGAAAGGTTCCGACCAATTGCGGCTGTCTCTGTCAAAGGATCTGAAAAGCTATATGGAAGAAGCTTATGGGATTCATGAAAAATTTCTATATCTTGAAAATAAGATTTTCAGGAACATGGATCACATAAAACAGCTGCGGATCTATCCACCGGAAGATGGAAAATGTGACCTTATTGTTATCTATGAGGTCAAGGAGCCAGAACCGCTTCCTCAGAATGGTCATTATTTATCAATTGATCTTGGAC
>NZ_QUGF01000004.1:0-387 GCF_003479275.1 Clostridium sp. AF20-7 | reverse complement strand
TCCTCAGAATGGTCATTATTTATCAATTGATCTTGGACTTCATAATCTGATGACCTGTTATGATTCCGGAAATGGAAAAACTTTTATTCTGGGAAGGAAATATCTTTCGCTGGAAAGATACTTTCACAAAGAAATCAGCAGGGTTCAATCAATATGGTATGCACAGCAGGTGGAAAACGGCATAAAATATCCCCGATCATCGAAACACATCAAGAGGCTTTATCGGAAAAAACAGAACGCAGTAAAGGATTACCTTCATAAGGTGACCAGATGGCTTGCAGAATACTGTAGAAAAGAAGAAATAAACTGTGTAATCATAGGAGATATCCGAAACATCCGTAAAGGAAAAGATATAGGGCACAAGACAAACCAGAAGTTTCACGGACT
>NZ_QUGF01000037.1:0-573 GCF_003479275.1 Clostridium sp. AF20-7 | reverse complement strand
ACACCTCGGATGTCTTGATATTTGTTTCAAACCTCTCGGTTTGAACTTTGTATCAGATTTTCAATATGCAGTTTTCAAGGTACATAGTATGTTCACTCAACTAAACTCACTTACGTTCGTTAAGATTCGTGAACTGCCTCGCACTAAATTCAAGCTTCGTCTTCGACTCGCTTTCATTCAGTTGCTTTCGGCAAATGGAGATGGAGAGATTCGAACTCTTGACCCCCTGCTTGCAAGGCAGGTGCTCTCCCAACTGAGCTACACCCCCATAATGAATCCGGCATCCACCTGCTTTCCCATGCCGTCTCCAGCATAGTATCATCGGCCGCTTAGGTCTTAACCATCGTGTTCGGGATGGGAACGGGTGTGTCCCCTAAGCGCATCGACACCGGAAATCTTTCATTTCCTGGATTTCAATCTTTAATTGTCATCCTCGAAAACTCAACAGTATATAAAACCCTTACTTCTTCTTCCGTTTTAGTTGGATTGATTCAGCTGCTCTCGCAACCTACTTATAATCCTTCTTCCTTAGAAAGGAGGTGATCCAGCCGCACCTTCCGATACGGCTACCTT
>NZ_QUGF01000036.1:314-596 GCF_003479275.1 Clostridium sp. AF20-7 | reverse complement strand
GAACTTTGTATCAGATTTTCAATATGCAGTTTTCAAGGTACATACTTGACTGAAGTTTATCAGTCATTCACAACCTCGATAAGCTCGAACTTATGAATCACTGGTAAAAACCAGTTATATGGAACAGCACTTCCCTGCTGGTGTAGGTTAACACATCCTCATCACAGATAGTTCATCCATTCCGATGTGTCCGTTCTATCTCAAATCGCATTCAGCGAATTGTTTTTAATGGAATCCGGCATCCACCTGCTTTCCCATGCCGTCTCCAGCATAGTATCATCG
>NZ_QUGF01000036.1:0-304 GCF_003479275.1 Clostridium sp. AF20-7 | reverse complement strand
TCCCATGCCGTCTCCAGCATAGTATCATCGGCCGCTTAGGTCTTAACCATCGTGTTCGGGATGGGAACGGGTGTGTCCCCTAAGCGCATCGACACCGGAAATTTCGTGTTGTAATGAGTAAGTGCAAAAACAAAATCAGAAACTGTGTTGAAAGTTTACTTTCATAAGCAGTTTTTGGTTTTCGGTTTTATAAGCGGCGAACGCCGCGACCGAGCGAACTTGTTCGCGAGGTGCACTTACGGACCTTAAACACTCAACAGTATATAAAACCCTTACTTCTTCTTCCTTAGAAAGGAGGTGATCC
>NZ_QUGF01000035.1:0-783 GCF_003479275.1 Clostridium sp. AF20-7 | reverse complement strand
GCCGCCGCCCGCCATCGAGCAGAGTTTTACACCTAATTGGGGATAAAACAGCTCATGGCTGGCGGCGGTGTTGCTCTCATCGGCACCACCCTTGTACCTCTGCTCTCCGGACTGTTCGGTTAATCACAAAACAAGGAGGTAATCGCCTTTGGACAGCATACTCCAACAGATCACAGACTGGCTGAAAGAAATGCTCGTTTCAGCCATTATGGGAAATCTGTCGGGGATGTTTGAGTCCGTCAACAACCAGGTTGGCGAGATAGCAACCTCCGTTGGCATGACCCCGGCGAATTTTTCGCCGGGTGTCTTTGCCATGGTACGAAACATCTCCGAGTCAGTGATTATCCCAATAGCAGGCTTGATTCTGACCTTCATTGCCTGTTATGAGCTAATTCAGATGATTATTGACCACAACAATCTGGCGAATTTTGAAACCTGGATCTTCTTCAAATGGGTGTTCAAGACTTTTGTTGCGGTCATGTTAATCACAAACACATTCAATATCACGATGGCTGTGTTCGATGTGGCACAGCACGTTATAAACGCAAGCGCCGGTATCATATCCGGAAATACTGCCATAGATGCTTCGGCATTGGAAACAATGGAAGAAACACTGATGGCAATGGATTTGGGGCCTTTGCTCGGCTTGTTCCTACAATCCTTTATCGTGCAGGTCACGATGTCCGCCTTGGCAATCATCATCTTTGTGATCGTCTACGGTCGAATGATTGAAATTTATCGCGCGTCCAGAAGCGCCGCTTTTCATCCAAAGGCGGTGTGCGG
>NZ_QUGF01000034.1:0-785 GCF_003479275.1 Clostridium sp. AF20-7 | reverse complement strand
GCCGCCGCCCGCCATCGAGCAGAGTTTTACACCTAATTGGGGATAAAACAGCTTATGGCAGGTGGAGGTGTCGTTCTGATCGGTACACAGCTTGTACCATTACTGGCGAATTTGTTTTAGCCGGGGCAGTAGGAAAGGAGAACACGCATGGATAAGATTTTTGAGTCCATAGAAGAATGGATGCGTAACCTCCTTACAGGCATGGTCAGCTCAAACCTGACGAACATGTTTACCGATGTGAATGAAAAAACCGGTGATATTGCAAGTCAGGTTGGGCAAACGCCCCAGGGCTGGAGTGGCAGTATTTTCAGCTTGATCCAAAATCTGTCGGATTCTGTGATCGTACCGATTGCCGGAATGATCATAACTTTTGTGTTGTGTTATGAGCTGATTTCCATGCTCACCGAAAAGAATAACATGCATGATATAGATACATGGATGTTTTTCAAATATTTCTTCAAGATGTGGGTTGCAGTATGGTTCGTAAGCAATGCTTTTACGATCACAATGGCAATTTTTGATGTTGGACAGAATGTAGTGAACCGGGCTGCAGGTGTTATCAACCAGCAGACGGCAATCAATATTGATTCGGTAATCACCTCGATGGAGACAGCAATGGAATCAATGGAAATAGGAGAGCTGATTATACTGGCACTGGAAACGCTTCTGGCGAGTCTGTGCCTAAAGGTTATATCCGTTTTTATAACGGTTATTTTGTATGGCCGTATGATAGAAATTTATCGCGCGTCCAGAAGCGCCGCTTTTCATCCAAAGGCGGTGTGCGG
>NZ_QUGF01000033.1:0-832 GCF_003479275.1 Clostridium sp. AF20-7 | reverse complement strand
GGATAGGTAAGAGGAAGTTATTTCCTGAAGGATGAAAGATAGAGAGTAGAAGAGATTCAGTGTGCAGTTTTGAAGGTATGTAAAGAAGACCGTTGTACAGAAATGTATGGCGGTTTTTTTGTGTAATAGGGAATTCCAAGGAATTTCCTATTACACGCTCTTTTAGACTAAAAAATTATAAACGAAGTAGTCTCTAAAAGAGCATTTCCCCCTTACCCCATAAATTTGTTGATTTTCAAATCTATGCAGCTGATTTTATTTTCATCACATTCAGCTTTGACAGATATTCCTTAAGTTTTTCATAATGGCGCTGCTGGACTGACTTTCGATGTCCTTTACCGGCGACAAACGTTGTTTCATCCAACTGCCAGATTTCTGCGTATTTCGATGCGGCTTCCTTTAAGTATTCTGGCGAGTATTCTGTATTAATACTGAACTTTATCCCCGTGTATTGAAGCTCAAGATTAATTTCCTGAAACAGGGAAGTGAGCTTCTCAAACAGGCGGTATCTGGATTTTTCAGTCGCTTTCTTCCATATCCATTATTAAAATTATATATTATGTATAGTTTTGAAAAATGGCACACCGCAATCTCGTTACTGTAGTGTTTGGAAAGAGAAGAGAGCAAATAGTTGTATATATGATAATAGAAGAAAATGGCGCAAAATAAATCAGCGGCATTTCCGCAAGAAGGATCAAAATAAGCTGGTGGGAATGCTGCTGATTTTTTAATCTAGTATGTGTGAAATAAATAGAAATGACAAAATATTCTAAAAAATAACAACAAAATAAAAAGAATAACAAATATAGAAAAATCGTTGACAATCCTTGGA
>NZ_QUGF01000032.1:0-1265 GCF_003479275.1 Clostridium sp. AF20-7 | reverse complement strand
GAAGCGGGGGAAAAGCTGGAGATAACTTCAAAGGCTTACCTATCGCTATTTCCATCTGACCTGAATACATACGGAGGGGAAGCGAAAAGACTTCTGGAAGATTTACAGTCGAGAAATGAAAGAATGTTTCTTGTGACTTTGGTGTTTTTAAATACAGCGAAAAATAAACAGGAGCTGGAAAATGTGGTATTCCAGACGGCAGGTATTGCACAGAAATATAACTGTGCATTAAAAAGATTGGACTATCAGCAGGAACAGGGCCTTATGAGCAGTTTGCCACTTGGAAGAAACTGGATTCCGATCAAGCGGGCATTGACTACCACATCGACAGCTATTTTTGTTCCATTTACAACGCAGGAACTGTTTATGGGTGGGGAATCTATCTATTATGGGTTAAATGCCCTGTCTAATAACCTGATCATGGCAGACCGGAAAAAGCTGAAGAATCCAAATGGGCTGATACTTGGTACTCCTGGATCTGGTAAATCTTTTGCAGCAAAAAGAGAGATTACCAATGTATTTATTGTCACAAAAGACGACATTATTATCTGTGATCCGGAGGGAGAATATTTTCCGTTAGTCCGGGCATTTAACGGGCAGGTTATCCGTATTTCTCCGACCAGTCATGATTACATCAATCCAATGGACATTAATATCAATTATGCGGATGATGACGATCCGTTATCTCTGAAATCAGATTTTATCCTTTCGCTTTGTGAACTGGTAGTAGGAGGGAAAAATGGTCTGGAACCAGTGGAAAAAACAATCATTGACCGATGTGTACGTCTGGTATATCAGGACTATCTTGCTGATCCGGTTCCAGAGAAAATGCCAATTCTGGAAGATTTATATAATCTGCTTCGCAAACAGGAAGAGACAGAGTCGCAGCGGCTGGCAACAGCACTGGAAATCTATGTAAATGGTTCCCTGAAGGTGTTTAATCACCGCACAAATGTAGAGTTGAACAATCGTCTGGTATGTTTCGATATTAAAGACCTTGGTAAACAGCTTAAAAAACTTGGCATGTTGATTGTTCAGGATCAGGTTTGGAACAGGGTAACAGTCAATCGTTCTGCTCATAAGTCTACCAGATATTACATTGATGAGTTCCATCTGTTGCTGAAAGAGGAACAGACAGCAGCGTACAGTGTGGAAATCTGGAAGAGATTCAGGAAGTGGGGAGGTATTCCGACTGGTATCACGCAGAACGTAAAAGTGCGCCCAGATAGGGCGCTGTGCAAAGCAGTCTAAGGTACTGCCGCACA
>NZ_QUGF01000031.1:0-1271 GCF_003479275.1 Clostridium sp. AF20-7 | reverse complement strand
TGTGCGGCAGTACCTTAGACTGCTTTGCACAGCGCCCTATCTGGGCGCACTTTGACATTCTGGGTAATACCGGTCGGCAATCCGCCCCATTTACGGAATCGCTTCCAGATTTCTACGGAATAGGTTGCCGTCTGTTCTTCCTTCAGAAGCAGATGGAACTCGTCAATATAATATCTGGTCGATTTACCGGCAGAACGGTTAGCAGTTACACGCCCCCAGACCTGATCCTGAACAATCAGCATACCGATTTTTTTCAGCTGATTGCCCAGCTCCTTAATGTCGAAGCACACCAGACGATTCTGAATATCCACATTGGTTCTGTTGTTAAACAGTTTCAGAGAACCCTTAACATAGATTTCCAAGGCGGTCGCTACATGGTGGGCTTCCTTTTCGTCCTGCTTCAGAAGGGCATCATACAAATCCTCAAGGATCGGCATATTCTCAGGTGCAGGATTGTCGAAATATCTCTGGTAGATCTGATGCACACAACGGTCGATAACCGTCTTTTCGATAGGCTGCAAGCCATCCTTACTGCCCATAATCAACTCACAGAGGGACAGGATAAAATCAGCTTTCAGTGCTACCGGGTTGTCATCCTCAGAGTAGTTCAGGTTGATGTCCATAGGGTTGATATAGTTGGTACTGGAGGAGCTGATTTTTACCACCTGACCATTGAACTTGTGAACCAGAGCCGCATATTCCGCTTCGGGGTCGCAGATGATAATATCGTCATCCGTAACCAGGAACGCATTGGTGATTTCACGCTTTGCGGAAAAGGATTTACCGGAACCGGGAGTACCCAGAATCAGTCCGTTGGGGTTCTTGAGCTTCTTTCTGTCCACCATGATAAGGTTGTTCGACAGGGCATTCAGCCCGTAATAGAGCGTTTCCCCACCATTCTGGAACAGCTCCTGCGTTGTGAACGGTACAAAAATCGCCGTGGAACTGGTTGTCAGGCCACGTCGAATCTCGATCAGGTTTTGTGCCAATGGCAGGCTGCTCATCAGCCCGGATTCCTGCTGAAAATCCAAACGACGCAGATTGCAGTTATGCTTCTGGGCGATGCTCTGTGCCTGGAACACATTGTTTTCCAGTTCCTGCTCGGTGCGCCCGGTGTTCAGCACCAGAAATGTCACCATGAACATTCGCTCGTTCTGGCTCTGCAATTCTTTCAAAAGCGACTTCGCATCTTTGCCATAGGTAGCAAGGTCAGACGGGAATAGCGATAGGTAAGCCTTTGAAGTTATCTCCAGCTTTTCCCCCGCTTCACA
>NZ_QUGF01000030.1:0-1345 GCF_003479275.1 Clostridium sp. AF20-7 | reverse complement strand
GGGTTATAGGACAAAACGTGTTGATGGGTTAATCCCATTCAACAAACGTTCTGTCATAATTATGTAAATCACTCCATACAATGGCATCGCCCCAACTAGAAAGACTTTTTTCAAGTTTATTCTTTTCATTCATTTTTTGATATATTGCCGCAATGCTTTTATCGGTTGGCATAACATTTATTATTTCAGACAATGAAAGCGGTTCAGGCGAGTGCATATAGCACCACCAGTAAACCGCTTTTATTCTTCTTTCAACAGATAATCCTCTATGATTTCTAAGCATTTCCCTAAGTCTGGAATTGACACTGCCTTCAATTCTGTTATTGGTAGAAGGTGTGTTAAATTTGTCCCTTAATTCTTTGTCCAGATAAGTAAACAGCGTGTTTTCCCTGATAAGTTTAATTAATGACTTTTCTGCTTTCAGTATCCGTTCATGTGTAGGACGCCTGTTTCCATTTTCATCAACTGTCATTTCATTCAGGAAATCCTCATACTTATTTATCCATTCAATAAATCTTTTTATCCATAAATCCGCTTCTTCTTTTGTGTTTATTTTCAAGAGTTCTTTTGCCATGTTATATAGCTCTTTACCTGCCATTGAATTAGGTCTTGATGTCGTGTAACGCCTTACCTGGCAGAATACATGGAAAACGCATCTTTGGTGTTTTGCACCCGGCCATACTTTTTTGAGTGCCTTTGCAAACCCTGTTCCACCGTCAGATACAACCATTCTAGGTTCCGCTATACGTTTCATTAAAGCCGTCCATGCAGCGGCATATTCATATCTGCATAAATACCAGCCAAGGACATATTTATCATCACAACAGATTAAAATGCACGCTTTTCTTCCCAGATAAATACCATCAAGATACAAGACATCCCTGCTGTCCTCGACTTTAGGCGGCATAGGCCATATATTCCAATATTTAGCGGTTTTGCGTCTGAATGTTCTTCCATCTCCGGGCATTGATGACTGGGATTCCTTTCCAAACAACCAATCCAAGAAGATTTGCAGTTCTTTGGCAGAGTTGTCTATTTTGTGTGTAACTGATGAATTGCATTTCCTGCAAAGCCAACGTTGTGACCCTGCTTTTGTCTTTCCAGCTTTAATACATTTATTTCCACATACAGGACAATTTACTTGATTCATTTAATCTTCCTCCGTTGTTGCTGTTTCAAGGAAGATTAAACCTTGTTTTTCCCTTTATTTGCAAGGGATGCAGGTGTTTTTATCAACACGTTTTGTCCACCCTCAAAGTTGTTTCAAAAAAGATTGAACCGCCCCCAGCCCTTGAAATTCAAGGGCTGAAGGCGGTTTCTATCAACACATTTTGTCCTATAGGTC